>JBKPNM010000068.1:0-9721 GCA_046732615.1 Actinomycetota bacterium | reverse complement strand
TGCTCGCCTTCGTCGTCTGGCTCGCGGTGCTGTTCGAGCGGCGCGCGCCCGGGACGCTGCACCGCTTCCTCGCCTCCTACATCCGGTACACCGTCCACCTCACGGCGTACCTCACGCTTGCGGCGTCGCCATACCCGAGGTTCACGGGATCCGATCCGTATCCCGTCGACGTGGAGATCGCCCCGGCCGCGCGGCAGGGGAGGCTCGGCGCCGGCTTCCGGCTGCTGCTCGCAATTCCCGCCCTCCTGCTCTCGTCGACGCTCGGCGGCTCGGCCGCGCTCGGGGGCTGGTCGGGCATCGCGCTCCTCAGCGGCACCGGCGGTCTGGCCGTCGCCGTGGCGCTGCTCGGGTGGTTCGCCTCGCTCGCGCGGGGGCGCATGCCGCGCGGGATGCGCGACGCGGCGACGTACGCGATCGGCTACGGCGCCGAGGCCGCGGCCTACGCGCTGCTCCTGACCGACCGATATCCGCTTGCAACGCCCGGACGGGTCGACCCGTCGCCGGAGCTGCCCGCGCACCCCGTCGCGATCGGCGTGCGGGACGACCTCGGCCGCCCGCGCCTGCTCGTCGCGTTCCGGTTCCTGCTCGTCATCCCGCACCTCCTCTGGCTGACGCTGTGGGCGGTTCCGGCCGTGCTCGCGGCGGTGCTCGCCTGGGTGCTCGCGCTCGTGCTCGGCCGGGTGCCGCGCTTCCTCCACCGCTTTCTCGCGGCCTTCGTCCGGGCGACGACGCACGTCTGGGCGTTCCTCCACGTGGTCGGACGGCCGTTCCCCGGGTTCGTGGGTCGCGAGGGCAGCTACCCGATCGACCTCACGATCGCGCCGCCGGCGCGCCAGCGCCGGCTCGGCGTGCTGGCGCGGGCGGTGCTGGTGCTTCCCGCGCTCGTGCTCTCCTTCGCGTACAGCGGCGTGCTGACCGTCGTTGCGGTCATGGGCTGGCTCGCGGCGCTCGTGACCGGGCGGATGCCGCCCGGGCTCCGTGACCTCGGCGCGGCCGCGCTCCGCTATCAGGCGCAGGTCTACGCATACCTCTTTCTCCTGACGTCGCGATACCCGGACTCGTCCCCCGTCCTGCGCGGCCGCCCTCCGGAGCCCGTCCAGCTCCCGCTCCTTCCCTTCGAGGTCGGTCCGTGAGGAGCGCGGTCGCGGCCCGGGCGGGCGTCTACGCGCTCGTTGCCGTCGGGTGGGTCGCCGCGGCATGGCTCCTGGCAGGCAGCGTCGTCCCCGACGACCTTTCCCTGCCCCGCGTGAACGTCGACGCGACGTTCGGCGCAGACCTCGTCTCGAAGGCCGAGCGGTACGAACGTTTTCTCTACGTCGACTGGGCGCTCGCGCAGATAGCGGCTCTGCTGACTCTCTGGATCTACGCCAAACACGGCACACGATTCATCCGCGAGTCCGCGGCCGGCCCGATCGGGACCGGGATGTTCGTCGGGATGGTCGGCCTCGCGATCGTCTGGCTGACGCAGCTGCCCTTCTCGGTCGCGGCGCTGTGGTGGGACCGGCGCCACGGGGTCTCGGAGATCGGCTACCTCGAGGCGATCTTCGGTGGGTGGCTCGTGCTCGGCGGGACGTTCATCGCCGTGTGCGTCGCCCTGCTCGTCGTGATGGCGCTCGCCCGCTGGCTCGGTTCGTGGTGGTGGATCCCCGGGGCGGGCGTCTTCGTCGCGATCGCACTCGTCTCGATCTGGGCGGCGCCCTTCCTCACTACGGGTCTATCCAAGACGGACGACGTGGTCCTCCAGGCCCGTTTCCAGTGGTTCGAGCAACAGCAGGGTGTCTCGGGGATCGACCTCAGGATCCAGGACGTGAGTGGCGACACGAGCCAGGCGAACGCGTACGCGTTCGGGCTACTCGACACCCGCAAGGTCGTCCTCTGGGACACGCTCCTGGACGGCCGGTTCTCGTCGGGCGAGGTCGACGTGGTCCTGGCCCACGAGGTCGCGCATCACTCGAGCGAGCACCTGATCAAGGCCGTTGGCTGGTTCGCCGTCTTTGCGCTACCCGGGGCGTTCCTGTTGATGCTGGCGACGAGACGCCGCGGAGGCATGGGCGAGCCTGCAGCCGTGCCGCTCGTCTTGCTCGTCGTCGCAGCCTTCCAGCTGCTCGTGTCGCCCGCGCAGAACCTGGTGAGTCGCCGGATGGAGAGCGAGGCCGACTGGAAGGCACTCCGGACGACACGTGATCCGGCCGCTGCACGCGGGCTCTTCCGCGAGTTCGCGAAGACGTCGCTCTCGGACCCGAGCCCGCCCACGTGGGCTTACCTCGTGCTGCAGACCCACCCGACGCTCGCTCAGCGGGTCGCGATGGCGAACGAATGGGAGCAGCGCGCCAAGACGGAGTTGACGCCGTGAGCTGAGGCCCTGAAGGTCGCCGCCGCGTCAGACGCGATCGGCGATCACGCGGGCGATCGCGAGCGACGACGTCGCGCCGGGCGACGGGGCGTTGCGCACGTGGACGACGCCGTCGGACTCGTGGAACACGAAGTCGTCGAGCAGCGTGCCGTCCACCGCGAGCGCCTGCGCGCGGATCCCTGACGGCCCGGGCAGCACGTCGTCCACGTCCAGTTCCGGGAGGAGCTTCCGCGCCGCCGCGACGAACCGCCGGGTGGAGAGGTCACGCACCATCTCGTCGAGACCCAGGCGCCAGTGCCCCCTGGCGAGGCGACGAAATCCCGGTGCCCGGAGCGCGTCGCGGACGTCGCGGAGCGAGACGTCTCGCCGGCGATACCCCTCCCTGGCGAGCGCGGGCACCGCGTTGGGGCCGAGCCACACGTCGCCGTCCGGCCGGACGGTGGTGTGGATGCCGAGGAACGGAAATGCCGGATCGGGCACCGGGTAGACGAGCCCGCGGACGAGGTGACGACGCTCGGGCCGGAGGCGGAGGTAGTCGCCCCGGAACGGCACGATGCGCGGCTCGGGCGGCGCCCCCGTGAGCGCGGCGAGCCGGTCGGCGAAGACGCCGCCGCAGACGACGACGCGCTCCGCCTCGACGTCGCCGCCGTTCGTCTCGATCACCGCCGTCCCGCCGCGACGCGAGAGCGCGACGACCTCGCGTCCGAGGAGAAGCTCGCCGCCGGCCGCCCGGACGTCGTCGGCGTACGCCGCAGCGACCCGGGCGAAGTCGACCACGGCCGTCTCCGGCGAATGGAGCGCACGAACCCCCGCGACGTGCGGCTCCAGCTCGCGCAGGCGCTCCGGGCCGATCAGCTCGACGCGCGGGACGCCGTTCGCGAGCGAGCGGCGATGGAGCTCGTCGAGCCGCGGGAGCTCGTCCGCCTCGGTCGCGACGACGACCTTGCCGCACCGCAGGACCGGGATCCCGCGCTCCTCGCAGTACGCCAGCAGCGCCGCCGCGCCCTCGACGCAGAGCTGCGCCTTCAGCGAGCCGGGCGCGTAGTAGACGCCGCGGTGGACGACACCGCTCGAGTGGCTCGTCTGGTGCGCGCCCGGCGCCTTCTCCTTGTCGACGACCGCGACCCGCCCGCCGGGGCGGCGCCGTTGCAGCTCGCGCGCGGTCGCCAGGCCGATGATTCCGGCGCCAACCACGACCACGTCGAACCGCGGGGTGCCCACGGGGTCAGGTGATCGTGTACTCGGGCCCGGAGCCGCCCTCGGGCGGCGTCAGCCGCCCGCCCTTGGCGCTGATCGCGCCGCACTGGACGCAGTTCGACGGGTTGACGAGAACCTGCACGGTCCCGTCGTCGTCCGCCTGGCCGACCTCGTACACGTGCGCGGGGCACATCCACTCCCACATCTCGGCAAGGTCTCGCGGCACCTGCGTCTGCACGCGGATGTGGCTCGGCTGGTCGTCGCGCGTGCGGTTCCCCGACGCGAACACCGACGACAGCTTGTCGAAGGTCAGCGTCCCGTCGGGCGCGGGGTACCGGGCCGCGCGCCCCGTCCTCATCAGTTGCGCGTCCGAATTGGGGTGGGTGGGGTGCTCCTTCGGCGGCAGCTTGCCATTCGTCACCGTCATCGCGCTCGCGAGCGCGCCGCCGACGAAGAAGCCCTTGTCGAACGCCTGGCGCATGTTCCGGACCTCTGCGAGCTCCTTCCACACGTAGCTCGCGCGGACGGCGTCGTCGTAGGAGTCGAGCGCGCCACGCCGGCCCGCGACCTCGCCGCGGCTGAGCGCCGCGAACGCGGCCTCGGCGGCGAGCTTCCCCGACTCGATTGCGTAGTGGACGCCCTTGAGCCGCGGCACGTTGACGAGTCCCGCGCCCTCGCCGACGAGCATCAGGCCAGGGGCGTTGAGCCGCGAGGGAACCGAGTTGAGCCCGCCCTCGGTGATCGTCTTCGCGCCCCAGGCGACGCGCTCCCCTCCTTGCAGGATCTTGCGCACGAGCCGGTGCGTCTTGAACTCCTGGAGGAGGTCGTGGGCCGAGAGCTCGACGTCGGCGTACTCGAGCCCCACGACGAACCCGAGCGAGACGTGGTCGTCGCCCATCGGATAGATCCACGAGCCGCCGAACTCGCCGTACCGAGCCCGCTTGCGGAGCGGCCAGCCCATCGTGTGGACGATCTTGTGGAGCGGCCGCGGAACTCTCCAGACCTCCTTCACGCCGAGCGCCCAGATCTGCGGGTTCTCGCCCTGGAGGCCGAACTGCTCGATCGCCGCGGTCGTGAGGTGGCCGGCCGTGCCCTCGGCGAGCACCGTCACCTTGGCCGTGACGTCGGCGCCGGGCTCGAAGTTCGAGAGCGGCTCGCCGTCCTTCCCGCGGCCCTTGTCGCCCGTCCGGACACCGACGACGCGGCCGTGGTCGACGAGCAGCTTCTGGCCGGTCGTCTCGGGGAGGATCATGGTGCCACCGGCCTCTGCCTGCTCGGCGAGGAAGCGCCCGAGCTCGGAGATCGAGACGATCCAGTTGCCGTGGTTCATCATCGTCGGCGGGGGCGGGATCCTCAGCGCCGTGCCCTTCGTGAGCAGGTAGACCGCCTCGCCGTGCACCGGCCCGTATGTCGGCATCTGCTCGATCGGGATCCGTCCGGCGAAGAGCTTGCGGATCGCGCGGGGGTTCATCACGGCGCCCGAGAGGAGGTGCGAGCCCGGCTGCTTGCCCTTCTCGAGCACGGCCACGGGGACGTCACCGAGACGCTCCCCGACGTCGGGTTTCTCCTCGAGCAGCTGACCGAGCCGCACCGCGCACGCAAGGCCGCCGGGGCCGCCGCCGACGATCAGGATGCCGACGTCGATGCGCTCGTCCGGGGTGCCGGTCGGCGCGGCGAGCACGTCGGCGCTCGTGAACGGCGGCGGGTAGTCGGCCGGGCGAACGCCGCTCATCGGGCCGGTTACGTGCGCGCCCGGAGGAGCTCGGTGAGCTTGGGCGCGATCTGCGTCAGGTCGCCGACGACGCCGACGTCGGCGAAGTCGAAGATCGGCGCGTTCGGGTCCTTGTTGATCGCGACGATCGTCCCCGACCCTTGCATGCCGACCTTGTGCTGGATCGCGCCCGAGATGCCGAGCGCGATGTAGAGCCTCGGCGAGACCGTCTTCCCTGTCTGCCCGACCTGGGCGGAGTAGGGGTACCAGCCCGCGTCGACGACCGCTCGCGTCGCCGCGACGGCGCCGCCGAGCGCGGCGGCGAGTTCCTCGCAGATCGAGAAGCCCTCGGGGCCGCCGAGCCCCCGGCCGCCGGCCACGATCACGTCGGCCTCCTCGATCGCCGGCCCACTCGACTCCTCCTGGAGGTGGCCGACGAGCGCCGCGAGCGTCGAGAAGTCCTGGAACGTCGCGGCGACGTCCTTCACCTCGGCCGTGCCACCGGTCTCGACGGGGTCGAACGTCCCGGAGCGGACGAGCGCCAGCCGCGGCGTCGTCGTCCACCCGACGTCGACGACGACGGTGTCGCCGAGCGCGGGCCGCACGCCGACGAGCTCGTCGCCCTCGACCCGGAGGTCTGTCAGGTCCCAGTTGAGCCCCGCCTCGAGGCGCGCCGCGAGACCCGCGGCGACGTCGGCCGCGAGCACCGAGGCCGGGAACAGCACGTTGTCGGCGCCGGACTCGCGGACGACAGCCTCGAGCGCGTCCACGCGCGGCTGCGGCAGCGGCGCCGAGAGCGCCTCGTCGTCCACGACGTAGACCGCCGATGCGCCGAAGGCTCCGGCACCCCTAGCGGCGTCGCGCACACCACTCCCCAGCACGGCCCCGGAGACGTCGCCGCCGAGCGACGCCGCCTTGGACAGGAGCCCGAGCCCGCCCTTCGTCAGCTCGCCGTCGTGCGACTCGAGGTAGACGAGCGTGCCCGGCATCAAACGAGCCTCTTCTCGGCGAGATACTCGACGATCATCGCCGCGGCGTTGCCGTCGTCCTCGATCCGGACCTGGTCGCTCTTGGCCGGCGGAGGCGCCGCCGCGCGCACGACGGTTCGCGAGCCTGCGACGCCGGCGGCGTCGGCGTCGACCCCGAGGTCGGCGAGCGAGACGACCTCCTGCGGCTTCGACTTGGCGCCCATGATCCCCTTGAGCGACGGGTAGCGCGGCTCGTTGATCGCGTCGGAGACCGCGACGACCGCGGGCAGCGGCGCCGAGATGACGTCGTAGCCGAACTCCGTCTGCCGCTTGCCGGTAAGGCTGCCGCCGTCGATCGTCAGCTCCGCGACCTGCGAGACCATCGGTCGTCGCAGGCGGTCTGCAACGGACGCCCAGAGCACGGCGCCGTCGGCGTCGCTCGACTGCTGCCCGAAGAGGACGAGCTCCGCCTCCTCCCGCTCGAGCGCCTTCGCGAGCGCGCGGCCCGTCGCGAGCAGGTCGGAGCCCGCGGCTGCCTCGTCGGAGACGAGCACGGCGCGGTCGGCGCCCATTGCGAGGGCCTTGCGAAGCGAGTCCATGGCCTTCTCCGGGCCGAGCGACACGACCACGACCTCGCCGCCCTGGGCCTCCTTGAGGCGGAGCGCCTCCTCGACGGCATTGACATCCGTCGCGTTGAGCGTTCCCTCGCCGGAGCGGTCGAGACGGTGCGTCGACGGGTCGAGCCGCTTGTGCACGGTGGCGTCGGGGACCTGCTTGACGCAGACGGCGATCTTCACGCGGCTGACTCTACCCAGGGTCGGTCCCCGACCGGTCTGCTAGTGTCCCGCCCTTCGCGCGGCGCACCGGAGCCATGAATCGCCACCGGACGACAGCACGAGGGGTCTCTCTCCTCATCCTCACCGCACTGTTCTGCGCGGCCGTCGTCGGCTCTCTCGACGCGGCGCCGAAGCCGGGTCTGATCGACGGCAAGGCGATCGTGTTCCCGCTCATCGGGGACTACGCATACGGGATGAACTTCGGCGACTCGCGCGTGAACGGGAGCCACGCCGGCATCGACATCGAGCGCGTCCCGTGGCTGACGCCCGTCGTCGCGGCCGAGGCGGGGAAGATCAAGTGGTGGACGACCTCCGCGCGGGCGGGCTGCATGCTCTACCTCTACGGCAAGAGCGGCACGACCTACCTCTACATCCATCTCAACAACGACCTCACGGAGAAGTCGGAGGATCGAGGCGGCTGCAAGCTGGGCGTCTCCTTCGCGGTCGCCGACGGCGCAAAGGTCACGGCCGGCGAGCAGATCGCGTACGTCGGTGACTCCGGGGACGCCGAGGGCAACTACCACCTCCATTTCGAGGTGCACCCGAACGACGGAGCAGCCGTCAATCCCTTCCCGTATCTCAACGCCGCCGAGCGCCTTCTCTTCCCGGCCCGTCTCGGGACGACCTTCTCGCTCGGCCTGCGCGGGACGCCCGCGGCCGCTGGCGGGGGCTCGCTCGAGCTGCTCGTGACCTCGGTGCGCTGGTGGCCCGGCGGGAGGTGGACGCCCGTCGTGGGCGAGCGCGGCGTCACGCTGTCGATGGCGCCCGACGCCGTCGTCGACACGACGCTCGCCGGCGCGCTCTCCAGCCCCGATCGCCGTCTCCTCGAGGCACGCACCGCAGCGCAGGCCGTGACGGTGTTCACGGCGAAGGCCGAGGTCACCGCGGCGGCGCTCCGCGGAGCCCCCGGTGAGCTCGTCGCCGCCCGCGTGACGCGCCCCGGCGGCACGACCGTCGCGACGACCCCTGCCGACCCGGACGACTCGGCCGTGCCTACACCCGCCCAGACCGACGGCCTCCGCCCTGGCATCTAGAGAACCGCTGCGGCTTACGCGGGTGCGAGCGCGCTGCGGAGGAAGTCGACGATCGCGCCCGTCGGGGCGCCGGGCGTGAAGACCTCCGCGACCCCGAGTCGCTTCAGCTCGTCGGCGTCCTCCGCGGGAATCGTGCCACCGACCACCACGAGCACGTCGTCGGCCTCGTTCGCACGGAGTCCCTCTACGATCCGCGGCACCAAGGTCATGTGCGCACCCGAAAGAATCGAGATGCCGACGGCGTCGGCGTCCTCCTGGATCGCCGTCTCCACGATCTGCTCCGGCGTCTGGTGGAGGCCGGTGTAGATGACCTCCATGCCGGCATCCCGGAGCGAGCGCGCGATGATCTTCGCCCCTCTGTCGTGGCCGTCGAGGCCGGGCTTCGCGATCACGACCCGAATCGTCCGCTCCACGCGGTCAGTATAGGAACGTGCGCCTCATCGTCATCGGGTCGTCCCCGGCCTGGCCGAATGCGGGAGGCGCCCATTCCGGGTACGTCGTCGAGTCGGACGGCCGGCGCCTGCTGCTCGATTGCGGCCCCGGTGTGCTCGGCCGCCTGCGCGAGGCCGAGGCGTGGCCGTCGTTGGACGCCATCGCGATCACGCACTTCCACCTCGACCACTGGGGCGACCTCGTCCCGTGGGTCTGGGGCAGCTTCTACCGCCGAGGCCACGACGACACGCGCCCCGAGCTCTGGGTCTACCGCGGCGGCCGGGTGTTCCTCGAGGAGCTCGGCTCCCGGCTCGGGTTCCCCGACATGTTCGAGCGCACGTTCACCGTGCACGAGTACGACGGCGGCGTCTCGTTCGCGACCGCGGCCGGTCTCGACGTGCTCCCGGTGCGCCTTCCGCACTACCGCCTGGAGACGTACGGCTTCCGCGTCACCAACGGGCAGGCGACGCTCGCGTACACCGGCGACACCGGCCCGAGCGACCGGATCACCGAGCTCGCGCGCGACGCCGACCTCCTCGTCTGCGAGGCGACGCTGGAGACCGGCGAGGCAGACGGCGAGCCGCGCGGCCACCTGAGCGCGGAGGAGGCACTGGACGCCTATGCCGCCTCCGGCGCGCGGCGGCTCCTCCTCACGCACCGCCCGTCGGAGCTCGACCCCCCCGAGGGTGTCGACCTCGCCTACGACGGCATGGAGCTCGACGTCTAGGCGCGACGGCCGTTGGGGACGTGTGGTGTCCGACTTTAAGTCGGACACCAAACGCCGCTCGCAGCCGTCAGACGAGGTCAGATGCGCACATCGGGGAGGGGCCGGTCAGCTGCTTCCGGCCCAAGGCGGCCCGCGCCGTGGACGCGGGGCCTTGCACGGAGCCAAGCGCCCGCCATAGCTCGCGGTCGTCGAGACGACGGCCGTGGATGTTCCGGACGGAGCTGTCGACGACCTCGGCGTAGCTCCGTCTCGCCTCCGACGGCGTCGCTCCGAACATCCGCAGAAGCCGCTCCTCACCCGGCGCGAACGTCGCCGGGTCGCCCTCGGCCGTCGCGCGGTACGAGGACCACGGCCATTCACGTGGGTGCCTGCAGACACCCGCGGCGACCGGATTGAGCACCACGTAGAGACAGGCCCGGAACAGCCACGCCTCGTCTGCGATGAGCCGTGACCAGAAGTGCGG
>JBKPNM010000067.1:0-10326 GCA_046732615.1 Actinomycetota bacterium | reverse complement strand
TCGATGCGGACCCGTCGTAGCACCCCGCTCGGCTTCCAGCCGCCGGCGATCGGCGACGAGGAGGTCGAGGCCGTCGCGGAGACGTTGCGGTCCGGCTGGCTGACCACCGGCCCGCGTGCGGCGCTCCTCGAGGAGCGCATGGCGGAGTACGTCGAGGCGAGGCACGTGCTCGCCGTCACCTCGGGGACGGCCGCGATGCACCTCGCGCTCGTTGCGCTCGGCGTCGGGCGGGGCGACGAGGTGATCACGTCGCCGATCACGTGGCCGGCCACAGCGAACGCGATCGAGCACACCGGTGCGACACCGATGTTCTGCGACGTCCGCGACGACGACCTCAATCTCGATCCGGACCTCGTTCCCGGCCTCGTGACGGAGCGAACCAAGGCGATCCTCCCCGTCCATCTCGCCGGTCAGCCGTGCGACCTCGACCCGATTCACGCGCTCGGCCTGCCGGTCGTCGAGGACGCCGCGCACGCGCTCGAGAGCCGCTATCGCGGCCGCAAGCTCGGCGGCCTCTCAGACGTCACGTGCTTCTCTCTGTACGCCACGAAGAATGTGGCTGCGGGCGAAGGCGGCCTCGTCGCGACGAACCGCGACGAGCTCGCCGAGGCGATCCGTGCCATGCGCCTCACGCGGCGCGGCGACGGGTCGCGCTACGACCAGTCGACCTGGGGGTTCAAGGCGAATCTCTCGGACGTGCTCGCCGCGATCGCGCTCGTCCAACTCGACAAGGTCGAGCTCCACCTCCAGATCCGCGCCCGCCAGTTCGCCCTCTACGAAGACGGCCTCGCCGGGCTCGGAGGCATCGCGCCGCTGGCCCGCGACCCGCGCGACACGCATGCGCTCCACCTCTACGTCGTCCGGATCGACCCCGAAGGGGCGGGCGCGACGCGGGACGACTACCAGCGGGCGCTGGCTGCGGAGCAGATCGCGACGAGCATCCATTTCCTCCCGGTGCACCGGCTCACGTGGTTCCGCGAGCGCTCCCCCTCGCAGCAACGGCTTCCGGTGGCCGAGCGTGCCGGCGAGGAGGTCCTCTCGCTGCCGCTCTCGCCCGCGCATTCGGACGACGACATCGCCGACGCGATCGATGCAGTCCGGCGCGTCCACGCGCGCTTCGCCTCGTGAAGCGCTCCGTCCGGATCGGCCTCACGCTGCTCGTCACGGGGCTCGCGCTCGCGTACCTGGTCTGGAAGGTCGACATCCACGAGATCGTCGACACGCTGCTCGACGCCGACCCGTGGTGGTTCCTCTTCTCCGTCGCGATCATGATCGGAACCGCCCTACCGATGGCGCTCCGCTGGCAGTGGCTGATGCGGGCGCAGCGGATGGACGACACGTTCGCGTGGCTGACGCGCGCCTACTTCGTCTCGTACGCGGCGAGCCAGGTGCTCCCGACGTCGATCGGCGGCGACGCGATGCGCGTCTACGAGACCGCGCGCCGACACCCCGGTCGGACTGCCGACATCACGTCGATCATCCTGCTCGAGCGCGGCCTCGGCGGAGCCGGAACCGTGTTGCTCGGCGCGATCGGGTTCGTGCTCGCGATCGGGGAGTACGACGTGAGCGCGTACCTGTGGCTCGAGGGAGCGTTCGTGCTGGGGACGATCCTGCTCGTCTTCGTGTTCTTCGCTCGGAGCGCTCGGCCGCTGCTCGCCCGTACGCGCCCGCTGCTCGTGCGGATGCGGCTCGACCGCCCGCTGCGGGCCTTCTACGACGGCGTCCATCACTTCCGCGGTCATGTCCGCCTGCTCGTCGCCGTCTTCGTCTTCACGACCGCGATCCAGGCCGTCCGGGTGCTCTCGATCTGGGCGGCGGGGAAGGCCGTCGGGATCGAACTCGGGCCGCGCATCTACTACGTCATGGGGCCGCTCTTCTTCCTCGTCCTCCTCGTGCCGTTCACGCTCAACGGGATCGCTGTCCGCGAGGCGTTCTTCGTGAGCTTCCTCGGCAGCGTCGGCGTGCCGGCCGACCAGGCGTTCGCCTCCGGGTTCCTCTTCTTCCTCGTCACGACCGCCCTGGCGCTGCCGGGCGCGGGGATCCTCCTCTGGGAGGGCTTCCGCGGCGGCTCGCGGCCGCGGCTCGAGCATGGGTGACGACGCCGGGCGCGTTGCCTGCGTCGTCGTCACCTACGACGCGCTCCCCTGGATCGAGCAGTGCCTCGCGAGCGTCGCGGGCATCGAGACGGTCGTCGTCGACAACGGGTCGTCGGACGGCACCGTCGACGTCGTCCGCGCCCGCTTCCCGCAGGTGCGGCTGGTCGAGTCCGCGAACGACGGGCTCGCCGCCGGATGGAACCGCGGGATCGCCGGGACGGACTCCGAGCACGTCCTCGTCCTGAACGCCGACGCGTGGCTCGTCGACGACGCGCTCTCGCAGCTCGTCGCGGCGGCAGACCGGCATCCCCGCGCCGCAGCGATCGGTCCGCGGCTCCTCAACCCGGACGGCACCCTGCAGCGCTCGGTGCGCGGCTTCCCGACCGCCTGGCGACTCGCGACCGAGTACCTGTACCTCCGCAAGCTGGCGCCGCGGTCGCGCGCGTTCAACGCGTTCTACGGCGCGGGGTTCGACCACGGGAGCGAGCGCGCCGTGGAGTGGGTGATGGGCGCCTGCTTCCTCCTCCGCCGCAGCGCGTACGACGAGGTCGGCCCGTTCGACGAGCGGTTCTTCCTCTTCAGCGAGGAGGTCGACTGGATGCGCCGTGCGACCGATCGCGGCTGGGCGGTCGTCTTCACACCGGAGGCCCGCTGCGTGCACGTGAGCGGCGCCGCGCACGGCGGCCGGCTGTTCCGGGAGAACGTCCGCGGGCACCTGAGGTACCTGTCGCTGCACGGCCGCGAGGGCGAGGCGGAGCGGGCGCGGAGGATGCTCCGCGCGTCGCTCGTCGTCCGCGGCCGCCTTCACCGCGGCGAGCGCGCCGGGCTCTACCGCGACGCCGCCGCGTGGGTCGGGTCCGGCGACGTCGACGAGTTGCTCGAAAGATGAGGGTCAGGGGGCCGGCGCGCCCGGACGTGCTCCGACGGTGAGCGGCATCTGGCTCTTCGTCCAGCTGGTCTTCGGCTTCGCCGTCGTCCTCGCGCCCGGAGCGCTCCTCGCGCGCGCGCTCGGGGTGCGGGGCGCCGCGGCGGCGCTGGCCTGGGCCCTCGTCCTCGTCTTCGCGAGCCTCTCCGTGACGTTCGCCGTCTCCGCCTCCCTCGACCTCACCTTGGCGCTGCTGCTCGCCTCGGGGCTCGTCGCGCTGCCGTTTGCGATCCGGCGACCGCCCCCGCCGCCGATACCCGGCAGGGCCTGGGTGTTCGCGGCGGGAGCGCTCTTCGGCCTGCTCCTCTGGCGCGTCGCCGGGAACGTCGGCGGGGACGGGTTCTTCCACCTGGCCCGGGTCCAGAAGCTCCTCGCCTTCGGCGATCTGTCGCTCGACAGCGCGAACGAGTTCCCGGACGGTGGTCTCCACCCCGGGTACGCCTTCCCGCTGTGGCACGGCTTCCTCGCCCTCGTGGCCAAGGTCTCGGGAGCCGATCCCGTCGAGGTCGTGCTCCACGGGCCGACCGTGCTCGCACCGTTCGTCGTCGTTCTCGGCTTCGGGGCAGGATGGGCGCTGTTCCGGCGTGTCGTGCCGGCGGCCGCGTCGGCCGCGGCCGGCGTCGCGATGGTGGCGATGGCCCCGGGAGCCGGCGGTGCGTACACAGCGTTGGCGCTCCCCGCCACCGCCTCTCGTCAGCTGCTCGTCCCGGCGGCGCTCGTGCTCGCGCTCGAGGCGACCCGGACGCCGACGGCGCCGCTGCTCGCCTCGGCCGGCGCCGCCTCGTTCGCGTTGGCGGTCGTCCATCCCACGTACGCGCTGTTCCTGTGGATCCCGTTTGCGGGCTTCCTCGCCGTTCGGTGGCTCTGGCTCCGGCGCGACGCGGCAGCGGGCGCGCTCGCGCTTACGGCGCTCGTCGTCCCCGCGGCGGGGTTCCTCGCCTGGCTCCTCCCCATCGTGGCCGACACCGCCTCGGTCACTCCGGACGTGGCAGAGCGCGCCCGGGGGTTCGAGAAGTACGCGGGCCAGCTCGACGGGACGCTCGACCGCTTCTCGGTAACCCCGCAGCTCTTCGTCCGCACGGGTGCCGTCGCGCTCGCGGGGCTGCTCCTCGTGCCGCTGGCCGGCCTCGCAGCAAAGCGCCGCTGGGCCGCCTACGTCGTCGGCGGCTCGCTGGCGGTGTTCCTCGTCTGCCTGACGCCGTGGCTGTTCACACCGCTGTCGGACGTGGTCTCGCTCTCCCAGTCGCGCCGCCTCGCCGGCTACCTACCCCTGACCTTCGCGCTGGCCGGCGGGATCGGCGTACTGGCTCGGCTCCTCGGCCCCGTTGTCGTCCCCCTTGCGCTCGCCGCCGGGATCGCCTTCCAGCTCCTCCACCCGGGCGACTTCGGGTACACGCTCGAGCACGGCGGTCTTCCGTGGGCGACCTGGTTCGCCGTGTTCGGCGCCCTCGGGGCGCTCGTCTTCGGCCTTCGTAGACGCTTGGCGCTCGAGCGGGCCGCGGCACTGGCGTCCGCGCTCGTCCTGCTTCCGACCTACGTGCACGGCTTCGCCAACTGGGAACCGTCGACCTCCCGTCCGCCGAACCCGCTCTCGCGCGGGCTCCTCGCTGCAGTCCGTGAGCACGTTCCGCCGGGAGCCGTCGTGTACGCCGATCCGAACGCCAGCTACCGCCTGGGCGCGTACGCGCCGATCCGCGTCTGCATCGCCCCGGTGAGCCACGTAGCCGACACGGTCCAGAACCGCCCGCGCGAGCGTGTCCGCGAGTTTCTCCGCTCCGCCCGTGCGGGCGACGTCGTGACGCCCGCCCGCGCGTGTGGCGCGACGTGGCTCGTCGTCGACCGCGAGCGCTGGCCCGACCTCGCACCGAGTCGTCCGGCCACCTTCCGCGACGGCCGCTGGTCGCTGTATCGGCTCTGAGCAGTGTCGAAGTACCATCGCCGGCCGTGAAGACCCTCATCGTCAGCTTCTACTTCCCGCCCGCAGGCGGGGGAGGCGTGCAGCGGCCGCTCAAGCTCGCGCAGTACCTCCCCGCGCTCGGGATCGAGACGCACGTGCTCGCGCCGGACGATCCGCGCTGGCTGCATCGCGACGAGGGGCTGCGGATGCCCTCGCACGCGTGGGTCCACCGAGCGCGGTACGTCGGCGTCTCGGGCGGCAAGCCGTCCGAGGTGCTCGCGGGAACGTACGGAGTCGAGCGCGCGCTCACACAGGCGCGCCTCCAGCTGCGCAGGCTCGTCGTCCCCGACGAGAACGCAACGTGGGCGATCACGGCCATCCCCGCCGGCATTCGCCTCGTGCGCGAGCACGGAATCGACGTCGTCGTCTCGACCTCGCCGCCCGGGTCGACGCACCTGATCGCAGCGGCGATCGCGCGTGCGACGGGCGCACGGTGGGTCGCCGACCTGCGCGACTCGCTCGTCTCCCACGCCCACCGCCGCGCGGACACGACCGCGACGAAGGCGAAGGCCGCGCTCCACGAACGCGTCGCGCGGCTCGTCGCCTCGCGCGCCGACGCGATTACGTGCGTCTCCGAGGCGATCAGCGAGGAGACGCGCTCGCTCGAGCCCAAGGGGCACGTGACGACGATTCCCAACGGCGCCGACTTCGACGACGTGGCGGGGCTCGAGCGGCATCCGTCGGACCGGTTCCGGATCACTCACACGGGAAGCTTCTTCGGCCGCCGCGACCCACGGCCGTTCCTCCATGCTCTGTCCGACTCCGGGCTCGACGTCGTCGCACGCTTCCTCGGCGACTTCCGCGAGCCAGACCGGGCGTGGGCGGAAAGCCTCGGTCTCGGCGACCGGCTCGAGCTCCTCCCGTACGCGCCCCGCGCCGAGTCGCTCGCGCTGCAGCGCGACTCCGAGGCGCTCCTCCTGCTGATCCCCGAGGCGGGAGGCCGCGGGAGGGGCGTCCTCTCGGGGAAGGTCTTCGAGTACGTGGCGGTCGGACGGCCGATCCTCGCGGCCGTCCCGCCGGACGGCGCGGCCGCGGCGCTGATCCGCGAGACGGGGGCCGGTGTCGTGGCGCCGCCGGACGACCCGGTCGCGATCGGTGTCGCGCTCGGGGAGCTCCATGCGCAGTGGCGCGTCGACGGGCTCCCGGACGTCGAGCTGTCGCCGGAGTGGCGCGACCGTCTCTCTCGGAGGACGCGCGTCGAGGAGATGGCGGCGGTCCTGCGCGACGTAACGTCGGCCTGATCCGTCACCTGGGTGGCGACGGCCACCGGGCGCGATACCCTCGTCCGACGGAAGACCGGGTCGCACCAGGGCCCCTGCGGGCCGTCGGTATCCGCCAGCTGGTGATCGCGTACTGGGTGGTGGTCGTCGCGATCGCCGTGCTCGTCCGCTACCCGGACGCGTTCCGCGACGCGAACGCCAATGCGCGGGCGAACGCGTCGCTCGACCTGCTCGACCGTGAGGCCGGCGGCGGAAACTCGGTGATCCCCGATCAGCGGCTCCTGTTCGAGGCGCGCGGCCTGATCCCGCCGGACGGCACGTTCGCGGTCGCCGTCGGGCCGCGGCAGGACGGCTGGACCGACCTCACCGCGACCTACGCCGAGACGTTCCTCCGCTATTTCCTGCTTCCCCGGAGGGCCGCAGGCGACGCGCGGTGGATCCTGTGCTTCGCCTGCGACCGCGGCGGTTACCCCGACGGCCGCGTCGTTTGGGAGGGAGAGGACGGCCTTTCGATCTTGGAGCGCGCGCGGTGACGCTCGGGCCGCTCGCCGGGCTCATCGCGCTCAATCTCGCGTTCGCCGTGACGGGCACGACGTTGCTCTGGGCCTGCCGCGGCTTCGCGTGCTGGAGCGACGTGCTCCGGCTCGCCGGGCTCGGCTACCTCCTCGGCGTCGCCGCCTTCGGCGTCGTCTGGACGCAGCTGCTCGTCGTCGGTGTGCCCTTTGGCGGCTGGGGAATCCTCGCGACGCTCGCCGTCGGGGTCGCCGCGGCCCTGGCGGCAGGCGTGCTCCTCCGCAGCGCAAGACCACGCGGCTTTGTCGGGTCGGCAAGCGCGACTCCGTTCTCTCTCCTCGTGACCGCTTCCGGTGTCGCGCTCGCCGGGCTGCTCCTCGAGGCGTTCTTCCGCTCGGCGCGTCTCCAGAGCCTGCAGGCGTTCGACGCCTGGGCGTTCTGGGTGCCGAAGGCGAAGGCGATCTACTTCTTCGGCGGGCTGGACGAGCAGGTGTTCACGACGAGTGCAGGCCCGACGTACCCGCCGCTCGTGCCGATCGTGGACGCGGCGGCTTTCCACGCGATGGGGGGCGCCGACACGGTCACGTTCCATCTCCAGTTCTGGTTCCTGGTCGTCGGCGCCGTCGCGGCGATCGCGGGCTGCCTCTACCGGCACGTCCCCGCGTGGGCGCTGTGGCCGTCGCTCCTGCTCGTGCTCGTCGTGCCGCGCTTCGGCGAGCGGCTGATGACCCCGCAGGCCGACGTGCTGGTCGACGTCCTCTTCGTCGTGGGTGCTCTGCAGCTCGCGCTCTGGCTGCACGACGGACGGGGGTGGCGCCTCGCCGCGGTCGCCGTCCTCTTCGCCGGGGCGACGTTGACGAAGCGCGAGGGGCTGCTCTGGGCGGGGCTCGCCGTCGCGGCCGCTTTCGCGGCGTCGTGGGCGCGGCGGCGGGGAGCGTGGCCGGGGCTGGCCCTCGTCACTGGGATCGTCGTCGCGTCGGCGTTCCCGTGGCGTCTGTGGTACCGCTCGCACGACATCGGGGGCGAGGCGCCCCCGGCCCTCGGCGCCGGAGCATCCGTCGACAGGGCGCTCGACTCGCTGCGGCTCTCCTGGGACGTCTTCTTCGAGACGTCCCTGTGGTCGGTGATGCCCTACGTGCTGCTGCTCGCGATCGCCGTCGCCTTCGTCTGGGGAGACCGCCGCCTCGCCGCGTACTTCTCGGCGCTCATCGTCGTCGTCTTCCTCGGCGGCGCCTGGGTGACGTACTCGTACACCGACATCCCGATCACCGCGGACGAGGCCTTGAACCCCATCGTCCGGTACACGGGAGCGCTCGTGCTCCTCGCGGCCGTGGCGATGCCGCTGCTCGTTGGCTCGGCATGGCGTCGCGGGGAGGAGGCGACCGGATGACGCGACGGGCGGCCCGCATCGCCGCGGCGGCGATCGTCGCCGTGCCGCTCGTCGGCTACCCACTCGTGGTGGGCGCCGACGGGACGCCGTTCCGGTCCGCCGACGACTGCGTGCGCAAGGCGTCGCCCGGCGAGACGGCCGCTCTCGACCTCGTCTTCGGGCGGCGGGACACGGAGGAGGAGGCACAGCAGCTGCTCGACGAGGTGCGCACCGTCGGCTACGTGGACGCCGAGCTGCGCGTCGACGCGTGCGGCCGCTGGGAGGTCCTCTACGACGGGATCACGTCGTACCCTCAGGGCGCGAGCTCGCGCGCGGAGGCGCGCGGTGCAGGGCTCGAGGCGGAGCTCGAAATCCAGCCGCCCGGCTGACCCCTACGATTCGCCTCCGTGACCGCGATCGCCGTCGACCGTCCGCGCGTGGCCGTGGATCGCGCGCCGTACGTCGAGGCGCTCTTCTTCGCGACGGTGTTCACCGTCACGTTCGCCAAGCTCCAGTGGGAGGTGGCGGGGACGATGTCGTTCTCGGACGTCGTGACCGCCGTGTTCCTCGTCGCGTTCCTCGTGCACCGCCTCGAGCGCTTCGACGGGACGATGCCGCGCGCGGCCGTCGTGACGATGGCCTTCTTCGGCGCGTTCCTGCTCGTGTACCTCATCGGGTGGTTCAACCTGGAGACGGCGGAGTCCCTCGCCCAGTGGGCGAAGGGGATGATCAAGTTCCTCCTCCACTTCCTGTTCCTCATCGCAGGCGTGGCCCTCATCGCGCGACGCGGGCTCCGCTTCTACTGGCTCACGCTCGCCGCGTTCGTCGGCGGGATCGCGGCGAACGGCGCATACGGCCTCGCCCAGCTGGCCGTCGCCGAGAGCACCGGCGGCAACCTCGACGAGGCGTGGCTGCAGCCGATCACCGGCGGCGCGAGCAAGATCAACATCTTCGGCGCGATCGAGGGCTCCTTCGTGTATCGCGTCAACGCCTTGACGGGCGACCCGAACCACCTCGGGATCGAGGTCGCCGCCGCGATCGTCCTGTTGTTGCCGCTCTACCTCCGGCTCGAGCGCGGGCACCGGTACCGCCTCCCGCTCGCGCTGCTGCTCGCGTTCCTCACGATCGTGGATCTCGCGACGCTCTCGCGGAGCGGCCTCCTCGGGCTCGGGTGCGGGTTCCTCGTGCTGGCCGTGCCGTACCGGCGGCTGCTGGTTCGCCCGATGTTCCTCGTCCCCCTCGGGCTGCTCCTGCTCGGCCTGGCCGTCGTCGTCGCACGGCGGGCGAACTTCTTCGAGCAGGTGCTGAGCTCGCGGCTCTCGACCGAGGGGCGCGGCGCCGACACGCACCTCATCGTCTACTCCTTCATCCCCGACGTCCTCTCCCAGAACCCCCTCTTCGGTCTCGGCCTCAACACGTTCTCGGTGTACTACGAGTTCCAGACCGGGAAGACGAACTTCGGACCGCACTCCTTCTACGTGGCCTCGTTCGTCGAGTACGGGCTAGTGGGGACGCTCGTCTTCGCCGCTTTCCTGGTCTACCTCTTCCGACGCGCCGGAGCGACCCGCCGCATCGGGCGGGCCCTGGCGGCCGCCGGTGACCCGCTGTCGGCGCGCGTCTGGCCGCTCGGCTGGGGCCTGACGGCCGCCATCGTCTCCACGATGGTGTCGAACGTCTTCTACCTGACCATGTCCTTCTACTACTTCTACGTCCTGGCGCTGCTGGCGATCGCCGCGCCGGCGGCGGTTGCGCACCACCTGGCCCAGCGCGAGTGAAGGTCTGCGTCCTCACGACGTCGTACCCGCGAGACGCGGACGACGTGGCGGGGCACTTCGTCCGGGACGGCGTCGAGGCGCTTCGGGCGACGGGCGTCGACGTGCGCGTCGTCTCGCCGGCGACCTTCCGCCACTACGGGATCGCCTACGGCGACGGGATCGTCAACAACCTGCGCCGCGCCCCCTGGAAGGCAGTGCTCGTGCCGCTCCTCCTCCTCTCGTTCGCGCGCGGGGCACGCCGCGCAAGTCGGGACGCCGACGTCGTGCACGCCCACTGGCTGCCGTCGGCCCTGCCGGCGCTCGTCACCGGGAAGCCGATCGTGTTGCAGCTCTGGGGCTCGGACGTCGCGCTCGCGCGGCGCCTGCTGCCGCTCGCCCGATGGCTGGTGGGCCGGGCGAGCGTCGTCGTCTGCGCCTCGAACGCGCTCGCGGACGACGCACGCACCCTCGAGGCCCGCGATGTTCGGGTGA
>JBKPNM010000066.1:0-7701 GCA_046732615.1 Actinomycetota bacterium | reverse complement strand
GGGTACAGGTGCCGGATCGTCGGCCAGAGTGTGAGGTCGGCAGGGTCGACGTTGGTCACGAGGTGCTCCTCCCGCACCCGGCGGGGCGAGTCTGTCGCGCGAAACGCCCCGTGGGCACGGGGCGGAAAGGCGTCCAGGCGCGTGTCCTGCCGCCCGGACGCGTCAAGCGTAGACGATGGCGGCGACGCTGCACGTACGGTTTTCCGCCCTTCCATGCGGTCTCTCGGGCAGCGGAAGTCAATTGGACGGCACCGTGACGCATGATTGCACTTGACAGACATCAAAATGATGTCATACTGTGGTCATGGAGCTGCACATCGACGCGATCAAGCGCGACCTCGCAGGGGTCGTGGCGGCGCTCGGCGACGAGGAGACCGTGGAGCAATGGCGGCGTCTCGCCGACGCGATCGAGCCGGCGCTCCGCCTCCGGCTGCTCGACCTCCTCTCTGAGGCGGCGCTGTCGCTCAACTCGCAGCTCGACGACGGCCACGTCGAAGTCCGCCTCGCCGGCCGCGACCCGGAGCTCGTCTTCGTCGGCGAGCCCGTCGCGCCCGACGAGCCGCCGGCCCCCGGCGACGACCTGAGCGCCCGGCTCACCCTGCGCCTCCCGCAGGGGCTGAAGGCGAGCATCGAGGTCGCCGCGGCCCGCGAGGCCGTCTCCACGAACGCCTGGATCATCCGCGCGCTCGCACGCGCGCTCGAGCCGCGCGCCGCGCGGCGATCGTCGAACCGGCTCCAGGGCTTCGCCCGGAGCTGACCGAAAGGAGCCAAGATGTTCTCGCTCGCACTGTTCGGCCCATTCGACCCCGACCCCGTCGAGCGGCGCCGCCCGCCTCGCCGCGGCGACGGTCGCGTCGACCCGCGTCCGTCGGTCCCGCCCCGCCTCGGCAACCCCCGCTGACGCCGTGCCGTCCTTCGAGACACCGGGCCGCGTCGCGCTCGACCTCACCATCCCCGCCGGCACGGTCGTGATCAACACCTGGGACGAGGCGCGGGTCGACGTCGACGTGACGGCGGCGCGTGGCGACGACGCCTCGCTCCACGCGGCCGAGGAGGCGCGGGTCGAAGCTTTCGAGCGCGGCGGCCGCCACGAGATCACGGTGCGCGTCCCGAAGCGCGAGGGGCGGCTCGGCTTCCTCGGGCGCAGCCCCGAGCTGCTCGTCACGATCCGCTGCCCGGAGGGCACCGATCTCGAGGTTCACACCCAGAGCGCCGACGTCGACGTCCGCGGCCGGCTCGGCAATGTGGCCGCCCGCTCGGCGTCGGGCGACGCCATGCTCGCGGACACGGCCGACCTCACGTTCACGACCGCGAGCGGCGACCTCACGGCCGGCGCCGTTGCCGGCGCCCTCACGACGAAATCCGCCTCCGGCGACGTCGCAGCGCGTTCGGTGGACGGGACCGTGACGGCGAACACCGTCTCCGGCGACGTGCGGATCGGCGTGACGTCTGCGTCGGTCGGCGTGAACACCGTCTCCGGCGACGTCGATCTCGAGTCGATCGGCGGGCCGTGCCGCGTCAGCTCCGTCTCGGGCGACGTCCACGTCGCCGCGTGTCCGGGTCTCGCCCTCTGGATCGACGCCCAGTCGGTCAGCGGCTCCGTCACCTCCGACCTCGCCGTCGCGGACGCCCCTGCCGGCGGCAACGGCGAGCAGCTCGACCTCCGGATCCGAACCGTGAGTGGCGACGTCCGCATCAGCCGTTCCGGCGCGCCGATCGCCTAGCGACGCCCGCGCCGCCACAGGCGCCTTCCGGGGCGCTTCCTAGACTCGCTCCTCGTGGCAGCACGCGAGCCGCCGACTCGCCGGGTCGAGATCACCGTCTCGCTACGGACGATCGCGACCGTCCTCGCCGTCATCGGCTTTACGTGGGCGTTCGTCGCCGCGCGGCAGGCCGTGCTCTGGGTGTTCATCGCGCTCTTCCTCGCGATCGTGCTGCAGACGCCCGTCACGTGGCTCGAGGAGCGGGCGAAGATGAAGCGCGGCAACGCGGCGATGCTCGTCGTGCTCGGCGTGGTGGGCTTCCTCGGCCTCCTCGCCTACCTCCTCGTGAGCCCGTTCGTCGGCGCGGTGCGGGACCTGATCGAGGACCTGCCCTCGATCGTCGAGCGCATCCGGCAGTCGGACCTGTTCCAGCAGATCGACCAGCGCACCGACATCGGCGACAAGCTGCAGCAGCGCGCGGAGTCGCTCGCCTCCGACCTGCCCTCGAAGCTCGGCGACGCGTTCGAGGTCGGCGGGCGCATCTTCGGCTTCGGCCTCGGCGCCCTGACGATCGTCTTCATGACGCTGTTCCTCGTCATCGACCTGCCGAACCTCTCGCGCTCGCTCCACACGGTCCTCTATCCCCGCGCGTCCGCCCGCGCCGCGGTGCTCGAGGAGCGGATCACGCGCACCATCGGCCGCTACGCGCTCGGCGCGGTCGTGATCGCCGTGATCGCGGGGACGGTGCAGGGCACCGCCGCGTGGATCATCGGCGTCCCGTTCGCGCTCGCTCTCGGGATCGTCGCCGGTCTCCTGGGCCTCATCCCCCAGGTCGGCGCGACGCTCGCCGCGGTGATCCTCTCCCTCGTCGCATTGACGCAGAGCCTTCCGCAGGCGCTGATCATGCTCGTCGTCTGCGTCGGCTACCAGCAGGTCGAGAACTACGTCCTTCAGCCGACGATCCAGGGCCGCGCCGCCGACATCTCGGGGTTCTTCGTGATCGCGAGCGTGATCCTCGGGGCCGCGCTGCTCGGCGTCGTCGGGGCGCTGATCGCGGTCCCGCTGACTGCGTCGGCCCAGATCGTGGTCCGCGAGCTCACCGCAGAGCGCCGCGCGGCCGTCGCGCTCGCGCGCGCGGCCGTGCCCGAGTCGCCGCCGCCTGACGACTGACCAAGGGGTTGGTCCGCGAAGGCGACCGACCCCCGTGCAGGCCGACCGAGTCCGGGCGCTAGAGGAAGGGGAACGTGGGCGAACCAGGCGTTCCGCCACGGCAGTCGTCGCAGGCGCCGCGGAGGACGACGTCGTGCTGGTCGAGTGCGTAGCCGAGCCGGCCGGCTGCGCGTGCGAGGGCCCGCTCGAGCGGCTCGTCCGTGAACGGCTCGACCTTGCCGCAGTCGTCGCAGACGAGGTGGTGATGGTGGTGGTCGTCCTCGCGCGCGGGCTCGAAGCGGGCGATGCCGTCGCCGACGTCGACGCGCTGCACGAGCCGCAGGTCGGCGAGCGTGTCGAGCGCCCGGTAGACGCTCGCGACGCCGACCGCGCCGCCCTGCGCGGCGATTCCGTCGTGGATCTCCTGCGCCGAGCGGCAGCAGTCCTGCGCCTCGAGGTACTCGACCACCGCGCGTCGCGCCCCGCCGCGGCGCAGGCCGGCGGCGTGGAGACCGTCGAGTGCCTGCTCGGACCAGGTCGGCATGTCCAAACGATAGCCGTTCTCATCTGATGCTACGCTCGCCGCCGAATGCTTTCGAGAATGGTTCTCTTGTGCGCGGTCGGGATCGGTGCCGTGGCGAGCGGCTGTGGCGGGGAGACGTCCAGGACGACCGTCGTCGCATCGCTCTATCCGCTCGCCTACGCCGCCGAGCAGGTGGCCGGAGGCGACGTCCGCGTGGACGACCTCACGCCGCCCGGAGCAGAGCCGCACGATCTCGAGCTGACGGTGCGGGACGTCGGACGCGTGCAGAACGCGGCCCTCGTCGTGTACGTCGGCCACGGGCTCCAGCCCGCGGTCGAGGATGCGCTCGACGGGCGTAGCGGTCCGTCGCTCGACGTGCTCGAGGAGGCGCGGCCGCTGCGATCCGAACGCGGGCTCGACCCGCACGTCTGGCTCGACCCCTTACGCTTCGCCGCCGTCGGCCGCGCGATCGCCCGCGAGCTGGGCGACCCCGCCGCCGCGGATCCTCTCGCCCAGAGGCTCGGCAAGCTGGACGACGACTATCGCCGGGGGCTCGAGCACTGCGTACGGCGGACGCTCGTCACGAGCCACGCCGCCTTCGGCTACCTGGCCGCTCGCTACGACCTACGGCAGGTCCCGCTGCTCGGCCTCGCGCCGGAGACCGAGCCGACGCCGAGGGAGCTCGCCCGCCTCGTCACCACGGTGCGCGACAGCGGCGCGACCACGGTGTTCACCGAGCGGCTCGCGTCGCCCGCGCTGGCCGAGACGGTCGCGCGCGAGACCGGAGCGGCCGTCGCAGTCCTCGACCCGCTCGAGGGGCTGACGTCCTCGGAGCTCGACGCCGGCACCGACTACTTCGACGTGATGCGGGAGAACCTCGCCGTCCTGCGCAACGCCCTGCGATGCGCGTAGACGGCCCGCAGCCGGCGGTCGAGCTCGAGGGCGTCTCCTTCGCCTATCGGGGCGGGCCGCCGGTGCTCGAGGACGTCACGCTGGCGGTCGCGCCGGGCGAGTTCGTCGGGATCGCGGGGCCGAACGGCGGCGGCAAGACCACGCTCGTGCGGCTCGCGCTCGGGCTCGAGCGGCCGTCCTCGGGCCGCGTGCGCCTGTTCGGCGCGCCGGCCGGAGAGCGCGGTTCCCGTCCGCGGATCGGGTACGTCTCCCAGCGGGCGCAGCTCGCCTCGGCGACTCCCGTCACGGTCGCCGAGGTCGTGGAGGCGGGACGGCTCTCGGTGCGCGGCCCGTTCGGCCCCCTCCGGGCCGCCGACCGGGCCGTCGTCGCGGCGTCGCTCGAGCGTGTCGGTCTCGCGAGCCGGGCGAGCGCGCCGTTGCGGACGCTGTCCGGCGGAATGCAGCAGCGCGCGTTCATCGCGCGCGCGCTCGCATCGGAGCCGGCGCTGCTCGCGCTCGACGAGCCGACGACGGGAGTCGATGCGGCGTCGCAGGAATCGCTCGCGGCGCTCCTCGCGGAGCTCCGCCGCGACCTCGGGGTGACGATCCTCTTCGTCTCGCACGAGTTCGGCGCCGTCGAGCACGTCGTCTCGCGCCTCGTTCTCGTCCGCAACAGGATCGTCTTCGACGGCGTTCCGGCGGAGCTGCCCGCGCTCTGGCACGACCCGTCCCACGCGCACTGATGCTCGACCTCGAGTTCATGCGCCTCGCCTTCGCCGTCGGCGTCGTCGTCGGCGTGCTCGCGCCCGCGGTCGGCTTCTTCCTCGTCGAGCGTCGCCAGTCGCTCGTCGGCGACGGGCTCGGTCACGTCGCCTTCGCCGGGGTCGCGGCCGGGTACCTGCTCGGCGTCTCGCCGGTCCTGACCGCCCTCTGCTTCGCCGTGGCGGGCGCATTGTCGATCGAGTGGCTGCGCTCGCGCTTCGGCGCGGCGGGCGACCAGGCGCTCGCGCTCGTCTTCTACACGGGCATCGCCCTCGGCATCGTCCTCGTCTCGAGCGCGAACCGGCTCGACGTCGGCCTGTTCCAGTTCCTCTTCGGCTCGATCCTCACGGTGACGAGGACCGACCTGTGGGTCGTCCTCGCCCTCGGCGGCATCTCGCTTGCGGCCATAGCAGTCCTCTACCGCGGTCTCGTCGGGGTCGTCCTCGACGAGGAGGGAAGCCGCGTCGCCGGCGTCCGCGTCGGCACGCTGAACACAGCCGTCGCCGTCCTCGCAGCGCTGACGGTCGGGATCTCGATGCGGATCGTCGGGATCCTGCTCATCGCCGCGCTGATGGTGCTGCCCGTGATCGCGGCACAGCGGCTCGCCTGGAGCCTCCGCTCGACGCTCGTACTGTCGAGTCTGATCGGCCTCGGCGCCGTGCTCGCCGGGCTGACGATCGCCTACTACGCGGATTTCCCGCCGGGCGGGACGATCGTGCTGCTCGCCGCCGGGGCGGCGGTCGTCGCGTCGCTGACGCGCGCCGTGCCCCGGCGCGCCTGAGCGAGAGCGGCCGGCGCGAAACGCCGCACGCGCCCCACTGCGTAGGCTTTCGCCGGTGAGCGACGTCGCGGCCCGCATCGTCTTCGACCACGTGACGAAGCACTACCCGGGCCGGGCTTCGCCCGCGGTCGACGACCTCACGCTCACGGTCCCGGCCGGCGAGATCTGCGTGCTCGTCGGTCCGTCGGGGGGCGGCAAGACGACGGCGATGAAGATGGTCAACCGGCTGATCGACATCACCGAGGGCGACATCCGGATCGGCGACGAGAGCGTGCGCGAGCGGGACGTCACGGAGCTCCGCCGTGGGATCGGCTACGTGATCCAGCAGACCGGGCTCTTCCCCCACATGACCGTGGCGGAGAACGTCGCCACCGTCCCGCGCCTGCTCGGCTGGCCGAAAGACCGGATCGACACCCGGGTCGACGAGCTGCTCGACCTCGTCGACCTTCCCGCCGTCGACTACCGGGCACGGTACGCCGCTCAGCTCTCGGGCGGCGAGCGGCAGCGGGTCGGACTCGCGCGCGCGCTCGCGGCCGACCCGCCGGTGATGTTGATGGACGAGCCGTTCGGCGCCCTCGACCCGATTACGCGGACGCGCCTCCAGCACGAGCTGCTGCGCATCCACAACGAGGTGCGCAAGACGGTCATCTTCGTCACCCACGACATCGACGAGGCGATCCTGATGGGCGACCGCATCGCGATCCTGCGCCCCGGCGGCCGGCTCGCCCAGTACGACACGCCCGAGGCGATCCTCGCGCACCCGGCCGACGAGTTCGTCGCGGACTTCGTCGGCGCCGACCGGGGTCTGAAGCGCCTCTCGCTGACGCGTCTCGACCAGCTGGCGCTCGACCCCGTCGACGGGTCGGTCGGGCCGGCCCTCGCAGGCTCGACCACGCTGCGCGACGCCCTGTCGGCGATGCTCAGCGACGGGAGCCGCGTCGTCGTCGTGCTCGACGACGACGGCACGCCGCGCGGCTCGCTCACGCTCGACGCGCTGTCCGAGCGGCTCACCGGATGAACGGCGTCCTCGCGCAGTCCGGCCCCGTGATCCCGGACTTCGGCGAGGCGAGCGACTGCGTGCAGGAGAACCGCCTCTTCTGTCCCGACTGGGTGCGGGACAACTGGGGCGAGGTGCTCCAGCCGGCGCTCCTTCAGCACGTCAAGCTGACCATCATCGCCGTCGTCGTGGGGTTCGTGATCGCCTTCGCCGCGGCGCTGTTCGCGCGGCACCGGGCGTGGTTCGAGCGCCCGTTCGACCTGTTTGCGGCGCTGTGCTACACGATCCCGAGCCTCGCGCTCTTCCAGCTGCTCGTCCCGCTCACCGGCCTCACGGTGACGACGGTCGAGGTGGCGCTCGTGTCGTACACGCTGCTCATCCTGTTCCGGAACATCCTCGTCGGCTTCCGCTCGGTGCCGGCGGACGTACTCGAGGCGGCCCGGGGGATGGGTATGAGCAAGGGACAGATCCTGCGGCGCGTCGAGCTCCCGCTCGCCTTGCCCGCGATCATGGCCGGCATCCGCATCGCGACCGTCTCGACGATCGCTCTCGCCACGGTCGCGGCTTTCGTCATCCCACAGGGGCTCGGCCGGCCGATCTTCCTCGCCCTGCGCCAGTTCTTCAACACCGAGCTCATCGTCACGGCTGTCCTGGCGGTCGGGCTCGCCGTCCTCGCGGACGGGCTTCTCGTACTCGTGCAGCGGTCGCTGACGCCCTGGGCCAGGGTGAGCCGGACACCGTGATTGCCGACCTCTCCATCTTTGCGGACGCCCTCCGCTTCATCGAGGACAACCCCGCACTCCTCTGGGACAAGACCGTCGAGCACCTGCGGCTGTCAGTCGCCGCCGTCGCTGTCGCCCTGGTGATCGCCGTGCCGATCGGGATCGTGCTGGGC
>JBKPNM010000065.1:0-9472 GCA_046732615.1 Actinomycetota bacterium | reverse complement strand
CCTCGGCTCGTCAGGTGATCGTCGCGACCACTTCGTCGTAACTCGACGCGTCGTTCAGAGCGGCTTGCAGCGCGTGTCCGGGCCGTAGACGGCGCGCTGGGTGTCGAGGAGCTGACGGTCGAGTGCCTCGTCGTACGCTCCCGGTGCGCCTTCCCAGCTGACGTCGGGGACGACGCCAGGGCCGACAACCGTGGCACGGTAGCGCTCCCCCTTGCCCGGCGGACGGCGCCCGACGGCCGGGTAGCCCGGATAGGGGTCGTGGGGGTAGAAGCCGTAACAGAAGACGCCCGTCCCGCGATGCGTGAGGAAGCTGTTCTCGCGCTTCCAGCCGGGGCCGTACGCGGAGTTGAACGTGTCCACGTAGATGTTCCGGCCGAAGTCGTCTCCCGGGACGCCCGACGCGCTCGCGAGGAAGCCGTACACCGGCTGGCCGAGGTACGTGATGCGGCCGAAGAGGTGGTCGAACCGCTTGCTGTAGGCCCAGTTGGTCCAGATCTCGAGCTTCGGGAGGTCGCCGGTCCAGTGGCTCAAGCGCAGCTCGACCGACCCCTGGAGGAGCTTCCACGGATCGAGGCCGAGGTTCGGCAGCCCGCGCTGCCAGCCCTGGAGCGCCCAGTGACTCCCGTCGCGCATCGTGCACCCGGTGACGAACCAGGCGAGCGCCGGCCCCGTGTACTTGCCGCAGGCGTTCCTGAATCCCCGCGCCAGGGTCCGCCGGTGGGTCGCCCAGCCGCCCGAGTAGTCGACGCGGAAGGCGACCTGCGGCTGTCCGGTCGCGGGGTGTCGCGCATTGACCGCGCCCCACGCGAGGACGGTCCAGCGCTTGCCCTTCGCCCGGTACCCGACGATCGCCTGCCCGCGCTCGTTGACACGGAGCGTCACGTCCTTCGCGTCGCGCGCGATCAGCTGCGAGGCGCCGGCACCTGCGGGCAGCGCCAAAGCCGCGAGCAGGCCGAAACTGAGGGCGAGACGCCGCATTCACCTCGGCATCGGCGAGACGCGGGGGCCTTGGACCCCCAAAGAGAGGGATTGGACGGGAGACCGTCGCAGCGGCGACTACGGATCCCGACTCCGGGAGGTCGCGGATGCGGGCTCGCCCCTGCCCGTAGAGACTCGACGTCAGGAGGTGAGGGTGAGGACGATCTTCAGTCGACGACCCTCGATGCCGACGTTCGCGCCACCGAGGCGGGGCGCTTTCGCCCTGGCCGCAGGGCCCGTCCGCGAGGCGCTGGTCGTCTCGTTCGCGACGCTGGTCTACTTCGGGGTGCGCAACCTCACTGCCGGGAGCGCGGACGCGGCGTTCGCCAACGCGCGCCACCTCGTCTCGCTCGAGGACGCGGTCGGGATCGGCTGGGAGAACGCGGTGCAGTCGGTCACGCTTCGAAGTGACCTGCTCGTGGACATCGCGAACTGGGTCTACATCTGGGGCCACTGGCCCGTGATCCTCGGCGTCGCGACCGGTCTCTACGTGTACCGCCGCAGGCACTACTACCTCCTGCGCGACGCGATGATCGCCTCTGGGCTGATCGGGTTCCTCCTCTTCGCGCTCTTCCCGGTGGCACCGCCGCGTCTACTCGACGTCGGGCTCGTCGACACGGTCGCGCAGCGCTCCGACGCCTACCGCGCGCTGCAGCCCCCCGGTCTCACGAACCAGTACGCGGCGTTCCCGAGCCTTCACGCCGGCTGGAACCTCCTCGTCGGCATCGTGCTTCTCACGGCTGCCGCGAGCCTCGTGCTGCGCATCATGGCCGTCGCGGTCCCCATCGCGATGTCGCTCGCGGTCGTGGCGACGGCGAACCACTTCGTGATCGACGTCGCCGGAGGTGTGGGCGTCGTGCTGGCCGGCCTCGCGATCGCGATTTTCCTCCAGAACCGCCGGGACGCATCTACACTGCCTCGCGATGAGGTCTCAGGGGACCGAGGGGGCCCGCCCGGAGATCGCGCCGCCCTTCGTCGTGGCGCATCGGGCCGGAAACCAGCTCGACCGGCTGCGGGAGGCGGAGCGCCTCGGCGTGGCGCTGGTCGAGGCCGACGTGCGCCTGTTCCGCGGGCGGCCGGAGATCCGCCACCTGAAGACCGTCGGGCCGCTCCCGCTCTACTGGGACCGGTGGGCGCTCGCCTCGCCGTTCCGGCGCTCCCTCGTGCTCGCAGAGCTGCTCGCTGCAACCCGACCCGCGACCGAGCTGATGCTCGATCTCAAAGGGCGGCACCTGCGCCTCGCGGCCATCGTCCGCACTGAGCTCGAGCCGTTCGTCACGGAGCGCCGCTTCACCGTGTGTGCGCGCTCGTGGGATCTGCTCGACGTCTTCGACGGGCTCCCCGTGCGCCGGATCGCGTCGGTCGGGAGCCGGCGCCAGCTGCGCGCGATGCTCACCCGCTTCTCCGACACGGGAGTGGACGGTGTCTCGATCCACGAGCGCCTGCTCGACGCCCGCTCGGTGGCCCAGGTGCGCGGTGTCGCGAGCCTCGTACTGACGTGGCCCGTCAACGCACCCGCACGCGCCCGCGAGCTCGTCGGGCTCGGAGTCGACGGCCTGATCAGCGACGAGGCCGGCCTCATCGCTCCGCTGGCGGCGGCCCGCGCGTGAGTGTCCTCGCAACGGTCGTCGACGCCGCGGAGTCGGCGTCGGATCGGTTCGGCCAGCTCGACGGCCGCTACCTCCTGCCGGCGCTCGCCCTCCAGCTCCTGACGCTGCTCTTCCGGGCGCTCGCCTGGCGAGGGGTTCTCGTGGCGGCCTACCCGGGCCGTCGCATCCCGGTGCCGACCGTCGCCGGGGCGTATGCCGCCGGCGTGGCGCTGAACGCCTTCACGCCCGCGCGTGGAGGAGAGCTCGCGAAGGTGCTGATCGCCCGCGCACGCATTCCCGGCACGGCGGTGGCGACGCTCGCCGCGTCGCTCACGGTGGTCATGGCGATCGACGGCGTGATCGGTGGGCTTCTCGTGTGCACGCTGTGGGCGACCGGAGTCATGCCTGCGCTTCCGTCGCTCCCCGGCGCCGTCGCCGTCGAGCTCGCGGTGGCTGCCGCCGTCGTCGGCGCGGTCGGCATCGCCATCCTCGACAGGCTGCGACCCGAGCTCGTCCGTCGGCTCGCACGCCGGGCGGCGCAGGGCCTCACCATTCTCCGCCAGCCCGGGCGCTACGCATGCACGGTGCTGCCGTTCCAGATCGCAGCGTGGTGGTGCCGCATCGGCGTCGTGTTCCTCGTCCTCGCCGCGTTCGGCATCGAGGCGAGCCTCGCCACGGCGGCGCTCGTCGTCGTGCTCAACGGCGCCTCGACGCTCGTTCCCGTCCCGGGCGGCGCAGGGACGCAGCAGGTGCTCGCCGCGTACGCGCTGCAGGGCGTGGTGTCGGCGGCGACGGCCGTGTCGTTCTCTCTCGGCATGCAGGTCGGCGTCACGATGGTGAACACGACCGTGGGGCTCGTCGCGCTGATGCTTCTCTTCCGCACCGTCCGCCCCGTCGGGGCCGTCCGCTCGGCCCGGGCCCTCGTGACGCAGCGCGCCGACGCGAGCCTCTGAGCCTCCTTTCACGCTCGACCGGGCCGGCGGGGCGGACCGACGCCTCTTACTTGCCGAAGTGAAGTAACGTTGCTATAGATTGTGAAGCGTTGAGCTCATCGAGAGCGGCTGAGGGATCTGGCCCCGTGACGCCGCCGCAACCGGGGGACCACCTGCCAGGTGCGACGTCCAGCCGCGAGCCGCCGTCCGGACGGCGAGCGGGGAGATGAGAGAGGCGGCGACTGCCTCCCGGCGGTGGCACCCGATGGTTCCGGGCACCGAGAGGAGGCGGATGAGCGTCGACGTCACACGATCCCCGACCGAGGACCCCTCGCTCGAGCTCGTGCTCAAGCGGAACCCCGTCGAGCGGCTCAAGCGCGAGAAGGGGCCGCTCGGGATGCTCGCCGAGCTGCCCGCGCTGATCGCTGCCGGCTACGCGGACGTCGCCGAGGAGGACGTCGTCCGTCTGAAGTGGTGGGGGCTCTACCACGACAAGCCGAAGGTCGGCACGTTCATGCTGCGGATCAAGCTCGCGGCCGGGCGGTTGACCGCACCGCAGATCCGCGCGGTCGGGCGCCTGTCGCTCGACCACGGGAAGGGCGAGGCCGAGCTCACGACGCGCCAGAACATCCAGCTCCACCACCTCCGGCTCGCGGCGCTGCCCGAGGTCTTTGACGGCCTCCACGCGGCCGGCCTCACGAGCCTCGGGGGCTGCGGCGACACCGTCCGGGCGATCACGGGCTGCCCGGCGGCCGGGATCGACGCCCACGAGCTCTTCGACGTGACGCCGGTGCTCGAGGAGGCACATCGGTTCTTCACGGGCAACCCGGAGTACGTCGACCTGCCCCGCAAGCACAAGATCTCGATCTCGGCGTGCGCGTCCCGCTGCAACGCGCCCGAGATCAACTGCATCTCCCTCGTCGGCGTCCTCCGCGACGGCGAGCCCGGGTTTGCCGTCCTCGTCGGCGGTGGGCTCTCCTCGGTTCCGCGGATCGCCCGCGACCTCGGCGTGTTCGTGCGGCCGGACGAGGCGATCGCTGTGCTGCGGGCGATTCTCGACACGTGGCGCGACGACCTCCGCTGGCGCGTCTCGCGCGTGAAGTCACGCATGAAGTTCATGGTGGACGCGCTCGGTCCCGATGGCGTCCGCGCGGAAGTCGAGCGACGGCTCGGCTACGCGCTGCCGTCGTTCGCGCTGGCGCCGATCGACGTCGAGCCCGACGACCATCTCGGCATCCGCGAGCAGCCGGACGGACGCTCGAGCATCGGTGTTCCGGTGCACGTCGGCCTGCTCGGCGGCGAGCGGCTCGTCGCGCTCGGTGAGCTCCTCGAGCCGCTCGGCGCCGAGGCGCGCATCACCCGGCAGCAGAACCTCCTGGTCGCCCGCGTGCCCGCCGATGCGGTCGACGCCGTCGTCGGCGCTCTCGAGGAGCTCGACCTCCCGATCGAGGGCTTCGGCCTGCGCGGAAACGGCATCGCCTGCACCGGCGAGCCGCACTGCAACTACTCCGTCACGGAGACGAAGACGCGGCTCGACACGCTGATCGAGGGTCTCGAGAAGCGCTTCGGCACGCGAGTCGCGGCGCTTCGCCTCCACCTCGACGGTTGCCCGCACGCCTGCGGGCAGCACTGGGTCGGCGACATCGGCTTCCAGGGAACGACGACCCGGGACGAAGCCGGGCAGCGGGGGCAGGCCTACGACGTCTACCTCCGGGGTGCCCTCGGGCCGCGGGCGGCGATTGCGCGCCCCGTCTTCCGGCGCGTGCCGACGGACGAGCTCGACGCCCTGGTGCATGCGCTGATCGGCGCATGGCTCGACCAGCGAACGCGCGAGGAGAGCCTGCGAGCCTTCTTCGACAGGACGACGGACGAGGAGCTCGGCCTCTTGGTCGGGCGCGAGCCGGCGCGGAGCCGGAGGGAGGAGGCGGCAGCAGCATGAGCGCGACGGAGGTACTCGACGACTACGAGGCGGGTGAGCTCTCGGTCGAGTTCGAGGGGCTCGAGCCGTGGGAGGTGCTGGAGTGGGCGATCGAGCGGTTCGGCGACCGCCTGGCGCTGTCGACCGCCTTCCAGGACGGCGACGTCGCGCTGGTCGACATCGCCTACCGCATCGACCCCGACGTGCGCGTCTTCTCGATCGACACGGGACGGCTGCCGCAGGAGACGCACGACCTCGTGGAGGAGCTGCGGGAGCGGTACCCCGGCCTGCGGCTCGAGCTCCTCTCGCCCGACGGGCTCCAGGTACAGCGCCTCGTCGACCGCAACGGGCCGAACCTGTTCCTGCGCTCCGTCGAGCAGCGGCTTCTCTGCTGCAACGTGCGCAAGGTGCAGCCGCTGAACCGCGCGCTCGCGGGGCTCGACTGCTGGGTCACGGGCCTGCGCCGCGACCAGTGGGCGTCGCGGAGCGACATCCGCAAGGTCGAGATCGACCACGACCACGACGCCATCGTCAAGCTCAACCCGCTCGCCGAGTGGACGCACGACGACGTCTGGGACTACCTGCGCGCGAACGACGTGCCGACCCACGCGCTCTATGCACAGGGGTACACGTCGATCGGCTGCGCTCCATGCACGCGCGCGATCGCCCCCGGTCAGCCCACCCGCGCAGGCCGGTGGTGGTGGGAGACGGACGCGCCGAAGGAATGCGGGATGCACTGCTCGATCGAAACCGGGGGGTTCGAGCACGAGCTGCACGCGATCCTCGGCGACGAGGCGCACGCATGACGGCTCTGAGGCTCGGGGAGGACGAGGTCGACGTCGCGCGCGCCGAGGTGGAGGCGGTGCGGAAGGCGCTCGGCGGAGGCGACTACCGCGATCTGCTCGACGCGCTGCTCGACGACCTCGGTGACGGAGAGGTCGACGCTCGCCACGTCGACGAGCTCGACCGCCTCCTCACGCTGGCGCTGCAGTCGGGAAGGGTGAGGGCGCTCTACGGCCCGGGCGGCGAGCAGGCCGCGCTCCGCGCGTTCCGCAAGCTTCCGACCGGCTCGGCGCTCGCCGAGAGCACGGCCGCCGTCAACGAGGCGCTGGCAGCGCTGCAGGGCCGACCGCTCGACGGTCTGACGCTGAGCGCGGTCGGGCCCGGCGCTTTCACGCTCGCGGTCGCGAGCGACGGCCCGCAGCTCACCGTCCGCCTCGACCGCCAGGGAGCCCGCGTGACGAGCGTCGAGGCGTGATGAGCGAGAAGCGCTTCTACATGGCGTGCCTCGACCTCGAGGGCAGGGACGTGCTCGTCGTCGGTGCAGGCTCGGTCGCGCTCGAGAAGATCAACGGCCTGCTCGACGTCGGTGCGCGCGTCACCGTCGTCGCACCGGAGGTCTCGTCGTCGGTCGAGGACCTCGCGCGGTCAGGGCGCCTCGCGCTCGTCCGCCGCGCGTACCGCTCCTCGGACCTCGACGGGCACTTCCTCGTCGTCGCCGCCACGTCCGTGACCTCGCTGAACGAGAGCGTCCACGCCGACGCCGACGCGCGGGGGCTGCTCTGCAACGTCGTCGACGTGCCGCACCTCTGCAGCTTCATCCTTCCCGCCGTCCATCGCGCGGACCCGATCGCCGTCGCGATCTCGACGGGCGGCGCGTCACCCGCGCTCGCCCAGCGGCTCCGCGACGACATCGCGCGGCTCGTCACCGAGGAGCACGTCGTTCTCGCGCGGGAGCTTCGAGAGCTCCGCCCGTGGGCGAAGCGGCATTTGCCGACCTACGCCGCCCGGCGGGACTACTTCCAGTCGGTGGTCGCGGGGCGCCTCGGATGACCGTCGCGCTCGTCGGCGCAGGCCCAGGCGACCCGGGCCTCATCACCGTTCGCGGCCTCGAGCTGCTCCGTGCCTGCGATGCCGTTGTCTACGACCGCCTCGTCGCGTCAGAGCTGGTGAACGAGACGCACGACGACGCGCTGAGGATCACGCGCGACGGGATCGCACAGGACCAGATCAACGAGCTTCTCGTTGCGCTCGGTCGCCAAGGGCTCGACGTCGTCCGGCTCAAGGGCGGCGACCCCTACCTCTTCGGCCGTGGAGGCGAGGAGGCGCTGGCTCTCGCCGAGGCGGGCGTCCCATTCGAGGTCGTCCCCGGAGTGTCCTCCCTCACGGCCGTGCCGGCTGCGGCGAGCATCCCCGTGACGCACCGCGGGATCTCGGACACGGTGACGGTCGCGACCGCGCGAGCGGCGGACGGCGGCGAGCCCGACTACGACGAGCTCGTCGCGGCTGGAGGGACGCTCGTGCTCTTCATGGGCCTCGGCCGACTCTCCGCGCTCGCCGACGGCCTCGTCGCCGCCGGGATGGCGCCCGACACGCCTTCGGCGGTCGTGTCCCGCGGGACGCTTCGCGACCAGCGCACCGTCACGGTGCCGCTCGGAGCGCTTGCGAGCGCCGCAGAGGCGCTTCCCGGCCCCGCGCTTGTCGTCGTGGGGGAGGTCGTCTCGCTGCGTGCATCGATCGGCGCGGCGGCTGCGCGGGCCGCTACGCCCGCTCGAGCACCCGCCTGATCCCGCGCACCGCCTGACGGATCCGGTGCTCGTTCTCGACGAGCGCGAAGCGCACAAAGCCCTCCCCGCCAGGCCCGAAGCCCGAGCCGGGCGAGACGGCCACGCGGGCCTCTCGGGCGAGCCGCTCGGCGAACGCAAGCGAGCCGATCTCGCTGAACGGCTCGGGGATCGGCGCCCAGGCGAACATCGTCCCGCGCGGTCGCGGGAACGACCAGCCCGCACGGTCGAGCCCGCCGCACAGCGCGTCGCGGCGCGAGCGGTAGACCTCGCGCACGAGGCTCGGCGTCTCGGGCGCCTCGTTCATCGCGGTGATCGCCGCGATCTGGATCGGCTGGAACGTCCCGTAGTCGAGCCAGCTCTTGAGTCGGGCGAGCGCCGTGCACACCTCGGCGTTGCCGACGAGGAAGCCGACGCGCCACCCGGCCATGGAGAACGACTTCGTCAGCGTGTAGAGCTCGACGGCGACGTCGGCCGCGCCGGGGACCTGCAGGATCGACGGCGGCTCGTGGCCGTCGAAGGCGAGGTCGGCGTACGCGAAGTCGTGTACGACGACGATCTCGCGTTCGCGCGCGAACTCGACGACGTGCTCCATGAACGCGAGCTCGACGGTCGCCGTCGTCGGGTTGTGCGGGAAGGAGAGGAGGAGGACGCGCGGCCGCGGCGAGGCGCGCGCGAAGGCGTCCGCGAGGTTGGCGACCAGATCCTGGTCCGGACCCATCGCAACCTGGAACACGCTTGCGCCGGCGAGGATCGGCGCGTGGATGTGGATCGGGTAGCTCGGCGCCGGCACGAGTGCGGCGTCGCCGGGCTCGACGAGGACCCACATCAGGTGGACGAGGCCCTCCTTCGCTCCCATCGTCGCGACGACCTGGGTCTCGGGGTCGAGCTCCACTGCGAACCGGCGCCGATAGAGGTCGGCACACGCGGCACGGAGCTTCGGGATCCCCTTCGAGGCGGAGTACCGGTGGTTGTGTGGCTTCGCCGCAGCCTCCTGAAGCTTTGCGACTGCGACGTCCGGAGACGGCAGGTCCGGGTTGCCGAACCCGAGGTCGACCACGTCCTCGCCCGCGCGGCGCAGCTCGAGCGTCAGGTCGCGGATCGTCGCGAAGACGTACGGCGGAAGGCCGTCGAGGCGGCGGAACGTGTGCGTCATCCGGCTTCCAGGGAGAACGACAGCTCTCCCAGCTCGGCGCCGTCGACGCAGACCCCGGTCCTCGGAGAGACCTCGACGACCACGTCCGCCGGCGCGAGGAGCAGGTCGCCGACGCGAAGCCGCGTGTTCTCGGCCGCGTAGCGCTTGGCGCTCTCCCAGTCGAAGGCGGAGGCCGCCGGTGCGCCCGCGGCGCCGTCGCCGGTCACGCGGACGGCGGAGCGCTCGGGTACCTCGTCCGTCGTCGTGAACCACGGGCCGAGCACGATCGCGAAGTCGCGGTCCTTCGGCGGCGCGAGCGCGGTCGCGCGGAGCCGCGCGACCGGGCAGACGGCGAC
>JBKPNM010000064.1:0-5836 GCA_046732615.1 Actinomycetota bacterium | reverse complement strand
CTCCGGGACCGCGCGTCCCGGCACGCTGCGCCTCAAGGCACCGGACGCCCCGGGTCGGTACGTGTTGCGGGTCTCGGCCAACGCGCACGTGCGGCGCGCAACGGTCGTCGTCCGGGCGGCGCGGCCGTGACGGTCGCAGCGCAGGTCGCCGCGCTCGTCGGCAGCGCGGGCCTGGCGGTGCTGTATCTCGCCACGACGCGCATCGCGCGGATCGCCGGCCTCGTCGCGTGGGCCGCCGGGCTCGGCGTCCTCGGGCTCTACCTCCTCCCCGATCTCAGTCGCAGCCGGCTCGCTGCCGCCGCGCTCGGCGGGCTCGTCGTCTCCGTCGCCGCCGCCGTCCTCCTCGTGCGCTGGCCGTACTTCCTCGCATTCGCGACGCTCGCCTGCATCCCGCTCCGCCTCCCCGTGGACATCGGCAGCGACGAGGTGAACCTGCTCCTGCCGCTCTACGCGGTGATCGGCGGGCTGGCGCTCTCGCTCGGCTGGGCGCTGCTGCGGGGGGACGAGCGCACGCGTGAGCTGGGACCGGTCGCGTGGCCCGCGGGGGCCTTCGTCGGCTGGGCGGGGCTCTCCATGACCTGGGCGGTCGACGTGCATCGCGGCGCGATCCTGCTCGGAGCGTTCCTGCTTCCGTTCGGTCTCCTCGCCGTCGGCTTCGCGCGCCTCCCGTGGCGCGGCCGGTGGCTCACCTGGCTCTGGGGAGGCCTCGTCGCGACCGCGCTCGCGTACGCCGCGGTGGGCGGCTACCAGTGGCTGACGCGGGACGTCTTCTGGAATCCGAGCGTGAAGGTGTTCAACGCCTACGCGCCCTTCTTCCGCGTCAACTCGGTCTTCTGGGATCCGTCCGTCTACGGCCGCTACCTCACGGTCGCGATCCTCGCGTCGCTCGCCGGGATCCTCCTCGGCGGCGTGCGCGGCTGGCGCGTCGCCGGCCTCTACGCGGTGGTCGTCGCGACGTGGCTCGGCCTCCTGATCTCGTTCTCCCAGTCGAGCTTCGTCGCGCTCGCCGCCGGGATCGTCCTCGCCGTCGCCGTCGCCTGGGGACGGAAGGCGACGCTCGCGCTCGTCGCGCTCGCGGCGGCGACCGCCGTCGTGCTCCTCGCCGTGCCGCAGGTGCGCCACGAGCTCGTCGGGAAGTCGCGCTCGGGCTTCAACAGGATCACGTCCGGCCGTGCGAACCTCGTCGGGCAGGGCCTGCGCATCACCTTCGACCACCCGCTGGTCGGCGTCGGCGCCGGCGGCTTCTCGCACGAGTACGCGCGCCGGCTCGGGATCCCCGGCAAGGACCCGAAGCGCGTCGCGTCGCACACGATGCCCGTGACGGTCGCGGCGGAAGGCGGGATCGTCGGCCTCGCGCTCCTCGGCTGGCTCGTCGCCGCCGCCCTCCTCGCAACGCTCGTCGGCCTCGGCCGCGGCTTCACGTCTCGCGTCTCGCTCGCGACCGGAGTGGTGCTCGCCGCGATCGCGGTCCACAGCCTCTTCTACGCCGCGTTCTTCGAGGATCCGATGACGTGGGCGCTGCTCGGCCTCGTCGGATTGACGGCGCGCGTGCCGAAGAAGGCGGCGCGGCGGGTGACCAACGCAGCCGAGCTTCCGGACACCGCCGACGTGCCGCCCGTGCCCGAGCCCACCGCGACCGGGTCGACGTAGACTCGCGCCGTGCTCGACGGCCTCCAGCGCGCGCTCGTCCTCGCGCCGCACACCGACGACGGCGAGTTCGGATGCGGCGGCGCGATGGCACGGCTCGTCGAATCGGGATGCGATGTTCGCTACGTCGCCTTCTCGATCGCCACGCGCTCGCTCCCCGCGGGCTTCGCACCCGACACGCTCGCACGCGAGGTCCGCGACGCGACGGCCGAGCTCGGGATCCCGGAGTCGAACCTGACCGTGCACGACTTCGACGTGCGGACGTTCCCCGAGCGCCGGCAGGACATCCTCGAGCTCCTCGTCTCGCTCTGGGAAGAGTGGCGCCCCGACGTCGTCTTCCAGCCGTCGCACCACGACGTCCACCAGGATCACCAGACGGTCGCGCAGGAGGGGCTACGTGCGTTCAAGCGGACGACCGTCCTCGGCTACGAGATCCCGTGGAACAACTTCGACTTCTCCTACGGCGCCTACCTCGCGCTGGAGCGCCGCCACGTCGAGCGCAAGGTCGCGGCTGTGCGCTGCTACGCCTCGCAGCAGCACCGCCGCTACGCCGACGAGGAGTACATCTGGAACCTCGCCCGCGTCCACGGGACGAACGTGAACCGCGAATTCGCGGAGGTGTTCCAGGTCTACCGGCTCGTCGCATAGCCTCCGCGGTCGATGCGGACGGGCCTCATCGGCGCCGTGCTCTGCGCGCTCGGCGGGATCTGCCTGGTGGCGGGGCTCGCGGTCGACCTGGACTCGACCGAGGCGAAGGTGCTGATCGCCGCCGCCGCCGTCCTCTTCGTTCCCGGCTCGCTCGTGACCTACGTGTGGATGCGGTCCCGGGTGCCGCCACGGTGAGCACACGCTGGGCCGTTCTCTGCTCCGTGTGGCTCGCCGCGTTGGTGCTCGTCGGCGGCGCGTACTCCGCGACGTCCGTCGTCGTGATCGACCCCGGCCACGACGCTCGCGCGAACCTCGCGACCGAGCCGATCGGGCCCGGATCGACGACGCGCAAGATCAAGGACGGTGGAGGCACTCACGGCGTCGTGACGGGCATCCGCGAGCCGGAGCTGACGCTCGACGTCTCGCTCAGGCTGCGGGCGCTCCTGCGCCGCGCCGGCGTCCGCGTCGTGATGACACGGACGCGAACCGCCGGCGTGAGCGTGGGCAACGTCGCGCGGGCGCAGATCGCGAACGGAGCACGGGCGCGCCTCTTCCTGCGCGTCCACGCCGACGGGTCGGCGAGCGCGTCGGCACGCGGTACCCACACGCTGACTCCCGCGCTGCGCAGCGGCTGGACGGACGACGTCCACCGCCCGAGTCGCCGTGCCGCGGAGCTCGTGCAGGCCGAGCTCGTTCGCACGCTCGGGTTCCCCGACCGCGGGATCCAGGAACGCTCGGACTTCACAGGCTTCAACTGGGCGGACGTGCCGGCGATCCTCGTCGAGCTCGGCTTCATGACGAATCCGGCCGAGGACCGCGCGCTTTCGCAGGCGGCCGTGCGGCAGCGGGCAGCGGCCGGGCTCTGCCGGGGGACGCTGCGCTTCCTCGGGCTCGCACCCGGACGCTGCGCCTAGCGGCTCCGCAAGCGGTTTAGACAGCTCTAAAGATTCCGACTAGAGTTTAGCTATGGCTAAACTCACCCGCCGACGACTGCTCTGCGCAACGGCGCCGCTCGCGGCAGCGCCGCTCGGCGTCAAGCTGGCGCTCGGCGGCGACGCCGTAGCGGCGGAGCACGATCACCGTGCGCACCGCGCCACCGCGTCGCATACCGGGAGCGCCGCGAGCGGCCACGCGGCGATGATCGGCGAAGGCGCGCCGGCCGTCGGCGGCCCCGACGACCTCGACGCACTGCTCTATCCGCCGAAGCCGCTTCCCCACCGTCCCGGCCGCGTGCGGGAGTACACGCTCGTCGCGCGCGACGTCGAGCTCGAGATCGCGCCCGGCGTCTTCTTCCCCGCCTGGACGTACAACGGCACCGTGCCCGGCCCGGTGATCCGGGCGACCGAGGACGATCTGCTCCGCGTGCGGTTCGTCAACGCCGGGGCGCATCCGCACACGATCCACTTCCACGGCATCCATCCAACCGACATGGACGGAGTCTTCGAGATCGTCGGGCCGGGCGAAGAGCTGACGTACGAGTTCCCGGCCCGACCGGCCGGGTTCCACGTCTACCACTGCCACGCGACGCCCCTCAAGAAGCACATCCACAAGGGCCTGTACGGCGCGTTCATCGTCGATCCGAAGGAACGGCGCGAGCCCGCGCGCGAGCTCGTCATGGTGATGAACGGCTACGACACCGACGGCGACGGCGAGAACAACTTCTACACCGTCAACGGACGGACGTTCTACTACGCCCGGTACCCGATCCGGGCGCGGAAGGGCGAGCTCGTCCGCATCTACCTCGCCAACCTCACCGAGTTCGACCTGATCAACTCGTTCCACCTGCACGCCGACTTCTTCCGCTACCAGCCGACCGGCACCGGCGAGCACTGGGAGTACACCGACACGGTGATGCAGTGCCAGGGGCAGCGCGGCGTGCTCGAGCTCCGGTTCGCACACGCGGGGACGTTCATGTTCCACGCACACCAGTCGGAGTTCACCGAGCTCGGCTGGATGGGCTACTTCCAGGTGGAGGACTAGTGGAGGCGCGCACCGCCCCGGGCGATATCGGCTGGCGGCTGTGGGCACTCGTCCCGATCGTCCTGCTCGCGCTGGCCGTCGCGCTCGTGGTCTCCCAGGGAGACCGCGTCGTCGACCTCGTGGGCGGCGCGCCACCGCCCGCAGACGAGCTCGACGTGCGGCGGGTCGAGCTGCGCCGGGGCGAGATCCGCGCGCTCGTGCGAAACCCGCAGCGCGACGAGGTGACGATCGCCTCGGTCACGGTCGACGACGCGATCGTCCCGTTCACGCTCGACGGCCCGGCGACGCTCGCGCGCCTGCGGTCGACGACCGTCGTCGTGCCGTACGACTGGGTGACCGACGAGCCGCTCGCGATCGGCGTCACGACCTCGACGGGCATCGAGACGACGCACGAGATCGCCGCGGCGGTGCTGACTCCGCAGCCCGGTGCGCGCGGCTTCCTCGGCTACGGCGTCATCGGGCTGCTCGTCGGGGTCGTCCCGGTCGCGCTCGGCCTCCTCTGGCTCCCGAGCCTCCGCCGCGCGGGCGCCGCCTGGCTTGCGGTGTTCATGGCGCTCACCGCGGGGCTGCTCACCTTCCTCGGCGTCGAGGCGCTCTTCGAGGCGCTCGAGCTCCAGGCCGCCCTGCCGCCGTCGCTCGGCGGGCCGGGCCTCGTGCTCCTCGGCGTCGCCGCGAGTGCGCTCGGGATGACCTTCCTCTCCGCGCGGCTGACGAAGGGACGGGTCGGCGCGAGCGGTCTCGCGCTCGCGCTTCTCGTCGCGATCGGAATCGGGGTGCACAACCTCGGCGAGGGCCTCGCGATCGGGACCTCGTTCGCGACCGGCGAGCTGCAGCTCGGCGCCTTCCTGGTCATCGGGTTCATGGTGCACAACGTCACGGAGGGGCTCGGGATCGCCGCGCCGGCGACGAGCGCGCGGGTGACGCTCGTGCAGCTCGGAGGACTCGCGCTGATCGCGGGCGCGCCGGCGATCCTCGGCACCTGGATCGGCGGATACGCGACGAACGACGTCCTGACGCCCCTCTTCTTCGCGCTCGCCGCCGGCGCGGCGCTCCAGGTCGTCGTCGAGGTCGGGCGCTACGTCGCGCGAACGGCGCCCGGCGGCCTGCGATCCGGTTGGGCCGTCGGCGGCTATCTCGCCGGGATCGCCGCGATGTGGGCGACAGGCCTCCTGGTCGGCTGACATGGACCCGCTCGAGCGGGCCGACGCGGGGACGGCCCGGACAGCCCACGACCGCGCTGCGCCGGTCCACCCGCTCGACGACGTCCTCCCGGGCGAGGCGCGTGTCTTCGAGGCGGCCCACGAGTCGCTCGCGGGCCGCCGCCGCGGCGCGCGGGGTCTCTGGCCGTTCCTCGGGCCGGCGTTCGTCGCCTCGGTCGCGTACGTCGACCCCGGCAACTTCGCGACGAACATGGCCGGCGGTGCGGAGTTCGGCTACCTGCTGCTCTGGGTGATCCTCACGGCCAACCTGATGGGGATGGTGATCCAGTCGATGAGCGCGAAGCTCGGGATCGCCACCGGGATGAACCTGCCCGAGGTCTGCCGGGAGCGGTTCCCGCGCA
>JBKPNM010000063.1:0-17857 GCA_046732615.1 Actinomycetota bacterium | reverse complement strand
CGAGCGTCCCGAGGAGCCCCCCGCGGCGCGCGCGCCGCTCGCCGTGGCGCGCGACCCACTCGTCCCGGCCGACGGCCGGGCTCGTCGGCCCCTCGGCCGCGCTCGCCTCTGTGGCGCCCTCGAGCGGCGTCGTGAGGGAGTCGTCCCAGTCGCTCGGGCCGGACACGCTAGTGCCTCTTCAGGTGATGCTGCCTCGTTCCTCGCGTGCGAGGAGCAAGCCAGGATAGGACGCAGGGAGCGTTGATATCAAGAGATATGGACGCGACCGAGGACGACGCGTGGCGCCGCGCATCGCACGCGAGGGACCTGGGGGGCTTTGCCTGAATAGGCACTCACACCTTCCTGATGTCGGCCTTGCCGAACAGGCCCTGGGGTCGGAACAGCATGAAGAGGATGAGGATCACGAACACGAGCAGGTCGGACCACTTCGTCGAGATGTAGCCCTGGGTATAGGCCTCCGCGAACCCGAGGATGAGCCCGCCGGCCATCGCACCAGGGATCGAGCCGATTCCCCCGATCACCGCCGCCGTGAAGCCCTTGAGGCCCGCGAGGAAGCCGATCGACGCGAACGTCGGCGCACGCAGGGCGAAGAGCACCCCCGCCGCTCCGGCGAGCGCCGACCCGAGCACGAACGCGAACACGATCACGCGGTCGATGTCGATCCCCATCATCGCGGCGGCCTCGCGGTCGATCGACGTCGCCTGCATCGCCTTCCCCGTGCGCGTGCGGGTGACGAGCACCCAGAGGACGGCCATGAGGACGAACGCCGAGACGATGATCACGATGCGGAGGAGCGGCACGCGCACGTTGCCGATGTCGAAGCCCTCGAGGAACAGGACTCCGTTCCCGAGTGAGAACGCGTCGTAGTCGCGCTGCTCTGCCCCGAACAGGAGCTGCATCGAGTAGGCCAGGAAGAACGAGACGCCGAGCGCGCTGATCAGCGGGGCGATCCGCGGGGCGTCGCGCAGCGGCCGGTACGCGAACCGCTCGATCGCGACGCCGAGCACGGCGCAGCCGGCCATCGCCGTGAGCGTGATCAGCGTGAGGAGAAGCCAGATCGGGACGACGGGGTCGGTCGAGCCTCCGAGCAGCTGCAACGTGCCGAAGCCGATGAACGACCCCACCATGAACACGTCGCCGTGGGCGAAGTTGAGCAGCTTGAGGATCCCGTAGACGAGCGAGTAGCCGAGCGCGATCAGTGCGTAGACGCTGCCGAGCGTGAGCCCGTTCAGCGTCAGCTGGGTGAACGTGTCCACGCGGGCCGCGAGTCTACAACCGCTCGGAACGACCGACGCGGCCCGGCTCGAACCGGGCCGCGTCTGTCACGTTCGTGCTCAGTTGACCAGCTTGTACGTGCCGTTCGGCTGGATCTGGAAGATGTAGAACTTCGCGTTCAGCGGGTCGTTCGACTTCGTCGAGAAGCGGAACGGGCCGCCGAGGATCGACGTCTTGAGGTTGATCTTCTTGATGTGCTTGACGACGTCCCTGCGGTTCTTGATCTGACCCTTGCCCGCGACGCACGCCCTCTTGATCGCGTTGAGCGCGACTTCGACTGCGAGGTATGCGGGCGGGCCGAACGAGCCGAGCTTCGCGTTCGGGTTGTCCTTCTGCCACCCCGCGATGAGCGGCTTGCTCGTCGCGATGCCGCTGATGTCCGGCGCGAAGTTCGAGACGTACGAGCCGGCCAGCTTGAACTGGCTCGGAGTGTTCGTCCCGTCACCGCCGAACACCTTGGCCTTCTTGCCCTGCTCGAGCAGCTGCTGACCGAACGTCTGCGCGTCGGCGGGCTGCTGCGTGGGGAAGAAGACGATGTCCGCGTCGCTCGGCACACGGGTGACGAGCGAGGAGAAGTCGGTGGTGTTGACCGAGGTCGACTGCCGCGACACGTTCACGCCGCGCTTCTTGAGCACGTTCTCCGCCGCGTCGGCGAGGCCGACCGAGTACGGCTCCTGAAAGTCGATCACGACGACCTTCTTGGCGTTGAGCTTGTCGACCATGTAGTTCGCGTCGGTCGGGCCCTGGATGTAGTCGCCCGGCACGACGCGGAAGAACGACGACGTCGCCTCCCTGTTCGCACCCTTCGTGAGCGACGTGCGGGTCGCGGACGGCGAGATCTGCGCGATCCCGGCGGCGGTGAGCGCCTGGCTCGCCGACGCGGCGCCGCCCGAGGTCGCCGGGCCGATCACGGCCAGGACCTTGGCGTCCGAGATGAGCTTCTGCGAGACGACGAGCGCCTCCCCGGGCCCCTTCTCGACCGGCGTGTCGGTCTGGACGAGCTGCACCTTGAGCCCGTACTTCTTCGAGAGGTTCTTGACCCCATACTTCGCCCACGACAGCTGCTCCGTGCCGATGAAGCCGCCGCCGCCCGTGAGCGGTGTCACGAGCGCGATCTTGAGCGTGCTCTTGCAGTTGACGGCCTGCGTGCTCGCCGTGCTCGACGAGCCCGCACCTGCAGTGGCGGCGAGCGCCGCGGCGCCGAGCGCGACGAGCGCCAGCACCGCGAATCCGCGTACCTTCATTCCTTGCCCTCCTTGTGGGTATCCCAATGTGAGACGACGATCCCCGCCCGATGTTGCGCCGCAGAGGTGCGCCGCAGAGGGGAACTCTCGCAGGCGACGCGGTGACATGTCAACGCGGCGGGCGAGGGGTGCGGATTTCCGCCCCTCCAGGCGGCGCAGGCGCGGCTAGCGTGCAGCCGTGCCCGCCGTCGTCGAGGCGATCGACCTGCACCGGACGTACCGGACGACCACCGGCACGTTCCGGCGTCGCTCGCTCGAGGTCGAGGCCGTGCGCGGTGTCAGCTTCGCGATCGAGGAGGGCGAGCTCTTCGGCCTGCTCGGGCCGAACGGCGCGGGCAAGACGACGACGATCAAGATGCTCATCACGCTGCTGATCCCGACGTCGGGACAGGCGCGCGTGCTCGGTCGCGACGTCGTGGAGGACGCGCACTGGGTCCGGGAGCGGATCGGCTACGTGTTCGGCGGCGACCGCGGCCTCTACGAGCGGCTCTCGGCGCTCGACAACCTGCGCTACTTCGCGGAGCTGTACGGCGTCGACCCGAAGCGCCAGCGGGCGCGGATCGCCGAGCTGCTCGAGCTCGTCGGCCTCGAGGGCCGCGAGAAGGAGCGCGTCGAGGGCTACTCGCGCGGGATGCGCCAGCGGCTCCACATCGCGCGCGGACTCCTGCACGACCCGCCCGTGATCTTCCTCGACGAGCCGACGATCGGCGTCGATCCCGTCGGCGCGCGCGAGCTGCGGCGGACGATCGCCGGCCTCCGCGAGGCCGGGAAGACCGTGCTCCTGACGACGCACTACATGTTCGAGGCAGACGCGCTCTGCGACCGCATCGCGGTCGTCGCAAAGGGCCGGATCGTCGCCGAGGGGACGCCGCGCGACCTCAAGGCGCGGGTCTCGGACGGCGTCGTCGTCGAGATCGAGGTCTACGGGATCGAGGACGGTAAGGTCGAGGAGCTCCGCTCGATCGGCGGCGTGACCTCGGTGGCGGTCGAGGACCGTGACCAGGCGCAGGTCGTCGTCGTGCAGTCCGACCCCGGGCACGAGCCGACGCACGACGTGCTCGCCCGCCTCGACGGCGTCGCCCTCGGCCGCGTGACGACACGCGAGCCGACGCTCGAGGACGCCTACGTGGCGCTCGTCACCGAGCAGCCCGTCGCCGTCGATGGCTGAACCACCGCGGATCGCGCGGACGCTCGCGGTCGGGTTCGGCCTCCACCTGAAGATGATGACCCGCTCGTCGTTCGACGGGCTCCTCGGGGTGCTGTGGCCGCTCTTCTTCGCGACGGTCGCCTTCCTCATGTTCCGCGCCGGCGCGGGCGGTGAATCGCTCGTGTTCGCCTCGTTCGGCGCCGCGGTGATGGGCATCTGGTCGTCGACGAGCACGTCGGCGGGCTCCGCGATGCAGCGCGAGCGGTGGCACGGGACGCTCGAGCTGCTCGTCACCGCGCCCGTGCACTTCGCCGTGGTCCTCCTGCCCGTGACGATCGCGATGTCCGCGATGGGGCTCTACAGCATGACCGCGACGCTGCTGATCAGCCGCTTCGTCTTCGGCGTCGATCTCCCGTTCGAGGAGCCGCTCTCGTTCGCGGTGGCGCTCGTCGCGACGGTGGTCTCGATCGGGGCGATGGGGTTCCTGCTCGCGGTCTCGTTCGTCCGCTACCGGACGGCGTGGGCGCTCGGGAACCTGCTCGAGTACCCCGTCTGGCTCATCGCCGGCTTCCTCGTCCCGCTGACGCTCCTGCCCGGCTGGGTGCGGCCTTTCTCGTGGGTGCTCGCTCCCACGTGGGGCGTCGACGCGATCCGCGAGGCGGCCACCGGCGGAGGGCCGTGGCCCGAGATCGGGCTCGCGCTCGGCCTCGGCGCGGTCTACCTCGGGATCGGGGTGGCGGTGCTCGACACGGTGCTCGCGGGCGCTCGGCGAGCGGGCACGGTCGCGCTCGCGTGACGTCGCTGCGGATCTTCTTCGTCGGCGGCCTGATGAGCTTCCGCGCGCTGTTCTCCTTCCTGCGCCCGGAGATCTACGTCCCGTCGATGCTCATCGCGCCGATCTTCCAGATCCTCCTCTTCGTCTACATCGGCCGCTCGGCCGGCCTCGAGTCGGACGAGTTCTTCGTGATCGGGAACGCCGTGCAGTACGCCGCGATCCCGTGCATCTTCGCGATGACCTTCACGATCGGCGGCGAGCGCTTCCAGAAGACGCTCGGTTACATCCTCGTCACGCCGGCGCCTCGCCTGCCGCTCTTCCTCGGCCGCGCGCTGCCCGTGATCGTGAACGGGTTCTTCGTCGCCGCCTTCGCGCTCGTCGTCGGCGGCCTGATCGTCGGTATCCACGTGCCGCCGTCGTCGGTGGCGCCGCTCGCGCTCGCGACGGCGATCTGCGCGTTCTCGTGCACCGGCCTCGGCCTCCTCGGAGCCGCGTTCGGGCTGCTGATGCGCGAGCAGGCGGTGCTGGCGAACGTCATGTTCGGGTTCCTGCTCATCTTCACCGGCGCGAACGTTCCCGTCTCGGCGCTCCCGGCTTGGATGCAGTCGGTGTCGAACGTGCTGCCCTTCACGCACGGGATCGAGGCGGCGAGGGAGATCGCGGACGGTGCGCCGCTCGCCGACGTCGCCGACCTGCTCGGCGTGGAGATCGCGATCGGCGTCGTCTTCGGCACGCTCGGCTACCTCTTCATTCGCAACGCGGAGCGGCTCAGCCTCCGCCACGCGACGCTCGACCGAGCGTGAGGGCTTACAGAGGGCTTACGTGCGTTCATCGGTTCGCTAACGCCCCTCTGTGACGATCGGACGGTGAAGGCTCTCGCCCTCGTCGTCACGGCGTGCGCGGCGGCGCTCGCCGTCGCCTCGCCCGCGTTTGCCGCGGATCGCGTGGTCGAGCGAGGCATCGTCCAGTCCGTCAGTCCCTCGGCCGTCGTCCTGCGGGCGCTCGACGGCACCGACGTCACGGTGCCCGTCGGCCCGGCCACGCGCGTCCGGCTGAACGGCAGGGCGGCCGCGCTCGCCGCGGTCTCGCCGGGTCTCGTCGCGGAGGCGGTCCGCGTCGGGTCGGGCACCGCGGTCGCACTCCGAGCGTTCGGACGAGCCTCGGGGCGGCTCGAGAGCGGCCGGGTCGTGCGCGTCCTGCCGCGGGCGCTCGTCCTCCGTCGAGGGCCGGGTGACACGGTTCGAGTCCGCATCTCCGCGCGAACGGTCGTCTGGCGCGGGACGCGGACCGCCGATGCCAAGCTGCTCCGGCGAGGCATGCGGGTGACCGCGGTGCTCTCGGCCGCCGGTGCGGCCCGCGTCGTCCTCGTCCAGGGAGATGGTCGACACGGCCCGTGAGGGGACGATCGTGCTCGTCGAGGACGAGGAGGACATCGCCTCGCTCGTCCGCGCCTACCTCGAGCGCGACGGCTTCCGGGTCGTGTGGGCGACGCGCGGGACGGAGGGGCTGCAGGCGCTCGAGCGCCACGAGGCGCGACTCGCGATTCTCGATCTGCAGCTTCCCGACACCGACGGGCTCGACGTCTGCCGCGCGATCCGCTCCTGCTCGCGCGTGCCGATCGTGATGCTCACCGCGCGGGACGAGGAGGTCGACCGCGTCACCGGCCTCGAGCTCGGCGCCGACGACTACGTCACGAAGCCTTTCTCGCCCCGCGAGCTCGTCGCGCGCGTCCATGCGGTGCTGCGGCGAACCGAGCCCGACACCGACGACGACGAGCTCGTCGCGGGGGACGTGGTGCTCGACCGGCGACGGCGGTGGGTCGCGGTCGCCGGCGCCGAGGTGGGGCTGACTTCGCGCGAGTTCGACCTCCTCTGGCACCTCGCCGAGCGGCCGGGGATCGTCGTCGGACGCGAGCGCCTCCTCGACCGGGTCTGGGGGCTCGAGTTCCCGGGTGGGACGCGCACGGTCGACGTCCACGTCGGACAGCTGAGGCGCAAGCTCGGCCGACCGCGCCTGATCCGCACAGTTCGCGGCTCCGGCTACAAGCTCGTCCCGTGAGCCTCCGCTCGCGCCTGTTTCTCGGGATTGCGGGAACGGTGCTCGTCTCGCTCGTGGTCACCGTGCTTGCGGGAGCACTGCTGACGCGGCGCTCCCTCGAGCACACCGCCGTGACCGCTCTCCAGCGTCAGGTCGCGCTGATCGCGGCGCAGCGCAGCTCCGAGCCGTCGCGCAGCGCCGAGCGCGCGCTCGGGGAGTTCCTCGCGACGGACGAGCAGCGGCTCGCGATCCTCAGCCCGGCCCAGGCGGAGCTCCTCCTCCCGGACGCCGGTGCCGAGCGGTTGCGCGCGGGAGTCGTCGCGAGCGGCAGCGTCGACGTGCGCGGGACGCGCTTCCTCTACGCCGCCCGCCGGAACGGCGACGAGGCGATCGTCCTCCTCCGTCCTGCCTCCCAGCTCGCGGCCGACTGGCGACCGTATGCGGTCGGGCTCGGGATCGCCGCGCTCGTCGGCGCGGCACTGGCCGCTCTCGTGGCGCTCCTCCTCTCGCGTGCGGTCGCGCGCCCGATCGCCCGGGTCTCCGAGGCGAGCCGCGCGCTCGCCGCCGGGGGCGCGCCCGAGCCGCTCCCCGTGGCCGGACCGCCGGAGGCGGCGACGCTCGCCGAGTCGTTCAACCACCTCGCCGCCGAGCTCTCGCGCACGCAGGAGGCCGAGCGGTCGTTCCTCCTCTCCGTCAGCCACGAGCTGAAGACCCCGCTCACGGCAATCCTGGGCCACGCCGAGGCGCTCGAGGACGGCGTTCTCGAGGCGCCAGGTGCGGGCACGGTGATCCACCGAGAGGCACGCCGGCTGGAGCGGCTCGTCGGCGACCTGCTCGATCTCGCGCGGTTGCGCCGCCGCTCGTTCGCCGTTCGCTCCGAGCCCCTCGACCTGGCCGCGACGGCCGTGACCGCCTTCGAGCGCCATGCGCCGCTCGCCCGGTCGTTCGGCGTCGCGCTCCACGTCATGGCGGAGCCCGACGCCGTCGCGACCGGCGACCCCGACCGGGTGCTGCAGGCGCTCTCGAACCTCGTCGAGAACGCGCTCCGCTCGACGCCTCGCGGCGGGTCGGTCCGCATTCTCGCGCGGCCGGGCCGGCTCGAGGTCGTCGACGACGGTCCCGGCATCGAGGCCGGGGACCTCCCCCATGCCTTCGAGCGCTTCTACCTCTACGACCGGGCGACGGACGGCCGCCGCGTCGGCACCGGGCTCGGCCTCGCGATCGTGGGCGAGCTCGCCGAGGCGATGGGGGGCTCCGTCGAGGCGCAGAGCGAGCCGGGCGCCGGCTCGAGGTTCACGATCGACCTGCCGCTTCCCGCCGGGACACCCGTTCGGACGGCCGAGCGCCGGCCCGCCTTCGTCCGCGTCGTCCGCTCCTGACGCCTCAGCCGGCCCAGGTCTTGATCGCCGCGGGCTCGCCGGGCGGCCCGGGCCAGAGCTGGAGGAGAATGCGCTCCGGCGATAGCTCTTCCCCGGACACGTCGTTGTCCGGGTGCGCGTCGGCCGCGGCAAGGCCCGAGTACGAGGCGCGCAGTCGGAGCGGTCCCTCGGGCAGCTCGAACACGAGCTCCGGCTCGGTCTCGCCCCAGCTGAGAACCCCGAGCGGGCCCGATCCCGAGAGCGAGACCTCCGTCACGCGGTCGGCCCGGTCGTCCGGCGACGGGTCGTCGTCGTGCAGCTCGAGCGTGACGTCGACGGGATTGCCGTACATCGACGTCCCGACGTAGACGAAGCCGCCGCTCTCCTCGAGCGCGCGCTCGATCCCGGCGCGAGAGAGCTGGTCCGACGCCCACGGCGCGTCGCCCCGCCGGAGGTAGAACTGGCGGTACCAGGGGTTGACGACGACCTTCGCCGTGGAGACCTGCACGGGGCGATTCTGACGCGCCGTCAGGGAGAATGGGGCCGTGGAGCTCGTCATCGCCGACGACCCGGACGCCGCCGCGCTCGAGGCCGCCCGCCTGCTCGCCGAGGCAGCGACGCGCGGCGGAGCGGTCGCGCTCGCCGGCGGGTCGACGCCTAAGCGCGCCTACGCGCTTGCCGCGGAGCTGCAGCCGGACTGGAGCCGCGTCGACGTCTGGCTCGGGGACGAGCGCTGCGTCGCTCCGGCGGACGAGCGCTCGAACCTGCGCCTCGTCCGCGAGTCGCTGGTCGCCCACCTCGAGCGCCCGCCGTCCCTGCATCCCGTCCCGACCCAGCTGCCGCCGGCGGAGGCGGCGGCGGCGTACGGCGCGTCGCTTCGGGGCACGACGCTCGACCTCGCGCTCCTCGGGATCGGCCCCGACGGGCATACGGCGTCGCTCTTCCCGAACGCGCCGTCGCTCGACGCCGGCGAACTCGCGGTCGCGACCCAAGCGGGGCTCGAACCGTTCGTGGACCGCGTGACGCTGACGATCCCCGCGCTCGCAGCAGCGCGCACGGTCGCGTTCCTCGTGTCGGGCGGCGAGAAGGCCGACGCTGCCCGCCGCGCCTTCGGCGAGGCCCCCTCACCGGCGACGCCGGCCTCCCTCGTGCGCTCGGCGGAGGGACGTACCGTCGCGATACTCGACCGCGCAGCCGCCGCGGAGCTCCGCGACGATCCCGCGCAGTCCGGTGTCCGACTTTAAGTCGGACACCACACGCCGAGCAGCCCGCGCAATCTGGCGTCCGACTTCAAGTCGGACACCACACGCCGAGCAGCCCGCGCAATCTGGCGTCCGACTTCAAGTCGGACACCGCACGCCCCGAGCAGCCCTCGCGAGGTGCGGCCAGCCCCACCCCGGCACGGGGTCGCCGAGGGCTAGCGTGACGTCGTGAGCGCGCGCCTGTTCTGGATGGGCTGGCTGTTCCACCTGAAGACGCTGACGAACTCGCTGTTCTTCGTGCTCGTCTCGGTGCTGCAGCCGATCATCTTCGCGTCGATCGCGTTCTTCATGGTCGAGTCGGGCAGCCGCTCGGGGACGCTCCTCTACGTCGCGCTCGGCGCGGGGCTGATGGGGATCTGGTCGGCGACGCTCTTCGGCTCCGGCGGCGCGATCCAGTGGCAGCGGTGGCAGGGCACGCTCGAGCTGATGGTCGGCGCGCCGCCGCCGTTCGTCGCCGTCCTGCTGCCGCTCACCGTCGCGACCTCGACGATCGGAATCTACTCGGTCGTCGCGACGCTGGCCTGGGGCCGCATCTTCTTCGGCGCGCCGCTCGAATTCGTCCATCCCGGCGAGCTCGCCGTCGCGCTGCCCGCGACGATCCTCAGCCTCGGGATGCTCGGGCTCCTCCTCGCGTCGACGTTCATCCTCTACCGGAACGCGAACGCCTTCTCGAACCTGCTCGAGTACCCGGTCTGGCTCGCGACGGGCCTGCTGGTCCCGCTGACGCTGCTCCCCGGGTGGGTCGAGCCGATCGGCTGGGTGCTCTCGCCGACGTGGGGGATGCGCGCGATCCGCGAGGCGGCGTTCGGAGGGAACGCCTGGCCGGAGATCGCGCTCTGCCTCGGGCTCGGGCTCGTCTACGTCGCGCTCGGCGCGCTCGCTCTCCGGAACTTCGAACGGCTCGCGCGCAGCCGGGCGACTCTCTCGCTGACATGACCACGAGCCTGCGCGTCTTCTTCGTCGGCGGCGGGATCTCGTACCGCGCGCTCTTCAACTGGATCAACCCGGGGATCTACATCCCGACGATGCTCGGCGCGCCGCTCTTCCAGATTCTGTTCTTCACCTACCTCGGCCGGTACGCGGGCTCGCAGGACGACGCGTTCTTCATCGTCGGCAACTCGATCCAGGTCGCGGCGATGTCGGGGATCTACGGGATGACGATGGGCATCGCGAACGAGCGCCAGTACGGGACGCTGCAGCCGCTGCTCGCGACACCGGCGAACCGCCTCGCGATCTTCACCGGACGCGCGCTTCCGTTCGTCGTCAACGGGCTCTTCGTCTCGGCGTTCGGGTTCGGTGTCTCGTGGCTGCTGCTCGACTTCGACCCCGCGTCCGGGAGCGTCCCCGCGCTCGCGGTCGCGGTGGTCGTGACGACGTGCTCGTGCGTCGCGCTCGGGATGCTGATCGGCTCGATCGGCCTCCGTGCGCGCGACGTCTTCTTCGGAGCGAACCTCGTCTACTTCCTGATGCTGCTCGTCTGCGGCGTCAACGTCGCGCCCGACGATCTGCCCGGCTGGCTCGCCGCGATCGGGAAGTGCCTACCGCTCACGCACGGCATCGAGGCGGCGCGGGAGATCGCAGCGGGCTCGTCGCTCGGCGACGTCGCCGGGCTCCTCTGGACGGAGGCCTTCATCGGTCTCGCGTACGCGACCGCGGCTTACGGCCTCTTCCGTCTGTTCGAGACCGAGGGACGCCGGCGCGCGTCGCTCGAGACGTACTAGGCCCGGAGTAGCTCGACGTCTCGTCCCGAGGCGAGCTCGAAGACGCCGCGGTCGAAGGTGACGAGCGCTGCGCCACGCCGCCGTGCGAGCGGGAGCAGATTGGCATCCCAGATCTGCCGGTGCGCTGCCGGGCGGGGAACGTCGTCGTCCACCAACGAGACGTCGTCTACCACGAACGCATAGGCGGCGGCCCGCCGAAGCGCGGCCAGACGCCTCGCGCCTCTTCGACGCCGATCGCAGCCGGCAGCACTTTACGGTTCGCCGAAACCCGGACGACCCGCTCTCGGTGACGGGGCAGGTGGCCCACCCGTCCCCCGCGTGAGCGCCGAACCACGCGCGGATGGCGACGTGGTGCACGTGTGAATCCCACGCCAGCGCGACCAGCGCGTTGACGTCGAGGAGGCGCAGGGGGCTCAGTCCTCGTCGAGCGCCCGCCGCACCACCTCGGGCGTGATCGGGAGCGTCCCGGCCGGCTCGCGGATCACCGGCAGGTCGCCGTCCACTTCGACGCGCCCAGGCGTCAAACCGCGTCGCGCGAGTTCGGAGATGACCGACCCGAGCGAGCGTCGCTCGCCCGCGGCGATCTCGCGCGCCGCCGCGACGACGTCGTCGTCGATGTCCAAGGTCGTGCGCACTCGTCGCCCGCGGCGAGCCCCGTCTACAGTCGCGCCGTGGAGACGGGGCTCGCGGGGCAGGGTGTGGTCGTCACCGGCGCATCCGGGGGCATCGGCGCCGCGTGCGCACGTGCCTTTGCGGCCGAGGGCGCCCGGATCGTCGTCCACTACCACCGCGGCGAGGAACGCGCGCGGGCGCTCGCCGAGGAGCTCGGCGGCGCGCCCGTCGCGCAAGCCGACCTGACCGTCGAGGCCGACGCCGAGCGGCTGTTCGCGGAGGCGCGCGACAACGTCGGCGCGGTGCAGGTGTGCGCCGCGGTCGCAGGGGTGTACCCCGAGGAGGACGTGCCCGTCCACGAGCTCGACCTCGCGCGGTTCGAGCGGACGATCGCGCAGAACCTCACCGCGACGTTCCTCACCGCGAGGGCATTCCTGCGCGGGCTCGCCGGGCGCGAGAGCGGCGCGCTCGTCCTCGTCGGCTCGACCGCGGGACGCTTCGGGGAAGCCGGCCACGCGGACTATGCAGCCGCCAAGAGCGCGATCCAGGTCGGTCTCCTGCTCTCGCTGAAGAACGAAGCGGCGCGCATCGGGCCGCGCGTGCGCGTGAACGCCGTCGCGCCGGGGTGGACGTTCTCGCCGATGACGCGCGGCCTGCTCGAGCCCGACGACGTCCGGCGGATCACGCGCACGATGCCGCTCCGGAAGGTCGCGCAGCCCGAGGACGTCGCGGCGCAGGTCGTGACGCTCGCGTCGGAGCGCCTCTCCGGTCACGTGACGGGCGAGCTCGTGACGGTGGCCGGGGGGATGGAAGGCCGCACGCTCCACGCCGACTGACACCCGCGCTTGAGGTTTGGCGGTTCCTGCCGATGGAGAAAGCAGCTCCAGGTCGGGAACTGACGGCAATCATTTCCCGGGCCGACGAGTTGGAGAACGGGGCGGCGATGGCCGCCCCCTCTCCGTTCCGGGACGATCGCCGGACGGAGGAAGTAGCGGCAAGAAGATGCCCCTGTCGGGTGATACGTCGCCTCCGCACGCCCGCCGATCACCCTTTCGCTCACCGGACGCCGCTCGGGCGCGAGGGGGGACTGGCTCGATCGAACGAGCCCGGTCGTGTCGGAGCGGGGCGCAGGCGGCAGCCCCGCTTCGCCCGATCTCCGCCGTCTCTACAGTGGCCGATTCGTGAGCCGATTTCTCGACCGCCTCGCGCACGGGCCGCCGATCGTCGCGGACGGCGGGACCGGCGCGCTCCTGTCCGGCGCCGTCGCCGGGCTGCGCTGCCCCGAGGAGGCGAACCTCCGCGTGCCGGAGAGCGTCGTCGCAGTGCACACGAGCTACATCGCGGCGGGCGCCGAGCTGATCGAGACGAACACGTTCGCCGCCAACCGCCGCAAGCTGGCGCGGTTCCTGCTCGACGACGCGTTCGAGGAGATCAACTCGGCCGGCGTACGGCTCGCGCGCGAGGCGCGCGAGGTGACGGGACGCGACGTCTTCGTCGCCGGGTCGATCGGCCCGCTGGGCGAGCTCGAGGTGTTCGACCCGGCCGAGCACGGCCCACTCTACGCCGAGCACGCCCGCGTGCTCGAGGGGCGCGGCGTCGACCTCTTCATGGTCGAGACGTTCTTCGACCTCGAGGAGCTCGTCGTCGCCGTCGAGGCCGTGCGCGGCGCCTCCTCGCTTCCCATCGTCGCGCTTCTGACCTTCGACGACGAGGCCGAGATCACCGGCGGCGTCGGTGCCGCGGCCGCGGCCCGCCGGCTCGCGGAGCTCGACGTGGCCGCGATCGGGACGAACCACGGGGCGGGGCCGACGGTCGCGCTGCGAGCGCTGCGCGGCATGCGGGCGCCGGGCCTGCCGCTCGCGGCCCTCCCGAACATCGGCCTCGCGAGCGTCGTCGGGGGCCGGGTCGTCTACCCGCACTCCACGCCGGACTACTTCGCAGAGTTCGCCGTGCAGGCGGTGGGGCTCGGAGCGCGGATCGTAGGCGGCTGCTGCGGCACGACACCGGCGCAGATCGAGGCGGTGCGCGAGGCGTTCGAGGCGGGCCGGGGCCCACGCGGGCCGATCGAGGTCGAGGAGCCCGACCTCGCCCCGGCCGCGACGCGCAGCGAGGCCGAGAGCCGTCTCGCTCGCGCGTTCCGGGAGCGCGAGTGGGTCGTGTCGGTCGAGCTCGACCCGCCGAAAGGCGGCTCGCTCGACGGTCTCGTCGACGTCGCGCGCGCGATCCGCGCGTCCGGTCACGCGGGGTTCGTGGACGTGAACGACAACCCCATGGCGCGGGCCCGGATGAACGCCCTCATGACGTCCGCGACGCTCCAGCGTGAGGCGGGCATCGAGGCGATCCCGCACGTGACGCCCCGTGACACGACCGTGATGGGGCTCGAGGGCATCCTTCTCGGCGCGCACGCCGAGGGCATCCGCAACGTGCTCGCTGTGACTGGCGACCCGCCCCACGTCGGCGACTACCCCGGCTCGCGCGGCGTCTACGAGGTCGACTCGATCGGCGTCGTACAGCTCCTCTCCGCGCTGAACCGCGGCGAGGACTACGTCGGCAAGGGCCTCGACGCACCCACGTCGTTCTTCGTCGGCGTGGCCGTCAACCCGTCGGCCGCCGACCTCGAGCTCGAACTGGAGCGGTTCCGCCGCAAGCTCGACGCGGGCGCGCAGTTCGCGATGACGCAGGCCCTCTTCGACGTCGAGCTGCTCGACCGCTTCGTCGAGCGACTCGGCGACGAGTGGCCGATCCCGGTCCTCGTGGGCGTCTGGCCGCTCCGAAGCCACGCGATGGCTCTTCGCCTCCACAACGAGGTCCCCGGAATCAGCGTCCCCGACGGCGTGCTCGCCGCGCTGGACGACGCAGGGGCCGACGCGCCAGCAGTCGGGCTCGAGCTCGCGCGGCAGCTCCTCGCGGGCTGCCGCTCCCGCGCGCAGGGGATCTACGTGATCCCGCCGTTCAAGCAGCCGCTCGCGGCGCTCGACCTGTTCGGCTGACCGGAAATCGTCTAGCCTCGTCCGCAGCGTCCGGAGGGAGACACGTGCTGCGACCCGCTGACGCTGCGGCAGGCAAGCCCGGCGCGGGTGCCGCGGCGTGATCGCGGCGCAGCGGGACACGCGAGCGCCCGCCGCACTCGAGTCCAAGGCAGCACGGGCGGCGCACGATCACGCCCGCGCCTTCTTCGAGCGGCCGGCGAAGGAGCGGAGCCAGGAGACGTTCTCGTTCGACGACGCCGTCCTGGCCGATCCCGGCGTGCGCTCGGCGCTCGTCTCGACCTGCGCCGGCAAGTGCGCGTACTGCGAGACGCCGCTCACCGAGCAGGCGACGCTGGTCGACCGCTTCCGGCCCGCGAGCGGCGCTCTCGCCCTCGACGGAGCGCTCAGCCCCGACCACTACTGGTGGCTCGCGTACACGTGGGAGAACCTCTATCCGAGCTGCGCGGAGTGCCAGAGCTTCAAGGGCGCGCGCTTCCCCGTACGCGCCAGGCGGGCAGCGCCGGGGACGACCGGCGAGGCGCTTCGCGACGAGCGCCCGCTCCTGCTCGAGCCACGCCTCGATGACCCCGAGCAGCACCTCGTCTACGCGGAGGCGCTGCGCGTCCCGTTGCGGACGTACGTCCTCGCGTCGAGCCCGACCGCGGGCGAGCGACGACATCGGCGTGCTCGAGGCGGCCGACGACTATCTTGCGGAAGGCCGGGACGCTCGCCGACCCGGACGAGCGGCTCGCGCTCAAGGAATCGACGAAGAAGCGGATCGCGGCGATCTGGGAGAAGGCGAGCCAAGGGAAGGCGGTGCGGTGATCCGCGTCAAGCTGCCGCCCCCGCCGCCGGAGCTCCTCGTCAAGGGCGCGGACGAGCTCGCTCGCGCGCGCACGCACTTCGGCGACCCGGCGATGGACGGCAAGCCGTTCCCGTTCGGCGCCTACAAGCTCGAGCAGGTGAAGGACGCGCTCAACCTCACGTTCCACTTCAAGTGCGCGTACTGCGAGAGCTCCTTCGCGGCGACGCAGCCGCTCGACGTGGAGCACCTCCGCCCCAAGAGCGGCGTGCTGGTGGGCACCGAGCTCGTATGGGGCGTCTACTTCTGGCTCGCTGCGATGTGGGGCAACCTGCTCCCGTCGTGCACCGACTGCAACCGGCCGCGGAGGCAGACGCTGCCGAACGGGAGTCAGCAGACGCTCGGCAAGGCGAACCAGTTTCCCATCTCGTCAGAGGCGAAGCGCGCAGCGAAGGAGGGCGAGGAGAGGGCCGAGCCGCGGCTGCTCGTCCATCCCTGCCTCGACGACCCGTCCAAGCACCTCGTCTTCGAGCCCGAGGGGATCGTCAGCTGGAAGACGCGCAAGGGCAGAGAGTCGATCCGCGTCTACGCGCTCCTGCGCCGCGGGCTCGTCCAGGCGCGCAACGACTTCCAGCTCGAGGTCCTGACGCACATCACCATCGCCCGGGGCCTCGCGCGCGAGCTCGAGAACGGGCCCAACGCCAGGCTCGAGGCACTCCTTCTCACCGAGCTCCGGGCGCTCGCGCGATTCATCGACCCGTCGCACGAGTACAGCGCCACCGCCCGCGCGCTCGTCGACTCCGTGCTCGAGGAGCTGACAGGATGAAGGGCGATCCGCGCACCTACGACTACTCGCAGCCGACCCGCATCTGCGACGTCGTCATGAAGGGCGGGATCACGAGCGGCGTCGTCTATCCACACGCGCTCTGCGAGCTCGCGCGCACGTACCGCTTCGCGAACGTCGGAGGGACGTCCGCCGGCGCGATCGCGGCGGCAGGCGCGGCGGCCGCCGAGCACGGGCGTGAGCGAGGCGGCTTCGAGAAGCTGGCCGCGCTGCCGGAGTGGATCGGCGGCGGCGAGAACCTGGTCGGGCTCTTCCAGCCCTCGCGCGGGACGCTGTCGTATCACCGGCTCCTGATGTCCGGTCTCGGACGCACGGGTGCCGGCAAGTGGCTCCGCATCGGAGCGGCCGCGCTGCGGAGCTTCCCGCTCGCCGCCGTGCTCGGGCTCGCGCCCGGCGTCGCCCTCGTCGTGCTGGCCGTGTGGACGGGGTCGGGCGCACTCGCCGTCTGCACCGTGGTCGCGGGCATCGTCCTGGCGCTCCTGGGGCTTGCGCTCGCGCTCGGCGTGCAGCTCGCAATCGGCCTGACCCGTGCTCTCGGTCGCAACGAGTTCGGGCTCTGCTCGGGCCTCTCGCCGGAGGGCAGCACGACGCCGGCGCTGACGCCCTGGCTCGCGGCGCTCGTCGACGACCTCGCGGCGAAGGACGGCGACGGCCCGCTGACCTTCGGCGACCTCCGCGCGAAGGGCATCGAGCTCCAGATGATGACCACGAACATCACGCACCGCCGGCCGCACCGGATGCCGTGGCGGAGTCGCGAGCTCCTCTTCGACCCCGAACAGTTCCGCCGCCTGTTCCCCGAACGGATCGTCGCCTGGATGGAGGAGCACCCGCCGCCGCTCGGCACCGGGCGCGACGCCGAGCAAGCGAGGCGCCGCCTCGACGCGCTGCTCCCGCTGCGGCCGTTCCCCGCTGCGGACGACCTCCCCGTCGTCGTCGCCGCGCGCATGAGCCTCAGCTTCCCGCTGCTGATCAGCGCCGTGCCGCTCTACGCCCTCGACATGACGCGCACCCACGTCCGGGAGGCAGTGACGGCGGTCGAGGACGGGCTCCCGCCGGCGCACGCTCTCGTCGCCGAGGTCTGCTGGTTCTCGGACGGCGGGATCGCGAGCAACTTCCCGGTCCACTTCTTCGACGCACCGCTCCCGACGCGGCCGACATTCGCGATCGACCTCGACGGCTTCCACCCCGACCATCCGCGACGCGCGGACGAGGCGGCGAACGTCTATCTGCCGTCGTCGAACGTCGGCGGCCTCCTCGACAGCTGGCACCGGATCGACCCGACGCCCGGTTTCGCGAGCCTGACGGGTTTCGTCAGCGGGATCCTCCGCACGATGCAGAACCACGTCGACTCCGGGCTCACGCACCAGCCCGGCTACCGCGACCGCATCGTCCACGTGCACACGGCGCCCGACGAGGGCGGCATGAACCTGACGATGCCGGCCGAGGTGATCCAGGCGCTGACGCAGCGCGGCCAGGCGGCCGGCCGGGCGCTCGTCGATCGGTTCGCCGAGACGCCCGGGACGTCCAGCGGGCTCTCGTGGGACAACCACCGCTGGGTGCGCTACCGCAGCACGCTCACCGCCCTCGCGGCGCAGCTCGAGGAGTTCGCGAGCGCCTGGCGCGCGCCGACGCCGGGCGACCGCTCGTACGCGGAGCTCGTCGATCGTCCGGACGACGTCGGCCCGGACGGCTACCGGTTCGTCTCCGACGGGCAGCGGGCCATGGCGCTGAGCCTGGCCGAGCTGCTCGCGGAGGCCGGCGACCGGTCGGAGACCTCGGACACGCCCGTCGACCGGGGGTCGCCGCGGCCG
>JBKPNM010000062.1:0-26661 GCA_046732615.1 Actinomycetota bacterium | reverse complement strand
AGGTCGCAGTAGACGGCCTCCGTGCCGACGACGAGCGAGCCGACGGGGAGCTCATGGGCGCCCGCGAGCCCGACGTGGAGCAGCGCCGCGACCGGGTGCAACGCCAGCGCGCGGGCGGTCGCAGCCGCGGCCTCGACCGGGCCGACGCCGCAGACGAGGCCGTCATGGCCGCACAGCTCGCGGTCGGTGGCTGCGACGAGGAGGATCAACCGGGCGAACCCTACGGGACGGGATACCGCGGGCCCGCCCGGATCCTGCGCGGGCGGCGGATCAGCCGTGGCGGAGCTTCAGCTGGCCCCGGATCTCGCCACCTGCGTTCTTCGCCGTGTGGACGTTGACGTAGTAGCCGCCCTTCTCGAGCGCCTCGGCGAGGTCGTGGTCGATCGCGTTGCGGCCGTTCTGCCCGTTGCGGCACGGCCCGCAGAGCGGAACGACGACCGCGCCCGCGACGCCGGCGGCGCCCTTGTGGATGTGCGCCGCGACCGCCTTTCCCGAGAGCCGGCGGAACGTCAGCGTCCAGCGGATCGACGCCTTCCCCTTCTTGTCCGTGACCGTCGCGGTGAACACACCCGCCGCCTTGGCGGACGCGTTCGGCGCCGGAACCTCGTTCTTCGAGCTGAGGGTGGCGCGGTACGAGTACGTCGTCGTCGATGCCGCGAACGCCACGCCGACCACGAGCATCGCGCCCCCCGCGACGACGATTCCCACGAGCCTGGCCATCGGAACCTCCTCACCCGGGCCGGAGCGGCCCGTCGCCCGGGTCTACGCACCGACACGACGCTCGGTTTCACACGCGACGGCGCCCGTGCCGCGTCGACGCGAGCGCCGTTCGTGCGGGCTCGGGCGGCAGGCCCGGGCCGGGTGCTAGCGGTTCCGCCTCGCGATCGCCCGCGCGACCGCGTCGCCTCCGGCGTACTTCGCCTCGAGCGTCCGGCTTCGCCGCTGCATCGCGCGGTCGAACGCGTCCGGCACGGCGACCGTCGCCGGCCGAACCTGTGCCGGCGCCTCCCCGAAGTCCGCCTCGGGGATCCTCGCCTCGGCCGTGCCCGCCACCGATGCGACCAGCGCCACCGATGCCGAGAGCGATACCGCGATCCGTTTCTTCGTGCCCATGACTCACTCCTCCCGCTGTGACCGTCTGTGCATCGACGGTAGGAGCCAGCCGCGGCGCTGTCGTTCGCGCGCGTCACAGACGGTGTGTCACGTCCGCGACAGGGCGACTCACCGAGCCACGTCTTCACGATCGAGCGCGAGCGCGAGCGCGGCGGCCAACGGCAGGGACGCCCCGCGCTCGCGAGCTGCGGCGAAGCCGCTCTCGCCGCACAGCGCGACGGCCTGCCCCTCGGTCGTCTCGTGGAGCCGGCGCTCGAACGGCTTGAAGTCCGCGCCCATCTGCGCGAGCAACGCCCCGGCGACGCCGAGGAGCGTCGACGCCCCCTCGCCGTCGCCCCTCCGCGCCGCGAGCGAGGCGAGGCCCTCGAGGCACCACGCGAGGTCCTCCCTGTCGTCAGCCTCGCGGGCAAGTGCCAGGCCCTCGCGGAAGTGGACGTCTGCGGCCTCGTCGTGGCCGAGCATCAGTTCGACCGCGCCGCGGTTGAAGAGCGAGCGGGCGAGGTTCGCGGTGTCGCCCCGCGCCTCGAGCAAGGCGTGGCTCTCCTCGAACAGCAGGCCGGCGCGGCGGTAGTCGCCCGTGGTCAGGGCGAGATCGCCCAGGTTGTTGATCGCCAGTGCCGCAATGCGCGTGTCGCTGACCTCCCGCGCGAGCGTCACCGCCTGCTCGAGGACGTCGGCCGCCCGTTCGTGATCGCCCGCCGCGAGGACGATCGCCCCGAGGTTGCTCAAGGCGTTCGCGACGAACCGCGGCTCGCCCGCGTGGCGCGCTGCATCGAGGGCGGCCTCGGAGAACCCTGTCGCCGCCGGGTAGTCACCCTGGAGGAGCGCGATCGCACCGGCGGCCGTGAGCGCCCGGCGGAGCAGGAGCGGCGGCTGCCCGTCGGCGCCGGCCAAGGCGGCCTCGAGGTGGTGCCGGCCTTCGCCGAGATGCCCGCGGACGTACCAGAACCGGCTCAGAGCGACCGCAAGGCGGAGCTCGAGCTGTTTCTCGCCGGCAACGTCGAAGTGCGCCAGCGCTGCCCGGAGACTGTCGTGCTCCGCGTCGAGCGTCGCGAACCACTCGGTCTGGCGCTCTCCGCTCAACTCCTTCTCCGCCGTCTCGGCGAGCTCGAGCGCCCACAACGCGTGTCGACGAGCAGTCGCCTCGGCGTCGAGCTGTGTCAGGCGCTCGGCTGCGTACTGACGGACGGTCTCGAGGAGGCCGAAGCGCAACGAGCCACCGTGCTCGTACGTCACGGCCATCGAGGCGTCTAGGAGGCGCTCGACGACGTCCAGCGCCTCGTCCTGCTGACCGTCGGGTAGGCAGACGGCGGCGACGGCATCGAGCGTCGCACCCGCAGGGAAGATCGAGAGGCGCACGAGCAACCGGCGGTCGTCCTCGGCGAGGAGGTCGTAGCTCCAGTCGAGGGTCTCGCGGAGCGTCTGCTGCCGCGCCGGGGCGTCTCGCGGGCCGCCCGTGAGAAGGCTCAACCGCTCACCAAGGCGCCGACGGAGCTCGTCGGGTGAGAGCGTCCGAACCCGGGCTGCAGCCAGCTCGATCGCGAGTGGGAGGCCGTCCACACGCGCGCAGATCTCGCGGAGCGCCGCCTCGTTCGCGCTCGTCACCCCGAACGCAGGGTGCAACGATCGGGCCCTCTCCTCGAAGAGCTCGAGCGCTGAGGCGGCGTCGAGGGGCGCGACGGGGAAGACGTGCTCGCCGGAGAGGTGGAGCACGGCTCGGCTCGTGACCAGCAAGGTGAGGCGCGGCGCACGGGAGAGAAGCTCGACGAAGACAGGGGCGGCGTGGCGCAGGTGCTCCACGTTGTCGACGACGAGCAGGAGCTCCTGTGTGCGGAGGACCTCCGCAAGTGCGTCCACCGACCCACGGCCGGCCTGATCGGCGACGTCGAGCGCCTGGGCGATCGTCGGGACGAGAAGCGCGGGGTCGGCGACGGGCGCGAGCTCGACGAGCGTCGCCCCGTTCGCGTACGTCGGCGACGCCCGGTGGGCTGCCTCGAGCGCGAGCCGAGTCTTGCCGCTCCCTCCCGCTCCGGTGAGGACGATCAGGCGTGCGTCGCGCCGAGCCAGCAGCGCGGCCAGCGCCTCGAGCTCACGCCCCCGCCCGACGAGCCGGTTGGGCGGCTGGGGCAGACCTCCGGATGCGGCCGGCGCGCCCTCGCCGACGTCGAGCGACGGGTCCTGCTGGAGGATCCGCCGCTGAAGCTCCCGTAGCTCGGCGCCGGGCTCGAGCCCGAGCTCGTCGCGCAGCCAGGAGCGCGTCGCAGCGAAGTGCGCGAGCGCGTCGGTCTGCCGCCCCGAGCGGTAGAGCGCGAGCATCGCGGCTCCCTGCAGCCGCTCGCGAAAAGGGTGCTCTCCGGCGAGCGACAGGGTCTCGCCCAGGAGCTCGACGTGCCGACCGAGCGCGAGCTGCGCCTCTATCCGCTCCTCGAGCGCGCTCAGGCGAAGCTCTTCGAGGCGCTCCGCCTCCGCGCGAGCGAGCTCCTCGTACGCCAGGTCGCCGTACGGCCTCCCCCGCCAGAGCGCGAGCGCCTGCTCGGCGAGCGAGGCCGCGAGCGGGTGGTTGCCGTCGGCGCGTGCCGCCGCCGCCTCGAGCACGAGGCGCTCGAAGCGGCGCGCGTCGACTGCGTCCGGGGGAGCGTCGAGGGCGTAGGCACCGGACCCCGTCACGATGCGAGCGGGCTCCGGCAACGACTTGCGCAGCTGCGAGACGTACACCTGGACGAGCTTCGCGCCGGATGCCGGCGGCGCCTCGCCCCAGAGCGCGTCCACGAGCTCGTCCACCGTGCGGAAGCGCCCGTCGGCGAGGACGAGCGCCGCGAGCAGCCGGCGCTGCTTCGACGTGAGCGCAGCCCGACCGTTGCCGCCGACGACCTCGACGGGACCGAGCACTCGCACGTCCCCCGCTCCCATCCTCACGCAGTCTGAAGGAGCCACACGGCGTCGCAAAGTCGACGCTATACCGGAACTACACCGCGCTCTCGACGCTCGCATGCATGTGGTTCGCGTTCGTGGAGGACATCGCAGCGAGCTGGGAGCACTACGGCCGGTTCGCGGCCGCGCTCGAGGGCCCGCTTCCGGACGGTCTCGTGCTCCATGCCGCGGGCCCGACCGACGAAGGCTTCCGGATCATCGGCGTCTGGGAGAGCGAGGAGGCGTGGCAGCGGTTTCGCGCCGACCGTCTCGACCCCGACGCAGAGCGGGTCGCCGAGATCCCACCCACGTTCCGCGCGCTCCGGACGAGGCACGTCGTGCAGCGGGCGGAGCCGCCCGAGCTCCGGATCGTCGAGAGACCGACACACGAAAGGGAGGTCACGCAATGAGCAAGCCGAACATCGACCACGGCCGTCGCGCGTCGGGGCGGTTCGTCCCCGCCACGCTCGTGCTCGCCATCGCGCTCGTCGCGTTCGCAGCATCGGCGACGGCGGCCACGGCCGCATCCGAGGCGAAATGCGTCGTCTGCGGGAAGAACCTGATCAAGAACCCCGGCGCCGAAGCGGGCGCGGGCATCACGGCGGTGGGCGCGTTCGGCGCGGTTCCCGGATGGACGAACGAGGCGGGCCAGTTCGGGGCGGCGTCGTACACGTTCCCGAACGGCTGGTTCTCGAAGACGTCGAAGGGCTCGCCGACCAGGGGGAAGAACTACTTCTTCGGAGGGACGACGCCCGAGGCCAACACGGCGAAGGCGACAATCGGTGCGCAGACGATCAAGCTCCCGGCCTCGGCCGCCGGCCGCAACGTGACGCTCGGAGGCTGGATCGGCAACTACGGATCGGGGCCGTCGGCGAACACCACGCAGGTGCGCGCCGAGTTCGCGGACGCGAGCGGCGCAGTTCTCGCGCGTCTCCGGATCGGCAACGACACGACGATCGGGGGCACCGACATGGCGTTCCGCAGCCGCAAGGGCAAAGTCCCTCCAGGCGCCAAGCAGGTGACGATCGTCGTCACGTTCGCGGGAGGCAACAACTACAAGCTCGCCGGCGCGGACGACCTCTCGCTCGTCCTCGCCTGAGGAGCTGCGACGCGCGCAGGTGCCCCGGGGGGTGGGCACCTGCGCGTCGCGGTTCGTCTCGCGTCGTCGTCCTTCAGCGCTCGGCGCCGACGGCCTCTTCGACCACTTCGTCTGCGGCCGCGTCGTCGGCCCGGGCGAACCGGATCTCGCCGAGCTCGGCGTAGCCCCGGATCGTGTCGCCGTCCGCGAACTCGCCCTCGAGCAGCCGCAGCGCGAGCGGGTTCTCGAGCAGGCGCTGGATCGCGCGCTTGAGGGGCCGGGCGCCGTAGGCCGGGTCCCAGCCCGCCTCGGCGATCAGCTCTCTCGCGCCCTCCGTCAGCTCGAGCGTCAGCCCGCGCTCTGCGAGCCGCTCGTTGAGCCGGGTCAGCTGCATCCTGACGATCTCCGAGAGCTGCTCGCGGGTGAGCGACTCGAACACGACGATCTCGTCGATCCGGTTCAGGAACTCCGGCCGGAAGCGCTCGGCCATGTCCTCGCTCGTGCGGATGTTGGAGGTCATGATCACGACGGTGTTGCGGAAGTCGACGGTGCGGCCGTGGCCGTCGGTCAGCCGCCCGTCGTCGAGCAGCTGCAGGAGGACGTCGAAGACCTCGGCGTGCGCCTTCTCGATCTCGTCGAGCAGGATCACGGCGTAGGGCCGCCGCCTGACCGCCTCCGTCAGCTGGCCGCCCTCCTCGTAGCCGACGTAGCCGGGCGGCGCGCCGACGAGCCTTGCCACGGTGTGCCGCTCCTGGTACTCGGACATGTCGAGCCGCACCATCGCGCGGTCGTCATCGAACATGAACTCGGCGAGAGCCCGCGCGAGCTCCGTCTTCCCCACTCCCGTCGGGCCGAGGAAGACGAACGAGCCGATCGGCCGATTCGGGTCCTGGAGCCCCGACCGCGCGCGCCGGAGCGCGTTCGAGACGGCCTCGATCGCGGCGTCCTGCCCGACGACCCGCTCGTGGAGGCGTTCCTCCATGTGGACGAGCTTCTCCACCTCGCCCTCGAGCAGCCGGTCGGTCGGGATGCCGGTCCACTGGGCGACGACGGAGGCGATGTCGTCCTCGTCGACCTCCTCCTTGACCATCGGCGCCGCCGCCGGCTCGGCGCGCTCGGAGAGCTCGCGCTCGAGCTCGGGAAGCAGCCCGTAGCGGATCTCCGCGACGCGGGCGAGGTCGCCGCCGCGCTCCGCGCGCTCCGCCTCCATGCGCAGGTCGTCGATCTGCCGTGTGATGTCCTTGACGCGGTCGAGCACGTCCTTCTCGCCGGCCCAGCGCGCAGCGAGCTCGTCGCGGCGGGCCTTCGCCTCGGCGAGCTCCTTCTCGAGCGGCTCGCGCGTCGCAGGGGTCTCCTTCGCCATCGCGGCGAGCTCGATCTCGAGCTGCGTGACGCGCCGCTCCGCCTCGTCCAGCTCGACCGGCGAGGAGTCGATCTCCATGCGCAGGCGCGAGGCCGACTCGTCGACGAGGTCGATCGCCTTGTCGGGGAGGAAGCGGTCGGAGATGTAGCGATCGGAGAGCACCGCCGCGGCGACGAGCGCTGCGTCTCGGATGCGCACGCCGTGGTGGGCCTCGTAGCGCTCCTTCAGGCCGCGCAGGATCCCGATCGTGTCCGCGACCGACGGCTCGCCGATGAAGACGGGCTGGAAGCGACGCTCGAGCGCAGGGTCCTTCTCGATGTGCGAGCGATACTCGTCGAGCGTCGTGGCGCCGACCGCGCGCAGCTCGCCGCGCGCGAGCATCGGCTTGAGCATGTTGCCGGCCGAGACGGCGCCTTCCGCGGCGCCGGCGCCGACGATCGTGTGGAGCTCGTCGATGAAGAGGACGATCTCGCCCTCGCTCGCCGTGATCTCGGCAAGGACGGCCTTGAGCCGCTCCTCGAACTCGCCGCGGTACTTCGCGCCTGCGAGGAGCGCACCGACGTCGAGGGCCCAGACACGCTTGCCTTCGAGCCCCGACGGGACGTCGCCCGCGACGATCCGCTGGGCGAGGCCCTCCGCGATCGCGGTCTTTCCCACCCCCGGCTCGCCGATCAGGACGGGGTTGTTCTTCGTCCGGCGCGAGAGCACCTGGATCGTCCGGCGGATCTCCTCGTCGCGGCCGATGACCGGGTCGAGCTTCCCCTGCTCCGCGAGCGCCGTCAGGTCGCGGCCGTACTTCTCGAGCGCCTGGTACGACCCCTCCGGATCCTGCGACGTGACCCGCTGGCCGCCGCGAACCTGCTGGAGCGCGACGAGCAGCGCGTCGCGCGGGACGATCTCGAGCGCGAGCAGGAGGTGCTCGACCGAGACGAACTCGTCGCCGAGCGTCTTCGCCTCGTCGAATGCCCTGTCGAGCACACGGCGGAACGCGGCCCCGGCCTGCGGCTGCGCGCCGCTGCCGGAAACGGACGGCTGCTGGCCGAGCCGTGCCTCCGCCTCGCTCCGCAGCGCGTCCGGCGAGGCGCCGGAGCGCTCGACGAGCGTGCGCGGCAGCTCCTGGTCGAGCAGCGCGATGGTGAGATGGTCCGGGGTGACCTCGGGGTTACCCGTGCGCCGGGCGAGCTCCTGTGCGCCCGCGACGGCTTCGCCGCTCTTGATCGTCAGCTTGTTGAAGTCCATTCTCAGCTCCTCGGTGCCGGCGGCCGCGGCCGCTCGTAGAGCACGACCTCCCGCCGGTACTGCCTGTGGGTCATCTGGATCTCGTCGCGGAGCTGGCGCTCCAGCTGCCGCATCCGCAACTGCAGCCGCCGCAGCTCGTCCTCGAGCCGCAACACGTGCTCGACGCCGGCGAGGTTGAGCCCGAGCTCGCTCGTCAGCCGCTGGATGAGCCGCAGGCGGTCGACGTCGCTCTCGGAATAGAGGCGTGTGCCGCCCGGGGTGCGCGCTGGACGGACGAGGCCGCGCGCCTCGTACATCCGCAGCGTCTGCGGGTGCAGGCCCGCGAGTTCGGCGGCGACGGAGATCATGTAGCGGCCGCGATCCGGGATCAGGTCGCCCTCGCCAGGTGCTCGCGCGGCTGCTCGCGCGACGCCGACCGGTACGCCTCGAGCGCTTCCTTCTCCGCCTTCGAGAGCTTCTTCGGGACGGTGACGACGAGCCGGGCGAGCAGGTCGCCCTTGCCGCCGCCGTTGAGCTTCGGCGCGCCGCGGCCCTTCACGCGGAGCAGCTTCCCGTTCTCCGAGCCCGAAGGCACCTTGAGTGCCACCGCGCCCTCGGGCGTCGGGATCTGGACGGTCGCGCCGAGCGCCGCCTCGGGATACGTGACGGGCACGTCGAGCACGAGGTCGGCGCCCCGGCGCTCGTAGAGCGGCGAGGGCTCGACCTGCACACGGACGAAGAGGTCGCCGGGCGGCCCGCCGTACGACCCGGCCTCGCCCTTCCCCTTGAGCCGGATCCGCGTGCCGTCCTTGGCGCCGGCCGGCACCTTAACCTGGTAACGCCGCGTGACGCGCTCCCGGCCCGAGCCGTGGCAGTTCTTGCACGGCGTGTCGACGACGACGCCGTTGCCGCGGCAGCGCGGACACGGATGCGACAGCGCGAAGAGGCCCTGGCTGTCGGAGATCACACCGGAGCCCTGGCAGTCCGGGCACGTGCGGGGCGCGGTGCCGGGCTCGGCGCCGGTGCCACCGCAGACGTGACACGCGGTCTCCACCTCGACGGGCACGCGGATCTGGACGCCGTTCAGGGCGTCTTCGAAGGAGATGCGAACGCGCGACTCGAGGTCGCCGCCGCGCTCGGGCCTCGGACGCGCGGCGCGTCCCTGCCCGCGCCCGAAGAACGAGCCGAAGTTCCCCAGGATGTCCGACAGGTCGCCGAGGTCGACGTTCTCGAAGCGGACGCCGCCGCCGGGCCCGAAGCCGGGCCCCGCGCCCTCGGCGCCGAAGCGGTCGTAGGCCTGGCGCTTCTCGGAGTCCGAGAGGATGTCGTAGGCGGCCTGGACGTCCTTGAAGCGCTCCTCGGCGGATGCGTCGCCCGGGTTCCGGTCCGGGTGCAGCTCGCGGGCGAGCTTGCGGTACGCCTTCTTGATCTCGTCGTCGGATGCCGTCTTCGAGACGCCGAGGACGTCGTACGGGTCGCGCGGCGGCACGGGTCACCCCTCCGCCACGACGACGCGCGCCGGGCGCAGCACGACGTCGCCGATCTTGTAGCCGCGCGTCACGACCTGGACGACGTGGCCGGGCTCGACGCCGTCCGCGGGCTGCGTCATCAGCGCCTCGTGGACGTGCGGGTCGAACGGCCCGTCGGCGGGAATCTCCTCGACCCCCTCCGACGCCAGCACGGCGGCGAGCGCGTCCTTCGTCATGCGGACGCCCTCGAGCACCTCTGCCTCCTCGTGGTGCTCGGCTGCGTCCAGCGCGCGCTCGAGGTCGTCGAGCACCGGCAGCAACTTCGCGACGACCCGCTCGCCCGACCGCGCGAGGATCTGCGTCTGCTCGCGCGCCACGCGCTTGCGGTAGTTGTCGAAGTCGGCCGCGACGCGGCGGAGGTCGTCGAGCACCTCCTCGCGCCGGCGCTCGGCGTCCTGGAGCCGGGCCAGCAGGTCCTCGGGATCGAGCGCGGGCGCGGACGCCTCGGCAGAGGGCGGGGACTCTGTGCCCCCGCCCTCCTCGACGTCGACGATGTCGGGGCGCTCGTCGGTCACGACGTCTTCGCCGCCTCGTCCTCGTCGATGACCTCGTAGTCGGCGTCCTCGACGACCTCGTCCTCCGTGCTGCCGTCACCGGACGGCGCGGACGACGTCGCCCCCTGGCTCGCCTGGGCGTACACGGCCTGGGCGAGCGGCTGGGCCGCCTGCTCGAGCGCCTGCGCCCTGCTGTTGATGTCGGCGAGGTCGTTCGCCTCGAGCGCCTGGCGCAGCTCCATGATTCGACCCTCGATCGTCGAGGCGTCGGACCCCTCGAGCTTGTCGCGGTGCTCGGCCAGCGCCTTCTCGGTCTGGTAGGCGAGCTGCTCCGCCGTGTTCTTCGCGGTGGCGAGCTCGTGCAGCCGGTGCGCCTCCTCGGCGTGGGACTCCGCCTCGGAGACCATGCGTGAGACCTCGTCCTCCGAGAGGCCCGAGCCGCCCTCGATCCGGATCTGCTGCTCGTTCCCCGTGCCGAGGTCCTTGGCGTTGACGTGGATGATCCCGTTCGCGTCGATGTCGAACGAGACCTCGATCTGCGGCATCCCGCGCGGCGCCGGAGGGATCCCGACGAGCTGGAACTTGCCCAGCGTCTTGTTGAACGTCGCCATCTCGGACTCGCCCTGGAGCACGTGGATCTCGACGGACGGCTGGTTGTCCTCCGCGGTCGAGAACGTCTCCGCCTTGCGGGTCGGGATCGTCGTGTTCCGCTCGATCAGCTTCGTCATCACGCCGCCCTTCGTCTCGATCCCGAGCGAGAGCGGGGTGACGTCGAGCAGGAGCACGTCCTTGACGTCGCCCTTGAGCACGCCGGCCTGGATCGCGGCGCCGACGGCGACGACCTCGTCCGGGTTGACGCCCTTGTGCGGGTCCTTGCCGATCAGCTCCTTGACCTTCTCCTGCACGGCGGGCATGCGGGTCATGCCGCCGACGAGGACGACGTGGTCGATCGCCGACGCCTCGAGACCCGCGTCCGCGAGCGCCTGCTTCGTCGGGCCGACGGTCCGCTCGAGCAGGCCGTACGTCAGTTCCTGCAGCTTCGCCCGCGTCAGCTGCAGGTCGAGGTGCTTCGGGCCTTCGGGCGTCGCGGTGATGAACGGCAGGTTGATCTGCGTCGTCATCGTCGACGACAGCTCGATCTTCGCCTTCTCGGCGGCCTCGTAGAGCCGCTGTAGCGCCATCTTGTCCTGCGACAGGTCGATGCCCTGGTCCTTCTTGAACTCGGCGGCCATCCAGTCGACGATCGCCTTGTCGAAGTTGTCGCCGCCGAGGTGGTTGTCGCCGTTGGTCGACTTCACCTCGAAGACGCCGTCGCCGAGCTCGAGGACGGAGACGTCGAACGTCCCGCCGCCGAGGTCGAAGACGAGGATCGTCTGGTCCGCGCCTTCCTTGTCGAGCCCGTAGGCGAGCGCGGCTGCGGTCGGCTCGTTGACGATGCGCAGGACGTTGAGGCCGGCGATCTTGCCGGCGTCCTTCGTCGCCTCGCGCTGGGCGTTGTTGAAGTACGCGGGGACGGTGATCACCGCGTCGGTGACCTGCTCACCGAGGAACGACTCCGCGTCCGCGCGCAGCTTCTGGAGGATCATCGCGCTGATCTCGGGCGGGGCGTACTGCTTGCCCTCGACGGAGACGCGGGCGTCGCCGTTCTCACCCGCCTCGACGGCGTACGGGACGATCGTCATCTCCTCGGAGACCTCGTCCCACTTCCGCCCCATGAAGCGCTTGATCGAGAAGATCGTGTTCTCGGGGTTCGTGACCTGCTGGCGCTTCGCCGGCGCCCCGACGAGCCGCTGCCCGTCCTTCGTGAAAGCGACGACCGACGGCGTCGTGCGACCGCCCTCGGCGTTCGGGATCACGGTGGGCTCGCCGCCCTCGAGGACGGCCATACACGAGTTGGTCGTGCCGAGGTCGATGCCGATGGTCTTGGCCATGATGGTGGTGGTGCTCCTTCCTTGAGCGTGCTGGCGCTGGAAATCTGAGTCGGAGAATAGCAGATCTGAGCTCCGGTGAGCCGCGCTCGTGTGCCCCCGCGCTCGCGGTGGATGCGCTAGCTGTGAGCGGTGCGCGCGCTGGCGACGGCGGCTGTCCTCGTGTGCACCCCGAGCTTCGTGTACACGTTCTCGAGGTGGCGGCGCACCGTGCCGGGTGAGATCCAGAGCCGCTCGGCAATCGCGGCGTTCGTGAGCCCGTCGGCGACGAGCAGCAGCACCTCGCGCTCCCTTGCGGTGAGCGTCGCGAGCTCCTGCGCGCCGTCGACCGTCTGACGTGGCGTCTGCGAGAGGGCATAGCGCCCCTCGAAGTACACGCGCAGCGCGTCGAGCACCGCGCAGTCACGCTGGTCGAAATCGGGTCCATTCGGCCGGTGGAGGAGGAAGACCTTGGTGTGGGAAAGCGGCGCGTCGAGGCCGACCGTGATCAGGTGCGTCTGTCCCGCGGGTCGGACCCACTCGTCGTAGAGGGGCGTCCGCCGCAAGTCGCGAAGGGTGACGAAGTCCGAGAGGCGGTACGCGCGCCAGTCACCGCTCGACTCGTGGTAGCGGCACAGCGGGTGATCGGCGCGCGCCTGCCAGTACGTGATCGGCGCGTCGAACGCCGCTGCGACGTCCGGAGGATCGGCGACGTAGCCGAGCTGCCGCTCCAGCATTCGGTCGAGCTCGTTGAACGCGACGAAGTCGCACGGTACGAGCCGCCGGAGCGCGGCCAGGAACGCGGACGGAAACGGCTGGTGATCCTCGATTCCCGCTGCCTCGGCGACGAAGCGCCCGATCCGGCGCTCCTCGGTCGCGTCGAGCCTTTGCATCGATCGTCACACAAGATATGACGAACATCACATAGACGACAACCGCGGCGACGACGGATCGTGTGGAGCCTGACCCGAGGAAAGGGAGGCCAGACATGAACCGTCACATTCGGAGGGGGCTCGTCCTCGCGAGCCTCGCCGTCTCACTCGCCGCTCCAGCCGTTGCTCGTGCCGACGTGCTGAACGACTGGAACGTCCTCGCACAGAACGAGGCAGTTCTCATCAGGCCGACCGCGCACGGCCAGACGCGCGGCATGGCGATGGTGCAGGGGGCGGTCTACGACGCCGTCAACGCACTCGACCCCAGGTACAAGCCATACCTGCTCGACCTGGGCACGCTCAAGGCGCAGCCGTTCGGCTCGCGTGATGCGGCGATCGCGACCGCAGCGCACAACGTGCTCGTGGCGATCGTCGATCCCACGAGAGTCGCGGCACTCGACGCTGCGTACGCGAAGACGCTCGAGCCGATCCAGGCCGGCCCGACGAGGGACGAGGGCGTCCGCGTCGGAGCCGCGGCGGCCTCGGCAATGCTCGCGGCGCGTGCCGCCGACGGGTACATGGCTCCGTTCACGTTCGATCTCCGGCCCGACGCCGGCCGGTGGCGGCCGCTGACGGCGGCCGCGACGGATCCCGACGCGTGGGTCGGCAACCTCAAGCCGTTCGTGATCGAGAGCCCGTCGCAGTTCCGCTCGAAGGGGCCGAACGCGCTCACGAGCGCTGCCTACACGAAGGACTTCAACGAGGTGAAGGCGGTCGGGGCGCTGATGAGCGCTACGCGAACCGCCGACCAGACGACGGCGGCGATCTTCTGGCAGTCGGCGCCGGCCGTGATCTACAACCGCCTGGCCCGCGATCTCTCCGCCGCCCGCGGGCTCGACACACCCCGCGAGGCACGCCTGCTCGCGATGATGAACCTCGCGGCGGCGGACGGTTCGATCAGCTGCTGGAACGACAAGTACCACTGGAACTTCTGGCGGCCGAGGGCGGCGATCCAGGAGGCGGCGACCGACGGCAACCCCGACACGGTCGCCGATCCGACCTGGGAGTCGCTGTTCCACCCGTCCACCGCGACGACGCCGGCGCTCGGGACCCCGCCGTTCCCGGACCACCCGTCGGGCCACGGCTGCGTCAGCGGCGCCGTCTTCCGGACGTTCCGGGAGGTGTTCGGGACCGACAAGGTCTCGTTCGACGTGTTCTCGACCCGGTTCCCGACGCAGCCCCGGCACTTCGACCGCTTCTCGCTCGCGCTGAAGGAGATCGTCAACGCGCGCGTCTGGGGCGGGATCCACTTCCGTACGGCGGACGTTCAGGGCGCCGGGGTCGGGAAGAAGGTCGGCTTCTGGCTCCAGAAGCACTACTTCACGCCGCTTCGACCGAGCCGCTAGCGGAAGGCGGCAATCAGGGCGCCGCCCGTCACGACGAAGGCGGCGCCCGTCACGAGCCGCGGCCCCACGCGCTCCGACCGGCGGAGGACGAGCGCGGAGAAGACGACCCCGAACAGCGACTCGGTCGCGACGATGGGCGCGACGACCGACACCGTCCCGCGGTAGAACGCCTCGAAGAGCGCGACGTACGAGAGGCCGACGAACGCGCCGGGCAGGAGCCACCGGCCGACGACGCGCGGCGGCCAGACGACACGGTGGCGCCGGGCGAGGACGAAGGCGGACGTCACGACGAGGCTCGAGGCGAGCATCACCGCGCCGGCCGTCATCGACGGGATCTCGGTGTCGAGCGACTGGTCGCGGACGAGGTTGTCGCGCAGCGCGAAGAGCGCCGCGCCGACGAGCGCGAAGACGATCCCGATCCTGCGCACGTGCTGCGGTCGCTCCGACTCGAGCGCGAGCGCGACGCCGCCGGAGACGATCAGCACCGCCCCGATGAGCACCGCCGCGTCGGGGCGTTCGCCGAACACGAGCACGGCGATCGTGACCGCGAAGAGCGGCGCCGTCCCGAACGCGACCGACGCCCGCGAGGAACCGGCCTCCCGGATGCCGACGGTGATGAAGAGGTTCGAGAGACCGGGCGCGATCGCGCCCGCGAGCACGAACGGCCATAGCCCGTCGAGCGTGAAGCCGCCCTGGATCGCGGCTGCCACGCAGAGCACGGCGAACGTCCCGACCTGCATCAGGAGCGCGCCCACGGCCGCCGGCACGAGCGGCGGTACGAGCGCGAAGCGCACGGCGACCGGCATCGCGCCGAAGAGCGCGGCCGAGACGAACGCGAGGGCGACGGCGTCCACTACGACCGCACGGGGACGAGCCGTCGGAGCGTGGAGGCGGCAGCCGGTTCGGCGAGGACGATCCCGGTGAGCATCACGGCGCAGCCGGTCCAGCCGGCCCAGCCGAGCTGCTCGGAGAGGAGCAGGACGCCGAACAGCGCCGCGAACGGCGCCTCGAGCGTGAAGACGAGCGCGGCGCGTGCCGCAGTCGTCCGCGACTGCACCCACGTCGCGACGAGGTATCCGAACGCCCCCGCGAAGACACCGGTGACGACGAGCGCGTACCACGTCTTTGCGTCGGGCGGCGCCTCGACCTGGCCCGCGGCGAGTGCGACGACGGTGAATCCGACGAACGCAACGCACATCTGCAGGAGGGTCAGCGCACGCGCGTCGTACCGGGGAGCGAACCGCTCCATCGCCGCGATCTGGAGCGACTGGGCGACGGCGTTCGCGAGCACGAGCAGGTTCCCGACGAGCGAGCCGCCGGGCGCCCCGTTGAGGAGGACGAGACCGGCGAGCGCGAGCACGACCCCGATCCAGACGGGCGCCGGGACGGGCGTCCCCCACGCCGCGAGCGCGATGAGCGGCGTGAAGACGACGTAGAGGCCGGTGATGAAGCCGGTGCTCGTGACGGTCGTCAGCTCGAGCCCAGCCGTCTGGAAGCCGTACGCGGCCGCCAGGAGCGACCCTGCGCCGAGACCCGCCGCCCAGCCCGCGCCCGGGAGCAGACGGAGCGAGCCCCAGGCGAAGGGCGCGAGCGCGGCGGTCGAGATCGCGAAGCGAACGGCGAGGAAGGCGAACAGGGGGTAGACCGCGAGCGCCTCCTGGACCGGGACGAACGTGTAGCCCCAGATCGCGGTGACCGCGACGAGCGCGAGCAGCGGTGAGGTCGGGCGCCGCATCGCGGCACGCTACAGCGCCTCGCGAGACCCGGTCAGTACGCTGGAGACATGCACCCCGTCGACACGCTCGGACGTCCGATCCGCGACCTGCGGATCTCCGTCACCGACCGGTGCAACTTCCGCTGTGCGTACTGCATGCCGAAGACGGTGTTCGGCCAGGACTACCGCTTCATGGACCGCAAGGAGCTCCTCACGTTCGAGGAGCTCGAGCGGGTCGCGCGCGTGTTCTCCGGCCTCGGCGTCGAGAAGATCCGGCTCACCGGCGGTGAGCCGTTGCTGCGCAAGGAGCTCGAGGGGCTCGTGGAGCGCCTCGCGACGATCGACGGCCTCGAGCTGACGCTGACGACGAACGCGTCGCTCCTCGCGAAGAAGGCCGCGCCGCTGCGCGCAGCCGGCCTCCGGCGGGTCAACGTCAGCCTCGACTCGCTCGACGACGCGACGTTCATGGCGATGAACGACGTGCGGTTCCCGGTCGCGCGCGTCCTCGACGGCATCCGCGCCGCCGACGAGGCCGGCCTCGCGGTCAAGGTCAACGCGGTCGTCAAGCGCGGCGTCAACGACGCCGGCGTGGTCGACATGGCGGAGCACTTCCGCGGAACGGGCCACACGCTCCGGTTCATCGAGTACATGGACGTCGGGACGACAAACGGCTGGCGGCTCGACGACGTCGTTCCGGCGGCGGAGATCGTCGAGCGAATCGATGCCGTCTTCCCGCTCGAGCCGGTCGACCCCGCGTACCAGGGCGAGGTCGCCGAGCGCTACCGCTACGTCGACGGCCAGGGAGAGATCGGCGTCATCACGTCCGTCAGCAAGCCGTTCTGCGGCGCCTGCACGCGGGCACGGATCTCGGCCGAGGGGAAGCTGTACACGTGCCTCTTTGCCGCACGCGGGACCGATCTGCGCGCGCTGCTGCGCTCCGGCGCGTCGGACGAGGAGCTCACCGCCGCGATCGAGGGCGTCTGGGCGCGCCGCGCCGACCGCTACTCGGAGATCCGCACCGAGCAGACCTCGGAACGGCCGCGCGTCGAGATGTCCTATATCGGCGGCTAGTCCCGCCCACGTAGAAGCGCCGAGCGCGCGACGACCACCCCGTCGAGAACCGGTTGGATCCCGTCGCTCGACTCGGCCGTCCGGCACACCGTGAACGGAGCGTCCACGAGGTCGCCGGTGCGGTCGAACCGGATGTCCCCGGGGATGCCGTCGTCGATCCGAGTCCGAAAGAGCTCCCGTGTCACCGATGCGCGCGTTCCGTCGGAGCGGGCAATGGCATCGAGGAACATCTCGGCAGCCGGTGCTCGGTAGCCAGCCCCGAAGCCTGGGCCGACGCCCTCCGGACATCTGCCTGTCGACCCGAGAGACGCCGTTGCGAGGTGGGCCCCTCGATCCGAGCAGGCCCAGCCGCCACGCTTCGCTTCAGGCCCAGTCGAGCGGCTCGTAGCCGCTCGACACCGGCGCGGAGACGATCAGCACCTTGGCGACCGCGTTCGCGTCGTTCCGCACGGTGCGCACGCGATCGGGGTCGAGCCGTGCGAACGACCCCGGCCAAAGGGGGTGGTCGGCGCCGTCGACGACGAGGGTCGGCGTGCCGTCGACGACGAAGAAGAGCTCCTCGTGCTCTCGCCCCGTCTCGTCGTGCTCGGGGATCGCTTCCCCCGGCGGGAGCTCCACCACGTTGATCCCGAACGAGGTGACGCCCAACGAGCGGCGCACGAGCACCCACTTCCCGTAGTCCCGCTCGAGCTCGTCGTCGTGCTTGATCGTGAGTCCGTCCATGCCGCGCCTCCTCCTTGGTCGTGCCGATCCTCGCAGACGGGTGTGCGTCGGGCCAGCAGCCCGGCTCGATAGACTCGGTAGGAGTGACGAGCTACGCGGAGGCACGCTGGCTGCCGCGTGGGTGGGCTCATCTCGCCCTCCAGTTCGCGGTGTGGTTCGGTTTCTACGCCGTCTACCAGGCGGCTCGTGGTGCCGCGGACCGGAGCATCGCGGAGGCGTTCTGGAACGGCACGCTCGTGATCGAGGCCGAGAACCGCTTCCACGCCCTGATCGAGCCCGCGGTGCAGGGGTTCGTGCAGAGCTCGGGCCTCCTCATCCTCGCGACCTCGTACACGTACTGGCTCTCGCAGTTCGCCGTCGTCGGCCTGACGCTTCTCTGGGTCTACTTCCGCCACCACGACCGCTTCGCGGACTTCCGCAACTGGCTGATCGGAGCGAACCTGCTCGGGCTCGTCGGCTACGTGATCATGCCGACGGCGCCGCCGAGGATGTTCCCCGAATGGGGGTTCTCGGACACGCTCGCCGAGTACGCGTCGCTCAACCACGACAGCGGGCTGATCGCCTTCGCAGCGAACCCGTATGCGGCGATGCCGAGCCTCCACGCGATGGACGCGCTGATCGTCGGGATCGTGATGGCGTCGGTGTGCCGCTCGCGGCTCGCGCGCGTCCTGTGGCTCGCGTGGCCCGCCTGGGTCTCGTTCGCGGTCATGGGCACGGGCAACCACTACTGGCTCGACTGCGTGGCGGGGTTCGCGATCGCGCTTGTGGCCGCTCTCGTGCTCTTCCGCCGGCGGTTCCCGCGCGTGATCGCGGCCCGCGGGTGAGCGACCCGGACGACGCGTCGCCCGCCGACGAGGGACGCGCGCGAGGCGCCGGCGTCAGCCAGCTCGACCGGGTCAAGCAGGAGTACACCGACGCCGCGCGCGAGATCCTGCAGCGCTCGATGCGCGGCGTCGCGAAGACGAAGCTGACGCCGGACATGCTGACGCTCGTCGGTGTGGCGTTGTGCCTCGCCGGGGCGGTGCTCGTCGGGTTCGAGACGCGCAACGAGTACCTCTTCTTCTGGCTCGGCGGGGCGCTCTTCGTGGTCGGCTCGATCGCGGACATCCTCGACGGCGCGCTCGCGCGCGCCGCGAGCAAGGGCACGGTGTTCGGCGCCTTCCTCGACTCGACGTTCGACCGCGTCGGCGAGGCCGCGATGCTGGCGGCGATCGGGCTCTCGTTCATGCACGACGGCAACGAGACGGCGCTCGTCGCCGCTTTCGCAGCCGTGATCGGGTCGTTCCTCGTCTCGTACACCCGTGCGAAAGCGGAGGCGCTCGGGCTGCGCGGCGACGTCGGCTTCGGCTCCCGCGTGGAGCGCGTGGTGCTCATCGCCGTCGGGCTGTTCTTCGCCCCGTGGGGCTGGCTGCAGTGGCCGATCTACGTGCTCGCGGCGCTCGCGTGGCTGACGGTCACGCAACGGATCCTCTTCGTGCGCCGCCAGCTGCGCGAGCTCGCAGAGCCGACCGCCGGATAGCGCTGTCCGTCTCCGGCCGCTCGCCGACGGCGCTTGCGGAGGCGGCCGCGGCGTGGAAGAATTGTGCCGTTCCTCACGACCACAACGGGGGGCGCCCGCGGTGGAGAGGGCCATCAGGACGAGGCGTGACGCTTGGTGGGGAGCCGTCATCCTCTCCCTGCTGACGGCAGGCTTTCTCCCCGCGGTCGCCGGGGCGTCGGAGCTGATCGGGCGCAACGCCACCGGTGTCCGCGTGCAAGCCGACGAGGCGGGGAGGGCGGCCGTGAGCTTCCGCTCGGACGGCCGGTCGCGCGTCGTCGTCGCGTGGGGCGCCGTCAACGGAAGCCATCCGACTCGCGGGCAACCGCAGGTTGCCTTCCGGTTGCAGATCGGGGGGCAGATCGGCCCGAACACGTGCGCGCCCTACCACGGCCCGCCGCTCGCGTGGGTCGTCGCCGCGTGCACCGCGCGCGACGGATCGCACTGGGCCGTCCAGGCGTGGCAGCGCATGCTGCCGAACTACGGTGTCGCGGCAAACGGCGACCGCGCGGCGTGGGAGCTCCGGCTCTCGCACTGGACCGGCCCCCTTCCCCTTCTCGAGATCTGGACCGACTGGTCGTATCGCCGCTTCCACCATCTCTACGGGCGCCTGACCTACGGCGGCCGCGGCGTCTTCGGCTTCGCAGCGACGCGGTGGGGCGTGCCGCTCGACGCCTACGGCCGCAACGTCTTCGTGGACACGTTCGGATCGGCGTACGGCGCCGGCTGGAAGCGCGAGAACAGCTTTCTCACCCACGCGCCCGGCGGGGCCTTCTGCTACGGGTTCTACCCCCACGGCGGGCACGGGGTGGGGAACGGCACGCGGTACCGGGCGACCGTCATCGGCCCAGGCGTCGCTCCGGACGTGATGTGGCAGGGGCCCGCTCCGCCGCCGTACGACGCGTCCGCGGACGCAGAGGCGAACGCCGCTCAGCGTGAGCTGCTCGCCAACGACCGGCGCTGCGTCGTCAACTGACCCTTTCCTCGCGTCACTTGACGCGAAGGCCGAGCCGTTGCTGTATCCTGATAGCACTTTGGCTGCTAGCAAAGAAGAGAGAGCCGGTGTGCTCGTCCGGATGCCGGCTTCGCTGAAAACAGCCCTGGTGCGCGAGACGGCGCGGCGCGGTGCGAACGTGAACGACGTCGCGGCAGGCATCGTCGCCACCGAGCTGGGTGTTCCATACGCACCGAGTGGGCGTCGCCGCAAAGTGCTAGCAGGTTCCAGCCCCGTCCTTCTCCTCCGTGTGCCGCAGGAGCTCAAGGAAGAGATCCAGGCGGAGGCGTCCCGGACGGGCGCCAACGCGAACGACGTCATCCTCGCCGCGCTCTCGGACGGGCTCGGCGTCCCTCGCACGGGCAACCGAAAGGACACCATGGCCGAGACCAACGGCTCGAAGAACGGCGCGCGGCAGAAGGACAAGGTGCGCGTCGCGATCATCGGCGTCGGCAACTGCGCGAACTCGCTCCTCCAGGGAGTCGAGTACTACAAGAACGCCTCGCCCGACGAGACCGTGCCCGGGCTCATGCACGTCGACCTCGGCGGTTACCACATCTCCGATATCGAGTTCACCGCGGCCTTCGACGTCGTCAAGGGGAAGGTCGGCCTCGACCTCGCGGACGCGATCTGGGCGCATCCCAACGACACGATCAAGTTCGCGGACGTGTCGAAGACAGGGATCAAGGTGTCGCGCGGCATGACCCACGACGGCATCGGGAAGTACCTGTCGCAGGTCGTCGAGAAGGCGCCCGGGCCGACGGACGACGTCGTCGGGATCCTCAAGGAGACCGGCACGGACGTCGTCGTCAACTACCTCCCGGTCGGCTCCGAGGCCGCGACGAAGTGGTACGCGGAGCAGATCCTCGAGGCGGGCGTCGCCATGGTGAACTGCATGCCGGTCTTCATCGCGCGCGAGCCGTACTGGCAGAAGCGCTTCGCGGACGCCGGCGTCCCGATCATCGGCGACGACATCAAGTCGCAGGTCGGCGCGACGATCACCCACCGCGTGCTGACGACGCTGTTCGGCGACCGCGGCGTCCATCTCGACAAGACGATGCAGCTCAACGTGGGCGGCAACTCCGACTTCCTCAACATGCTCGAGCGCGAGCGCCTCGAGTCGAAGAAGATCTCGAAGACGAACGCCGTGACCTCGATGCTCGACTACGACATCGGCGACAGGAACGTGCACGTCGGCCCGTCCGACTACGTGCCGTGGCTGACCGACCGCAAGTGGGCGTACATCCGGATGGAGGGCTCGTCCTTCGGGGACGTGCCGCTGAACGTCGAGCTCAAGCTCGAGGTGTGGGACTCGCCGAACTCGGCGGGAATCGTGATCGACGCGGTGCGGCTCGCGAAGCTCGCGCTGAACAACGGGATCTCGGGCGCGCTGGAAGCGCCGTCGAGCTACCTGATGAAGTCGCCTCCGGTGCAGATCGTCGACAGCGAGGCGCACGAGAACACGGAGCGCTTCATCACGAAGAACGCGCTCGACCGCGCGAAGACGAAGCAGGCGTCCGCCAAGTCCTGAGGCTGGCGTCGGGGCTCAGGTGTCCGGCTCGTAGCCGGACACCTGAGGCGCCCGCCTACAATCGGGTTCCGTGCCGCTCCGCCTCTGCCTCGTGACGCCACATGCGTGGTCGGTGCCACACGACACGAACGAGCACGTGGACGGCGTCGCGGACGCGCTGCGGGCACGCGGGCACGACGTGGTCGTGCTCGCTCCGTCGCTCCGGTCGGCCGAGCTTCTCGCAGGGCGGCGCGCCCTCCAGGCCGGGGAGCTCGAAGGGGTGGTGGCGGTCTCCCGCGCGGTTCCTGTCTCGCCGCGATCGGCGGTCGGCCTCCCGGTCGGCGTCCGAGCGAACGTCGCGACGGCCCTCCGCCGCGGCGGCTTCGACGTCGTCCACGGGTTCGACCCGGCAGTGCCCGGGCTCGCCTACCAGGCGCTGCTCGCGGCAGAGACGACGACGGTTGCGACGTTCGTCGACCCGGAGCGGCTCGGCCACCCCACGCGCCGGAATCAACGCGACCGACTGTTGGCGCGGATCGACCGGCTGGTCGCGACGAGCGACGAGGTCGCCGAGCGGGCCGCGGCGCGCTTCCCCGGCGACTACGCCGTCGTCCCCGCGGGCGTCGACCTCGAGCGCTTCTCGCCCGACCGCAAGCGCCGGGTCATCGTGATCGAGACGTCCGCCGGCGGGCTTCCGGTCGTGCGCGCCGCGCTCCGCGCGCTCCGTTCGCTCGAGGGGTGGGAGGCGATCGTGCTTCGTACCGCCCGCCTCGCGGTGCGGCCCTCGCTCCCGCTCGGCCTGCGCGACCGGGTGCACATCCGCACCGCAGTTCGCGGCGCGGCGCGCGCAGAGATCCTGCGCAGCGCCGCGATCGTCGTTCCGTCGCCCGACGGCCTGCGTCGGCTGCGCGACGAAGCGGCGGCCGCCGGCTGCGCCGTCGTCGAGCCGCCGGGCGTGGAGGAGCAGCCGGAGCTCGCGACGGCGGCCGTGCTCCGCTTCGCCGAGGACGCGGACGTGCGCGACCGCGACGGCGAGAGCCGTCGTGCGGCCGTCTCGACGCGGAGCTTCGCCGTCGTCGCCGAGGAGCTCGAGCGGCTGTACCTCGAGGCGCGAGGACGGCGGAGGGGCTCTCGGCCCCACGCGACCGAGCCGCTCGCCGATCGAGAGTGGATCGTCGCCGACCTCCACATGCACACGAACTGGTCGCATGACTGCTCGATCGAGCCCCCAGCGCTCGTCGCCTACGCCGAGTCGCAGGGGCTCGGCGCGATCGCCGTCACCGATCACAACGTCTTCGGGGGCGCGCTCGAGGGGGTCGAGCACGCGCGCGGCCGCCCGCTCGTCGTCATCCCGGGCGAGGAGGTGAAGACCGACCGCGACGGCGAGGTGATCGGGCTCTTCCTACGGGAGGAGATCCCGCGCGGCATGTCCTTCGCGGACACCGTTGCCGCGATCCGGGAGCAGGAGGGTGTCGTCTACGTCCCCCACCCGTTCGACCGGATGCACGCGATCCCGGCGCCGGCCACACTCCACGGGCATCTCTCGGAGATCGACGTCCTCGAGGTGTACAACGCCCGGCTGCTCTTCGACGCCTACAACGACGAGGCGCTCCGTTTCGCCCGGAAGTACGGGCTGCTGCAGGGCTCCGGGTCGGACGCCCACGTGCTCCAGGGCGTCGGGACGGGCGGCTTGAGGATGCGCCGCTTCCACGGGCCGGAGGAGTTCCTCCTCTCCCTGCGCACCGCGACGGTGCTCCGCCGGCCCAAGTCGCTCGCGTACCTGCAGTCGCTGAAGTGGGTGGCGCAGGCGCGTGAACGGCTCGCACCGTCGCCGCGCTAGCGCCTAGAGGAGGCATGCCGAGTGCCCACGAATGAGAGAGCGATGGCGAACCCCGACAAGCGCCGGGCAGGCGCTTCGATCCGGTCGGCGGCGAAGCCGTCGAACGGAGACGAGATCCAGGAGCGGTACCTCAAGCGCGCGATCGGCGAGATCAACGACCTCGGCGACGAGCTGCTCGCCCTCGGCGACGAGCTGCACGTCCCGGTGCTCGGCAGCGGCCACCCGCTCGCAGACGTGTTCCTGCTCAAGCACCGCCCGACGCAGAGCGAGATCGCGGAAGGCGTGGCCTTCTTCGGCCGCTCCGGGCAGGCGCTCCTGAAGTCGCTCGAGCGGCTCGCGGTCGACCCTCTCGCGGTCTACGGCACGAACTGTCTCAAGTTCGGCACCGAGCCCGAGGACGAAGCGCGCGGCTGGCTCACCCGTGAGCTCCACATCGTGCAGCCCAAACTGCTCGTCGCGATGGGCGACGAGACGGTCGCGTTCGCCAACGCGCTCGCGTTCCCGCTCGCGGACGAGCTCGACGCCGGTCGGCCCGGGGAGCTCCAGTCGTTCACGCCGACGATCCAGGCACTCGTGACGCCTGACATCGACGCGTCGCTCGACGAGCAGGGCGCGAAGACGCGGTTCTGGAACGCCTTCAAGACGCTCGGTGCCTGGTGGGCCGAGCTACCGCCGTACTGAGAGCGCCCACCCGCGCCGCGCAGGCAAGTGACACGGTGTTACTTGCGGTCGCGGCGGCGCTCCTCGTCGCCCTCGCGGCGTGGGACGCGCTCGCCGGGCACCTTCCGGACGTCGGCGAAGGCTGGGACGTCGTCGTCGTCGCGGCCGTGCTCTTCCCGGCGACGTTCCTCGTCCCGTGGCTCCTGCTGCCGCTCGCCTCGCGACGCGCGCTTCCCGCGCTCGTGCTCGCGTCCGCCGTCGTCGCCGTGCTGTTCGACCTGGCGGGCCTCGAAGGCGGCTTCAACTCCGCGAAGATCCTCGCCTTCACGCTCTTCGGCTTGTGGTTCGTGCAATTGCTGGAGGCGCTCGCCTGGGTCGTCCTCGTCGCCGCGGTGATCCCGTGGGTCGACATCGCCTCGGTCTACCAGGGGCCGACGAAGGTCGTCGTCGAGGAGCAGCCCGGCGTCTTCGAGCGGATCGCGGTCTCGTTCTCCGTCCCGGGCGAGGACGCGGCCGCGCGCCTCGGGCCGCCGGACGTGATCTTCTTCGCGCTCTTCCTCGCCGCCGCCCGCCGGTTCGGGCTCCGCGCCGGCGCGACCTGGGCGGGGATGACGGCATGCCTTTCGGCAACGCTCGCACTGACCTACGCCTTCGACCTCGATGGGCTACCGGCCTTGCCGGCGCTCTCGCTCGGGTTCGTCGTCCCGAACGCCGACCTCCTCTGGCGAGCGTTCACGACGGAGGGGCGCGGTGAGCGCCGCGCCCCTCCGGAACCGTGACTCGCTAGCAGTTCTCCTTCACCCACGCCTCGATGTGCTTGCTCGCCTGCTTGACCTCGGGCGAGTCCATCGACTGGGAGAGCTCCTGCAGCTTCGCGAGCGCCTCGGGGCTCGGCGCCTTCCCGCTCGTGAGGTCGACGCCCTTGAGCGCGTCCGCAATCCTCTTGAAGTTCTCGGCGATCACCTGGTAGTCGGCCCGGATCTCCTCGGGCACCTGGTCGGCGATCTCGTCGAAGACTTTCGACGCCTGCTGGAGATCGGCCGTCTGGCCGCTCAGCGACTGTGCGAGTTGCTGCGAGACGCCGGCGAACTCCTTGCACTTCCCGCCGAGCGCGAGATCGCCGCTCGAGCTCGCGCTCGTGTCGGTCGACGCCTCGGTCGCCGTCGTCTCCTCCGTCGTCATCGTCGTCATCGTCGTCTCGGCGGCGACCGTCGTCGCGGTCTCCTCCGCCGCCGACTCGTCGCTCGAGTCGCCCCCGCAGCCGGCCGCGACGAGCGCGAGGGCAGCGATCGGGATCACCAACAGCCTGCGTGCATTCACGTTCCTGTTCACCCCTTCGTCGTCGTGAGCCGGTGCGACTCACTCCACCGCATCACCGGCATCATGCTCCTCGCCGGCGGACGACGCACGCTCGAGAAGCGAGACGCTCTCGATGTGGGGCGTGTGCGGGAACATGTCCACCGGTGTGCAGCCGACGAGCTCGTAGCCGTACTCGTCGCGGAGCACGGCGAGGTCTGACGCAAGGGTGGTCGGGTTGCAGGAGACGTAGACGAGCCTCGCTGCGCCGAGAGCCCCCGTTCGGCGCAAGGCCTTGCCGGCGAGCCCGGCCCGCGGCGGGTCGACGACGACGACGTCGGGCCGTCCCGCGCGATCGGCGAGCTCCTCGAGCGACTGGCCGACGTTGCCCGCGAAGAACCTCGCCGTCGAGATCCCGTTCGCCTCGGCGTTCTCGATCGCGCACGCGACGGATTCCTCCGAGATCTCGACTCCCCACACCGAGCCCGCGTCCGCGGCGAGCGCAAGGCCGATGGTGCCCGTACCGCAGTAGAGGTCGTACACCGTCTCACTGCCGGTGAGAGCGGCGGCGTCCCGCGCCAAGGCGTAGAGCGTCTCCGCCATCTCGGTGTTGGTCTGGAGGAACGCGTTCGGACGGACGCGGAATCGCAGCCCGAGCAGCTCCTCCTCGATCCACGGCTCGCCCCAGAGAAGCAGTGTGGGCAGGTTCGTCACCTCGGCCGGACGGTCGTTGACCGCCCAGTGGATCGACCGGACCGCGGGGAACCGGGTGAGCGTCTCGATGAGGAAATCCGGGTCGAAGCGCTCGCCGGAGGCGGTGACGAGGAGGACGAGCACCTGACCGGTGTTCCTGCCCTCGCGGACGACGAGGTGGCGCAGGTAGCCGGTCTGGCTCTCCTGGTCGTACGGCTCGAGGCCCTCCGCCCGAGCCCACTCCTTCACCGCTTCGCGGATCGCGTTGCCCACGTCGGTCGTGAGGAGGCACTCCTCGACGTCGATGACCTCGTCCCAGCGTCCGGCGCGGTGGAAGCCGAGGACGAGGCCCTCGGCGCCCGGCGCGAACGAGTACTCGAGCTTGTTGCGGTACCCGAACGTCGAGCGCGCGGGGACGATCGGCTCGAGCGGCGGATCGGGGAACCCGCCGAGCCGCACGAGCGCATCGCGCACCTGTCCGTGCTTCGCCTCGAGCTGCCGCTCGTAGGCGAGGTCCTGGAAGCGGCAGCCGCCGCAGATCCCGAAGTGCCGGCAGGGCGCCGCGACGCGACCCGCGCCCGGCTCGAGGAGCGCCGTGCGGATTCCCTCCGCGAAGCCCTTCTTCACCTTCGTCGCGCGCGCCCGCACGAGGTCGCCGGGCAGCCCGCCGCGGACGAACACGACGAAGCCGTCGACGCGGCCCACTCCGTTGCCGCCGTAGGCGAGCGAGTCG
>JBKPNM010000061.1:0-6293 GCA_046732615.1 Actinomycetota bacterium | reverse complement strand
ATGCCGGAGTTCGCGGAGTGCTTGCGTGTGCGGCGCGCGCGAGGAGGGCTCGGGCCTCGGGATCCACGCCGGGCCGGTCCCCGGGCGCGACGGGCTCGTGGCCGCCACGTGGATCGCGCGCGACGTGACGCCGGAGGTGGTGTGGGCCGCGATCGACTGCCCCGGCGCGTACGCCGCCGGTGACCCCGGGCGCGGCGAGATCGTGCTCGGAAGGATGACCGCGAGGATCGAGCGCCTGCCCGACGAGGTCTAGTCGTGCGTCGTGGTCGGATGGCCGCTCGGCGAGGACGGCCGCAAGCTCTTCGCCGGAACAGCGCTGTACGGACGTCACGCCGAGGCCCTCGCCGTCGCCCGTCAGGCCTGGATCGCACGGCGGCCCGAAGCTACGTCGTGAGCGGCTCCGAGCCGGTCGCGTTCCAGTGCACGATCACCGGGGTCTCGCGCTCGTACCCGAGGATCGAGAGCGATCCCGTGTCGAGCCGGTAGCACCTGCCCTCCGTGACCGGCTGCCCGAGCCACCGTGCCGTGAGCGCGCGGAGGCAGTGGGCGTGTCCGAAGAGGAGGACGTCGCCGTCGACGTCGCTGCAACGCGCGATCACGCGATCGACGCGCTCGCGGACCCCCTCTGCAGTCTCTCCGCCGGGAGCGGGGTGTGACCACACGGTCCAGCCGGGGTCGGTCTCGCGGATCTGCGCCGTGCTGACGCCCTCGTAGCGCCCGTAGCTCCACTCGGCGAGATCGTCGTCGACCTCGGCGTCGGGAAAGCCGGCGAGCTCGGCGCTGTGGCGCGCACGCCGACGAGGACTCGTCAGGACGAGCGCGAACGGGCGTCCCGCGAGGCGCTCGCCGACGCCCCGTGCGGCCTCCTCCCCCGCCGCCGTCAGAGGCACGTCGGTGACGGACGTGTGCAGGCGCTCGCGACTCCACTTGGTCTCGCCGTGGCGGACGAGCCAGAGCGAGACGGCCAAGGCGCTGCTCAGCGGGACGAGAGCGCCACGAGCACGCCCCCGTCGTCGTCGTAGGCCGGGAAGAGGTCGACCACGACGGGCTTCGTGAGCCCCGCCCGGGTGCGCAGCTCGAGCTGCTCGCCGAGCCGCCGGACGCCCCACTCGCGCACGAGCTGCAGCGGCGCCGTGTCCGACAGGGAGAGCGCGTCGGCGACGTGGCGTCCGATCAGGTCCTTCTCGCGGTAGCCCGTCAGCTCGAAGACGCCGCGGCCGACGGCGAGCACGCGCGCGTCCCGGTCGCAGACGACGAAGCCGGTCGACGGCGCAGGGTAGTAGTCCTCGAGGAGCTGGAAGAGGAACCCGAACCCGCAGCTGCGGCACTGCGGAGCGTGTGTCGAGAACCCCTCCACGCCGTCGATGTCGATCGAGCGCTCGCGGCAGTTGGGGCAGATGTAGACGGGCACCGCAAGATGGTACGTGCGAGGACGTTGCAGGCCGGTTAATCGCCTCGACGCACGCAAGTTAGCGGGTGCTAGCGTAGTCCGCGCTAACTTCGAGGAGGTGCGGAGATGCCGGGACGGCTGCTGACCGAGGAGAACAAGAAGTGGTGGACACTCGCCGCCGTGTCGTTCGGGCTGTTCATGATCATGCTCGACAACACGGTCGTGAACGTCGCGCTTCCCTCGATCCAGCGCGACCTCGGCGTCGGTCTGTCGGAGCTCGAGTGGATCGTGTCCGGGTACGCGCTCACGTTCGCGGCGCTGATGCTGATCGGGGGGAAGCTGGCCGACGCGTACGGGAGGCGGCTGGTGTTCGTGATCGGAATCGTCGTCTTCACGGTCGCCTCGCTTCTCTGCGGGCTGTCGACGAGCGGCGACATGCTCATCGCCGCGCGTGTCCTCCAGGGCGCGGGCGCCGCGATGATGAACCCCGCGACGCTCTCGATCATCGCGGCGACGTTCCCGCCGCGGCAGCGCGGCACGGCGATCGGAATCTGGGCCGGCGTCTCGGCGCTCGCACTGGCGATCGGGCCCCTCGTCGGCGGGCTGCTGACCGAGCACGCGAGCTGGAACTGGATCTTCTTCGTCAACGTCCCGTTCGGGATCCTCGGCGTGTTCGCCAGCTTCCTCCTGATCGACGAGTCCCACGACCCGACGCACGAGCGCCTCGACGTCCCCGGGCTCGCCACGTCGGCGCTCGGGCTCTTCGCGCTCACCTACGGCCTCATCGAGGCGAACACATACGGGTGGGGCTCGGCGCGCATCGTCGGCGCGTTCGTGGTCGCCGCGGTAGCGCTCGCGGCGTTCGTCGTGCTCGAGCGGAGGCAGCGGGCGCCGATGCTCGACCTGACGCTCTTTCGGAACCGCACCTACGTCGGGGCGAACCTTGCGATTCTTCTCGTCTCGCTGGCGATGTTCGGCGTTTTCTTCTTCGTATCGCTCTTCATGCAGAACATCCTCGGCTACTCCGCGGTCCAGGCCGGAGCGGCCTTTCTGCCGATGACGATCCTCGTGATCATCGTGGCGCCGATCGCCGGGCGCCTCTCCGACCGCCTGGGGTCTCGCGGCCTGATCACGGCGGGGATGCTGCTCCTCGCGTGCCAGCTTCTCTACTTCAGCCAGCTCGGCGCCGACGCGACGTTCTGGACGCTGCTTCCCGGCCTCGTGCTGGGCGGCGTCGGGATGTCGATGACGATGACGCCGGGCACGGCGGCGGCGACGCGCGCGGTGCCCGTGGAGAAGGCCGGTGTCGGGGCCGCCGTCCTCAACGCCTTCCGCCAGGTGGGCGGCTCGACCGGGATCGCACTGATGGGCGCGATCATGGCCGCGAAGCTCACCGAGCCGCCGACGCCCGCCTCGTTCGTGGACGGCTTCGAGGACGCGCTGCTGGTCGCGTCCGGGATCGCGCTCGTCGGCGCGATCGTCGCCGCGATCCTCATCCGCCCACACGACCGGACGCGGGGCGGGGAGGAAGAGCTGCCCGCCGCCGAGGCGGCATGACCGAGGTCGCGCGACCGCGACGTCTGCCTGCCGAGGAACGCCGGCGGGCGATCGTCGAGGCCGCGCTGCGGGTCTTCTCCGCCGGCAGCTACGCGGGGTCGACCACCGCCGAGATCGCACGCGAGGCGGGCGTCAGCGAGCCGGTGCTGTACCGCCACTTCGCCTCGAAGCGCGACCTCTGGGTCGCGTGCCTCGACGTGGCCTGGGAGGAGTTCCGCGACGGCTTCGACGCGACGATCGCGGGGCTCCTCGACGAAGCGCGAGTCGCAGGCCGGACGGTCGCGCCGCGGCTGCTCCGCGGTGGCCTCCTCGTCCCGCCGCCGGTCGCGAAGTGGAAGAAGGCGCTGATGCCGAACCTCTGGATCCAGGGAATCACCGAGGCCGGCGAGGACCGCGAGATACGTCGGCAGGTCGCCCGGCACATGCGCGTCGTCCACGACCACGTGGCGGGCGCGATCCGTGGAGGGCAGGCGAGCGGCGTCATCCCTGCCGATCGGGATCCGGACGCCGAGGCCTGGGTGATGATCGCCGGCGGGCTCCTGCGCTCGGTCGCCGACAGGGTCGGCGGGCTGCTCTCCGAGCAGGACCTCGTCGCGATCCAGCACGAGCGCATGCGCTGGCTGCTCGGCGATCCGTCGAGCGGCTGAGTGCCCGCGCATCGATCCGTGACGCCGAGGGGGGCGTATCGTGGGTGGCGTGCGCAGGCTCGCTCTGGTCGTGTGCGTGGGCTTACTGGCGACACCGGTCGCATCAGCGGCGCGGAGCGACTCGCCGGCCGCGACGAAGCGGGTCGTGCGCGCGTGGAGCGCCCGCCTGAACGCGTACGACAACACGGGCGTCGCGCGCCTCTTTGCCCGCCCCGCGGTGTTCGTGCAGGGCGGCTCGGCGCTCCGGCTCGAGACGCGCGCGCAGATCGCCTTATGGCACCGCCTGCTCCCCTGCGCCGGGCGCATCGTCTCGATCGACGTCGACGGCGAGCTCGCGACCGCTGTCTTCAGGCTCGCGAACGGGAAGCACCGCCATTGCGACGCGCCGGGACAGAAGGCGGCGGCGATTTTCCGCGTCCGTCACGGCAAGATCGTCGCCTGGGTGCAGGTCCCGGTGCCGCCTCCGCCGACGAGCGGGCCGACGGCGTAGCGCCGGGCGCCGCGTCGTCCTCAGCCGAGCTCGAGGAAGCCGATCGCGAGCATCCGGCGAACGAGCTCGAGGCCTTCACGCGCCGCGCGGTCGTCGACCACGGTCGCGAGCGCCTCCGCCAGCGTCCTGGAGCCGTCGAGCTCGCGGACGAGCAGGGCGGTGGTCGGGTCGAGCTCGGCGGAGAACGGGAGCCCGTGCTCGAGCCGGAGCGTCAGCAGCTCCGTGCGCCACCGTCCTGCGGTGAAGCGGGTGTCCTGGCTCACGACGGCGTCGTCGACGACACGCGGCCGGTGATCCAGGAGCTGCTCGTCGGAGGTCAGCTCCGCCAGCGCGTCGTGCGTCTCGAAGAGCCTCCGGACGTGCCGGCCGGCGGGGCGGAGCGCGGCGCGCGGAAGCTGCAGCGCCTCCAGCCAGCCGTCACGGCCGTCGTGGCGCCTGCGCAGCACCAGGCACGCGTAGCCCAGCTGGTCGATGCCGAGTTCGCGGTAGTAGGCGAGCCAGCGGTCGAGCGCCTCCGCGTACCGGTCGGGCCGGTCGAGGAGCTCGCGGTTCCACACGGTCGCTGTCTCGATCGGGTCGTCGGTCGACGTGTGGAGGAGGAACGCGTCGCAGCCCGAGCCCTGGAGCCACTGCCGCGGACGTGCCGCGGGGTCGTCGGGGTCGAGAGCCCAGGCGACGAGAACCGAAGCGAACGCGCCGGGCGCGAGCACGGCCGGCGTGCCCCGCGCGACGAGCTCCGACACGGCGTCGCCGCGGAGTCCTCCGTCGCGGAAGAGGTAGGCGCTCTCGGGCGACACGACGTACGGCGGGTTCGCGACGACGAGGTCGAACCGCTCGCCCTCGACGGGCTCGAAGAAGCTGCCCGCTCGCACCTCGACGTTCGTCACGCCGTTGAGCGCCGCGTTGAACGTCGCGTAGGCGAGTGCCCGCGTGTTCACGTCGGTGGCGACGACGTGGCTCGCGTGCGCCGCGAGCAGGATCGCCTGGATGCCGTTCCCGGCGCAGAGATCGAGCGCACGTTCGCCCTCGTCGCGGACCGTCAGGTGCGCGAGGGCGACCGAGGGGCGGTGGACGCCGGGGACGTGGTCGGCGTGCTCCGCCGGCGCGCCGCTGTGATCGGACGCGATCAGGAGGTCGTCGTGAGGGACGAGTCGCGCGGCGCCATGGACGAACTCCGCCTCGGCGACCAGGAGCCCGGCGGCCGCGAGCGCCTGCCGGAGCTCCGTGCCGACGAGCCGGTCGAGACGGGTGCGCTCGACCGGCACGCCGAGCAGGAACAGCCGCAACAGTACGGCGAGCTCGTCCGCGTCGCCGAGCCGGCGGAGGTACGACGGCAGCTCGGGCGACCGCGCGAGCAGCTCGTCGCCCGTCGCGAGCCGCTCCTGGATCCGGTGCGACTCGTAGCCGGCGCCGCGCAGTCGCCGCGCCAGCGCAACCGCCGCCTCGGTGCTCTCCGCGCGCGGGGGGTCGGGACGGCGGCGCGGCGAGACGGTGCGTACGGGCTCCACGGCTCGGTCGCCCGACCGAAGGTCCCTAGAACGACTTGTTCGTCTTCAGGTCGTACCCGAAGTCGACCGCCGACCCGAGCGAGCCGTCGGACTTCTCCGGCTTGTACTCGACCTCGAGCTTGGCGAAGGAGAACGACACCGAGTCGGTCGGGACGGGCATCTCCTCGGAGCCGCTCGTCTGGAACGAGCTGATGAGGACGTCGCGAAACTTGAACGTCAGGTACTCCTGCTGGCCCTTGCCCGCCTTGCGGGCAGAGAGCGTCGCCGTCTTGATGTGCTGGCCGGTCGCGCACGCCCTCATGAGCGCCGGGCTCGCGCGGTTCAGGCGCATGACGAACTGGAAGTCCTGCATCGACACCTTGCCGGCGCCGCCACCGCCTCCGGGTGCGGATCCGCCGCTGTTCGTCTCGCCCCACGTCCACGACTCGACGTCGATCTCGTCCTTGTGCTTGACGTCGGCGCTCTCGCCCTTGATGCCGTCGAACTTGATGAAGTAGTCGACCGCGGCCATGCGCCCGCGACCCTACCACCCCTCGTCGCTGCCGACGTCACCCGCGCGGAGGTGTGCGCGTTCGGTGTCCGACTTTAAGTCGGACACCAGCCGACCCAGGCCCGGCCGTGCCGGACGCCTGGTGTCCGACTGAAGTCGGACACCGTCTGAGAGGGCGTTTCTCGTCCGGGCCGCCGGCCCGGACGAGAAA
>JBKPNM010000060.1:0-42539 GCA_046732615.1 Actinomycetota bacterium | reverse complement strand
GCAGAGAGGGGCGCTTCGGGCGCCGCGACTGGCGCCGGGCTGGGCGCTGACGCGGCTGCGACGACGGGCTCTGCGGCGACGGGCTCCGGCTCGCGCACGGTGTCCTCGAGCAGCGCCGCTCCCACGGAGCCCTCGACCGCGCCGTAGTCGTCGCGCCGGCGCGCGAACTCGGGCTCCTTCTCCTTGAAGACCGCGACGGCCGGGGCGCCGATGAAGATCGACGAGTAGGCGCCGGCCCCGATGCCGACGAGCAGCGCGAAGGCGAAGTCCTTCAGCGTCTCCCCGCCGAAGAGCAGCAGCGAGACGATCGGCAGGAGCGTGATGAACGTCGTCGCGAGCGACCGGGGGATCGTCTCCCACAGCGAGACGTTCCCGATCACGCGGAACGACGCGCGCTTCATCAGCGGGATGTTCTCCCGGATGCGGTCGAAGATGATGATCGTGTCGTACATGGAGTAGCCGAGCACGGTGAGCACGGCGGCAACCGTGGCGGTCGTCACCTCGCGGCCGAGCAGGGCGTAGATGCCGATGGTGATCACGATGTCGTGCGCGAGCGCGATCAGCACCGGCACGGCGAACTTCCACTGGAACCGCGCCGTGATGTAGAGCACGATGAGGAGCAGCGAGACGATGATCGCGAGGACCGCCCCGCGCGCGATCTGCCGGCCGAAGCTCGCGGAGACGTTCTTGACGCCGAAGGCCCCGGCGTCGACGGCTCGTGTCAGTCCTGACTGGAACGCCTGTACCTCGTTCGTAGAGAGCGCCTCGCTGCGCACCGAGAAGTCCTGGTAGGCGTCGCCGGAGGGGCCGGACGAGGTGCCGCGGCCCTGGATCTGCGCGTCCGAGTGGCCGATCCTGGCGGCCTCGGAGCGCACGGTCTCGAGCGACACGGGCTTCGGCGTCTCGAACGTCACCTGCGTCCCGCCCCGGAAGTCGATCCCGAGGTTGAGGCCCTTGAACGCGATCGCGCCGAGCGAGATCAGGAGGACGGAGGCCGAGATCGCGAACCAGGTGTTGCGGCGGCCGATGTAGTCGGCCTTCAGCCAGCGCGGGATGCCGCCGCCGGCGGCGCCCATCAGCCTCGGGCTGTCGAGCATCTTGAGCCCTGCGAGCACCGCGAGGAACGCGCGTGTCGCGAGGACCGCCGTCAGCATCGACATCGCCGTACCGATGAGCAGCATGAGCGCGAACCCGCGCACGCTGGCCGTCGCGACCGCGAACAGGACAAGTGCCGTGATCGCGGTGACGACGTTCGCGTCGACGATGGTGGCGAAGCCCTTCGTGTAGCCCGTGTGGATTGCGGCGCGGACGGATCGCCCCGCGCGCACCTCTTCCTTGATGCGCTCGAAGATGACGATGTTCGCGTCGGCGGCCACCCCCAGTGTCAGCACGAGGCCGGCGATGCCGGGGAGGGTGAGCGTCACGTTGAAGATCAGGATCGCCGCGTAGAGGAAGGCGGCGTACACGGTGAGGCCGACGACCGCGACGAGACCGAGGAAGCGGTAGACGACGAGCAGGAAGATCGCGACCGCGAGGAGGCCGACGATCGCCGCCGTCTTCGCCTCCTGCAGCGAGTCCTTCCCGAGCGTCGCCGAGATCGCGGTCTGGTCGAGCGTCCGGAACTCCACGGGCAGGGCACCCGTCTGGAGCACGAGGGCGAGGTCCTTTGCCTCCTTGACGCTCTGGAGGCCCGAGATCTGCGCGCCGTTCGAGCCGGTGATTCCGCCCGGGTACTCCTGGAAGTCGATCGTCGGCCACGACCTGATCTCGCGGTCGAGCACGATCGCGAAGTGCTGGAGGAACGGGCTGTGGTCGCCCTGGCCGCCGCCGACCGTGTTGTAGAGGAGCTTGCCGCGCTGCGCGATGTCGCGCGTGATGCGCTCGAACGTGTCGCCGCCGCGGCTTGTGAAGTCCATCAGCACGATCGGCTCGCCGGTGCGCGTGTCGAAGTCCTGCCTCGTGCCCGAGAGCTTCAGGTCCTCGCCCGTCATCTCGGGGACCTCGGGCGGCGTGTAGCGCATGAGGTACCAGGACCTCGCCGTCGGGTTCGTCTGCGCGACGCCGGGGCAGACGACCGCGCCGGCGCCGCAGCTGACGACGACGGTCTCCGGCGGCACCGCGAACAGCTTGTGGCCGGGCGGCACCTTGCCGCCCCACTTCGCAAGCGCGGCCCGCTTCGACTGCACGGGGCCGCGGACGAGCTGTTTGCCCTTCGTCCGGAAGACGTAGTACGTGTCGGGCGTGCCCTTCGACGCGAGCGCCTGCTGGCCGGCGAGCAGGTCGTAGAGCTTCGGCGTCGCGATCGGCTGCCTCGTTCGCGCGTCGATCGACGGCGAGACGAGGTCGCGCTCGAGGTCGAACAGCTCGAGCTGGGCCGTCTTGCCGATGATCCCGGCGGCCGCGGCGGGATCCTTGACGCCCGGCAGCTGGATCGAGATCTGGTCCGACCCCTGCGTCCTGATCTCGGGCTCCGCGACGCCGAGCTTGTCGACACGGGAGCGCATGATCGAGACCGACCGGTCGAGGTCCTCCTTCGTCAGCTTCCGGTCCTGCGGCGGCACGGCCTGCAACGTGACCTCGAGACCTCCCTGGAGGTCGAGACCGAGCGTCGGGCGCTGCTCGAGCGGAGATCCCGGCACGGCGAGCAGCGCGACGCCGACAAGGGCCGCCGCGACGAGCGCGACGACGAAGACTGCTGCGCGACGGGTCATGTGCGGCCGATCAGGTTAGCGGCGCTCGAGCGCCGCGGTGTCCTCCGCGTCCTCCGACTTCACGATTTCCTCGGAGTCGACAACGTCATCTTCACGAACCGCGGCCTCGACCGCGTCTTCTTCGTGCTCCTCGTCCTCCGAGCCCTCCTCGTCGGGCTTGACGACGCCGCCGACCCCGCGCCGCGCGACCCGCACCTGGATGCCCTCCGCGATCTCGACGATCAGGTCGTCCTCGTCGTCGACGTCCGTGACGATGCCGTAGATGCCGCCGACGGTCAGCACCTCGTCGCCGGGCTCGATCGACGCGAGCAACTGCTGCTGCTCCATCTGCTTGCGCCGCTGCGGGCGGATCAGAAGCGCCCACAGCAGGACGAACATCGCGGCGAGCAGAATCAGTGTTGCCAAGTTTCCTCCTCCGGGCCGGCGGCGAGCGAGGCGAGCGCGTCGGCGCGATAGTCGTCGAACGCACCGCGGATGATCGCGTCCCGCGCACCGGCGGTCAGTCGCAGTGTGAACCACAGATTATGCAGGGTGAGCAGCCGCAGGCCCGAGATCTCCTGCTGGTTGACGAGATGTCGCACGAACGCGCGCGAGAAGCCCGCGCCGCATGCGGGGCAGCCGCACCCTTCCTCGAGCGGCCGCGGATCGCGCGCGAAGCGGGCGTTCCGGAGGTTGAGCCGCCCGCGGGCCGTGAGCGCGGAGCCGGTGCGCGCCGTCCGCGTCGGAAGCACGCAGTCGAACATGTCGATTCCCCTCGCGACGACCTCGAGGATGCCCTCTGCGTCGCCGAGGCCCATGAAGTACCGCGGGCGGTCGCCCGGGAGCGCCGGCGCCGCCCACGCGACGGTGGCGAGCATCTCCTCCCTGCTCTCCCCGACCGCGAGCCCGCCGAGCGCGAAGCCGTCGAACGGAAGCGCGGCGATGCTCCCGATCGAGCGTCCGCGCAGGTCCGGGTCGGTGCCTCCCTGGGCGATCCCGAAGCGAAGCTGGCCCTCGGCGCGCCGCGCGTCGACCTGACGCTCCGCCCACAGCTGCGTGCGGCGCACCGCCTCCTCGTGCTCTCGCCGTGAGACGCTCGCCGGAGGGCAGATGTCGAGGCACATCGCGATGTCGGAGCCGAGCCGCCGCTGGATCTCGGCGACGCGCTCCGGCGTGAGCCGCTCGAGGCTGCCGTCGTAGACGGACCGGAAGGTGACGCCGTCGTCGTCGACCTCGGCGAGCGTGTCGCGCAACGAGAACACCTGGAAGCCGCCCGAGTCCGTGAGGATCGGCCCGCTCCAGCCCGTGAACGCGTGCAGGCCGCCGAGCGCCTCGATCACGTCCTCCCCCGGCCGGAAGTGGAGGTGGTACGTGTTGCCGAGGACGACGTCCGCCCCGAGCGCCGCGACCTCCCCGGGCAGGAGCGTCTTGACCGTTCCTTTCGTGCCGACGGGCATGAACGCCGGCGTCCGGATCTCTCCGTGCGCGGTCCGGATGACGCCGGCGCGGGCGGCGCCGTCCGTTGCCTCGAGGACGAAGCTCACGAGGGGGCGATGATCTCTGCGTCCAGTCCGTGCGTTCGCCCAAGGCGCCCGTCGGTCGTCAGGAGCGGCGCGGCGAGCGCCTCGGCGAGCGAGACGAAGATCGCGTCCCCCATCGAAAGGCGGTCGCGGAGGCTCCACGCCCGGTCGACGAGATCCAGATGCGGATACCGCTCGAGATCGAGCTGCAGGAGATCGCCGACCGCACGGTACGCGTCCTCCGATGACACGTATCCCGCGTTCACGAGCCGGCGAAGCGCCCCCACCACCTCCACGTCGACGAGATGCGGGGCCGCCAGTGCCTCGGCGTCGCGAATCTTCTCGGCCACCCACGTCGCTCGCTCGTGGCCTCCGGCGAGCAGGTCGACGACCGCGGACGAGTCGACGACGATCATGTTTCGTCACGAATCGACCGCACTGCGTCGGCGGGCTCATCGTGGAGATCCGGTCGCGGCAGTGATGCGAGCCTCGCCAGCATCTCGGCGCGCGTCGGACGCGCCGCATCACGCTCGACCAGCCGCAACAGGTAGTCCGACAGCGTCATGTCGGCGCGAGCCGCGCGCAGCTTGAGCTCGCGGTGCAGTCCAGGAGGCACGTTTCGGATCTGGATGTTGCCCATGCTGAGAGCATGTTAACATGCACAACGCATGTCGGGCCCAGACATGGCCCCTCAGAACAGCAGCATCGCGTCGCCGAACGAGTAGAAGCGGTACCGCTCGCGGATAGCGAGCGCGTAGAGCCCCCGCGTCCGCTCGACGCCCGCGAAGGCCATCACGAGCGCGAGCAGCGTCGTGCGGGGAAGGTGGAAGTTCGTCAGGAGCGCGTCGACGCGGCGGAACTCGAACCCGGGCGTGATGTAGAGATCCGAGCGGCCCTCGAGCGGCCCGCCGCGCGCGAGGGTCTCGAGCACGCGTGTGGTCGTCGTTCCCACGGCCAGGACCCGCTCGGCCACGTCGATCCGGTTCCAGGCGCCCGGGTCGACGCGGTAGCGCTCGCCGTGGATCTCGTGCTCCTCGACGGTCTCGGCGGTGAGCGGCCTGAACGTGTCGAGCCCGACGTGCAGCGTGATCCGCTCGTGGTCGAGGCGTGCGAGCAGCTCGGGCGTGAAGTGGAGCCCCGCGGTCGGGGCGGCGGCCGAGCCTGGCGCGTCGCCGTAGACGGTCTGGTAGCGCTCGGGGTCGTCCGGCCGCTCGTGGATGTAGGGCGGGAGCGGCAGCTCGCCGGCCGGCTCGCCCTCGACCGCGACCCGCCACCTCCCGCCGTCGAGCTCCTCGAGGAGCTCGACGGACGAGCCAAGTGACACTGTGTCACTCGCCCGGAGCCGCTCGCCGGCGCGGAGACGGCGCGAGGGGCGGGCCAGTGCCTCCCACGCACCGTCGCCGAGCGGCTCGACGAGGAGCACTTCGACCTCTCCTCCCGTCTTTCGCCTGAGGCGCAGCCGCGCGGGGACGACGCGCGTGTCGTTGACGACCACGAGGTGGCCGGCGGCCTCCTCGGGGAGCTCGGCGAACGTCCTGTGACGGGTCTCGCCGGTGCGACGGTCGTGCACCAGGAGCCGCGACGCGTCGCGCCGCTCGGTGGGTCGCTGGGCGACGAGCTCGGCCGGAAGGTCGTAGTCGAGCTCGGATGACCTCATCCTGCCGCGAGAGTATCCTGGGCCAATGGACGAACAGGTGCTGGAAAGAGCCCGGCGGAGGGTGGCCGAGGCTCGGACGGACGGCATGGGCCAGGCCAAGCTCGACGCAGCGCTCGAACGGGCGCGAGCCGAGGTGATGCGTCTGGCGCACGTCGCCGACGAGCTCGAGAGCTCGCTGCCGAAGCAAGTGGGTATCGCGGTGCGCGACGGCATCGCGCGGGAGGTCGTCCCGGTCAGCCGCAGCCTCGCGGAGATCCGGGGCGGGGTGAACCAGGCGTTGCGGCGGCTCGAGCGGCTCGAGCAGGAGCTGCTCGCAGAGCGAAACGCGCGGATCGACGACCTCGCGATCCTCGTCGACCTCGTGTCGGCGGGCTGGAACGGCGTCGACCAGCGGCTCCGCCGGCTCGAGGAGGGAATCGAAGGCGCGGTCGTGCGGCTGCCGACCGGCCGCGAGGCACAACGACCGCCCGACCAGGCGGCCGTCGCCTAGCAAGGCAACCTAGGTCACCGCGAGGATCACGGCGCACGCGGCCGCCCAGGCCGCGACCGTGACGAGCAACGGCAGGTCCTCGACGAGGAGCGTCTCCGGCTCCTCGCCGAGGCCCCGCCGGTGAAGCAGGAGCAGGTAGCGGAAGAGCCCGTACACGACGAGCGGCAGCGTCGCGATGAGCCACCGCGTGTCGTGAGCCGCGAGGGTGTAGCCGGCGTACGCGGCGATCGTCGCCGCGGCGACGATCCCGAGGAGCTGGTCGACGAGCGCGGGCGTGTAGCCCTCGAGCGTTGCTCGCGCGCGGACGCCCTCGAGCCCGAGCTCGGCCCTCCGCTTCGCGAGCGCGAGGAACAGCGCGAGCAGGAACGTGCAGAGCAGCAGCCACTGCGAGATGGGGACGTCGACCGCGATCGCCCCCGCGGCGGCGCGGAGGACGAAGAGGCCGGCGATCGCGATCACGTCGACGAGCTCGAGCGCCTTCAGCCGGAGCGAGTACGCGGCCTGCAGCGACGCGAAGGCGGCCATGCACGCGAGCGACGCCGCGCCGAGCGCCGCCGTCAGCGAGAGGGCGAGGACGGCGAGGCTTGCCGCGAGCACGAGCGCCGTCCGAGGAGCCAGCTCGCCCCGCGCAACCGGCCGCGCGCGCTTGACCGGATGGAGGCGGTCGGCGTCGACGTCGCGGACGTCGTTGACGAGGTACGCCGCGCTCGAGGCGGCGCAGTAGGCGACGAAGGCCGTGAGAGCCTCGACCCAGCGGACGGCGTCGCCGAGCTTCGCGGCGAAGATGATCCCCGCGAAGAGCAGCAGGTTCTTCGTCCACTGCCGCGGCCGCAGCGCGACGAACGCGGCGATGACCGGCGTCCGCCGTCCGGGTAGGTCGACGACCGTCGCCGGGGCCGTGGCCGGGTCAACCATGGGCCCGACTCTACGGCGTCGGGACGCCGCGGGGCGCTACGCCAGCGTTCGCATGGGCAGCACGAGCCTGAAGCGGCTGCCGCCGCCCTCTGCCGCCTCCAGCTCGATCCGCCCGCCGAGCGCGCCCGCGAGCTCCTTCGCGATCGGCAGCCCGAGGCCCGTCCCCTGGGTGTCCGACGAGACGAACGGGCTGAAGATCCGCTGGGCGTCCTCGGGCGAGATGCCCGGCCCCGTATCGGTGACGTCGACGCGGACCGTGCCGTTCGCCGCGCCGAGGGTGACGCCGATCGTGCCGCCGTCAGGGGTCCAGCGGAAGGCGTTCTTGAGCAGGTTCGTGATCACCTGGAGCACGCGGTCGCCGTCGGTGATGATCGTCGGCGCCCCGTCGGCGCCGCGCAGCGCGTAGTCGATCTCCCGCCGCCGCGCCTCGTCGCCGAACGACCCGTACGCATGCTCGACGAGGTGGCCCATGTCGACCTCCTCCGTCTGCACGGTGAAGCGGTGCGCGCGCAGCTTCGCGAGGTCGAGCACGTCCCCGACGAGCCGCTCGAGACGGGTTGCCTCGTTCGCGACCACCTCGAGCGACGCGGCGACGAGCTCCGGGTCATCGACGAGGCCGTCGCGCAGCGCGTCGACGTGGCCCTTGATCGCCGTCAGCGGCGTCCGCAGCTCGTGCGAGACCGACATGAGGAACTGACGCTCGCGCTCCTCGGTCGCCGCGAGACGGGCGGCCATCTGGTTGAAGCGCTCGGAGAGGTGGGAGATCTCGTCGCCGCCGCGGCCGACCGGCACCTGGACGGCGTAGTTCCCGCTCGCGATCTCGTCCGAAGCCTTCGCGAGCGCCTCGACCGGCCCGCTGATGCGCCGCGAGAGCCAGGCGCCGAGCAGCCAGGCGAGGAGGCCGCCGATCGCGAACGCGGCGGCGAGCCTCGCGACGAGCGGCAGCCACTGGTCGCGGACGACATCCTGCGCCTTCGCGACGATGATCGCGCCGATCGCCTGCCCCCCACGCTCGAGCCGGACAGGCTGCGACGCCGCCAGGTAGGTGCGGTTCTGGCCCGGCGGCGTGAACTCGAACTCGAGCGAGCGGTTCGTCGCGAGCACCGCCCGAGGCACGGACGACTCCGGAAGCCGCTGCAGGCCCGACTCCTGCCCCGGGAACGCCGGAGCCCCGACGTAGAAGAGCTGGTCACCGGTCGCGAGCTCGAGCGCGTCCGGCGCGAAGTCCGGCGCAGGCGTCCCTTCGTCCGTCGCGCGCAGCGCGGCGTCCCCGTAGAGACGCGCGATCCCTCTCGCCTCGCGCCCGAGCTCCTCGAACGACCGGCTTCGCGTGTAGCCCTGGAAGAGCTGCACCGCGATGAGCGCGGCGACCACGCCCGCGAGGACGATCCCGAGCAGGAAGAGGGCCGGCAGCCGGAGACGCAGCGAGCCGGGCATCACCGTGAAGCGTACGCCGCGACTCGGAGGCTGCAGCCGAAGCGGCGGCGCGCGCATGTCGGCCGGGGCTACGCCGTCGGCGCGGCGGTGCGCTCGGAGGCGACCTTGTAGCCGACGCCCCAGACGGTCACGATCGGCGACGCGTCGCCGAGCTTGCGGCGGATCTGTCGGACGTGGACGTCCACGGTGCGCGTGTCGCCCGCGAAGGTGTAGCCCCAGACGCGCTCGAGCAGCTGGTCGCGCGTGAGCACGATCCCGCGGTGGTCGAGGAGCTCCCACAGGAGGTCGAACTCCTTCGGCGCGAGCTGGATCTCGGTGTCGCCGACGAGCACCTCGCGTCGTCCCGAGTTGATGAGTAGGTCGCCGTGGCGGATCTCGTCGCCCTCGTCGATGCGCCGGTCAGAGGTCGCGCGGCGGAGAACGCTCTTCACGCGCGCCACGAGCTCGCGCGGGTTGAACGGCTTCGTGAGGTAGTCGTCGGCGCCGACCTCGAGCCCGATGATCTTGTCGACGTCCTCGTCGCGGGCGGTGAGCATGATGATCGGGACGTCGGAGCTCTTGCGGATGCGCCGGCAGATCTCGATCCCGTCCATGTCCGGAAGGTTCAGGTCGAGCACGATCAGCGACGGCATCTCGGCGGCGACGGCGTTGAGCGCGCCCGAGCCCGTGCCGACCGCGCGGACGCCGTAGCCCGCATTCTTGAGGTAGAGGGAGACGAACGACGCGATCGACTGCTCGTCCTCGACGACGAGCACGGTCTGTGGCTGCGTCACGGCGCGAGGCCTTTCGTGACGACGGGAGCGCCGATCACGAGAGGCGGCCCGTAGGGGACCGTCACCGCGGTGGGGATCGCGGCGGGGGGGTCGTCGCCGACGGCGTAGCTGCCGGTGGCGCCCGTCGCGTCGGGCCGGCCGTTCAGAGATGCGCTTCCCTGTCCGCGCGCCGAGATCGAGAAGCCATCGCCGCGCACGGTGATCTTGTAGCGGCCTCCGGGGACGTAGAAGTTGATGTCCTTGCCGCGCGTCCAGACGGTGCGTCCGCGCGGGACGCCGTTGACGCGCGGGCTCCACTCGTCGAGCGGGGACGCGTCGACGATCTGCACCTCGCCCCGGTCGAGCCGGCCGATCACGATGCCCTTGCCCTTGAGGACGACGGTTCCGCGCCCGCCCTCGATCGAGAGCGAGCCGGCGGGCTCGGCCGCCGCAAACCCTGCCGGGACGGCGATCGCGAGCACGACAAGGATGACCGGCAGCAGGCGCATGCGTGCCAGCAGTATCGGCACGGCGCGTTGGTTGGGGGTGAGACGCGCGTAAGGAAAGTGTAAGCCGACGGGCGTGCGCCGCGGCGGCCGCCGTTCGCGGCGCCGCGTAGAGTCGTGCGACCGTGGACATCTCGTTCGAGCTCGCGCTGCTCGTGATCGGTGCGCTCCTGCTGGCGGCCGCGGCGCTCTCGGGCTGGTTCCGAGGGACGGTGCTCTCCATCTCGGTGTTGTCCGTCGGGGCGGGAATCGTCCTCGCGCAACTCGACGTCGTGGAAGTCGACCCCGCGGCGAAGAGCGTCCTCTACGTCGTCGAGCTCGCGCTCGTCCTCACGCTGTTCGCCGACGGCCTCGTCGTCGAGAACGAGCTGCTGCGCAACCACTGGACACCGACCGCCCTCGCCCTCGTCGTGGCGATGCCCGTCACGATGGTCCTGCTGGCGCTCGCAGCGCGGGCGCTCTTCCCCGCGCTCTCGTGGGAGGAGGCGTTCCTCCTCGGGGCGGTCCTCTCGCCCACCGACCCGGTCGTCACCTCGACGGTCGTCAACGACGATCGCCTCCCTCCGACCGTGCGCCACACGCTCAACCTGGAATCCGGGCTCAACGACGGGCTCGCGCTGCCCTTCGTCCTCTTCTTCCTCGCACTGGCGACCGGGGCGGAGAGCGCGGGCGGCGAGGGGGCGCGGCTCGCCGGCGAGACGCTCGCCGGCGCGGCCGTCGGCATCCTCCTCGCCGTGGGCGGCGCGTGGCTGCTGCGACGGCTCCCACGCGGCGTCGAGCACCGGTATCTCGGGATCTACGCGCTCGCCCTCGCGTTCCTCGCCTTCGGCATCGCCGAGGAGACTGGCTGGGGGAACGGGCTGATCGCCGTCTTCGTCGCGGGGATCGCTCTCGCCGTCGCGCGGCACTCGCTCCCCGAGGAGGTGCTCGAGTTCAACGAGAGCCTGAGCGCGCTCTTCCAGGTGATCACGTTCACGGTGTTCGGGGCGCTGATCGTCTCGGTCGGCTGGAACGGGTCGACCGCGCGCCTTGCGCTGTTCGTCGCCTTTGCGCTTCTCGTGGCCCGGCCCGCCGCGGTGCTCCTCGCCTTCCTCCCCGTGCAGGAGGCGGTGCCGAACAAGCTGTTCATCGCGTGGTTCGGCCCGAAAGGAGTCGCGTCGATGTTGTTCGCGCTCCTCGTCCTCGGGTCGACGGACCTGAACCGCACGCTCGTCTTCGAGATCGCCTCGTTCACGATCCTCTCGTCGATCGTGGCGCACGGGCTGACCGACACGGTCGGCGCGAACGCGCTCGCGCGCCGGCTCGGGAGCGCGGACAGCCCGCGCGGCTACTCGTACGAGTAGAAGCCGCGCCCGGACTTGCGGCCGAGCAGGCCGGCGTTCCGCATCGCGACGAGCCGCGGCGGAGGTGCCATCCGCGGCTCACGCAGCTTCTCGTAGAGCGCCTCCGACGCGTGCACGTGCACGTCGATGCCGACGAGGTCGACGAGCGTGCACGGCCCCATCGGCCAGCCGGCGCCGCTCGTCATCGCCGCGTCGAGCGACTCGGGCGTCACCCGCGCCTCGTCGAGGACGCGGACGCAGTCGTTGAGCAGGGGGATCAGGACCCGGTTGACGACGAAGCCGGGCGTGTCGTGGCACGGGACCGCGACCTTGCCGAGCCGCTCGACGACCTCGAGGGCCGTCGCGACCGCCGCGTCCGACGAGAGCTCGGCGCGGACGACCTCGACGAGCGGCATCAGCGGCGCAGGGTTGAAGAAGTGCATCCCCACGACCCGCTCGGGCGATAGCGTCGCGGCCGCGATCTCGGTGACCGAGAGCGCAGACGTGTTCGTCGCGAGCACCGTCTCGGGGCGGCAGATCCGCTCGAGCTCGGCGAAGAGCGCCCGCTTGGGGTCGAGCTCCTCGACGATCGCCTCGATCACGAGGTCGCAGTCCCGCAACGCGTCGAGCTCGGTCGTGGTGTCGAGGCGCTCGAGCACTGCGTCGCGCTCCTCCTGGGTGCGCTGTCCCTTCTCGACCTTGCGCGTCAGGAAGTGCCCGATACGGTCGCTCGCGGCGCGTGCGAGATCGTCGGCGACCTCACGCCCCACGACCTCGAAGCCGGCCTCGGCCGCGACCTGCGCGATGCCGGAACCCATGGCGCCGAGCCCGACGACGCCGATGCGCTGCACCGCCACGGGCGGGAATCTAGCGACGCCGGCCGACGGCGACCTACGGCGGTGGAGGGCTCAGCCGTGGTAGTGCCGGCGCCGGTCGACGTCGTCGATCCGCGAGTCGCGCCCCGCGAGGAGCGCGAGCGGTCCGACGACGAGCAGGAAGACGACCAGTGCGATTTCCATGCCTCCATTGTGCTGTGCAGGCACTATTAGATCAAGTCGAGGTTTTCATGAGTACCATTACGCAACCTGATCAATGGCTCGGCGTGGAGGTGCGCCACCTCGCCGCGCTCGACGCGGTCGCGCGCGAAGGCTCGTTCGGCCGGGCGGCCGACCGCCTCGGCTACACGCAGTCCGCGGTGAGCCAGCAGATCGCGACGCTCGAGAAGCTCGTCGGCGAGACGCTCGTCGAACGCCCCGGCGGGCCTCGCGCCGTCTCGCTCACGGAGGCCGGCAAGCTGCTCCTGCGCCACGCCGAGGCGATCGTCGCCCGGCTCGACGCTGCGCGGGCGGACATCGCCGCGCTCCGTGCCGGCGAGACCGGCACGCTCCGAGTCGGCACCTACCAGTCGACGGGCGCCCGCGTGCTTCCCGGCGTCATGCGCCGCTTCCGCGCCGACTGGCCCGGGATCGAGCTCGGGCTCTCCGAGCCGGCGACGGATCCCGAGCTCTTCGCCGCGATCGAGTCCGGTGAGCTCGATCTCGCGTTCTGCAGCCCGCCACTGCCCGACGGCCCCTTCGAGGCCACCACGCTGATGAGCGACCCGTACGTGCTCGTGGTCCCGGGCGACAGCCCGCTCGCGGAGCGCAAGTCGGCCTCGCTCGACGACCTCGGCGACCACGTCCTGATCGGCTCGAACAGCTGCGCGAGTGGAACCGTCGTGGAGGACGAGCTCCACGAGCGCGGTTACGAGCTCGACTACGGGTTCCGCTCCGACGACAACGGCACCCTCCAGGGCCTCGTGGCCGCCGGCTTCGGCGCCGCGTTGATGCCGCTCCTCGCCGTCGCACCGGGCGACGAGCGCGTACGCGTGCTGCGCCTCGTGCCCAAGGTGCCGCGGCGCGTCATCGCCGTGGTCTGGCACCGCGACCGGCACCGCTCCCCCGCGGCGCGCGCCTTCGTGGAGATCGCCCGCGAGGTCAGCGCGGACGTCGAGCGGGAGCTCGTCGAGCCGTAAGCGGGCTCAGAGGCGCTCGATCACCGCGGCGATCGCCTGGCCCTGGCCGATGCACATCGAAGCGACGCCGTAGCGGGCCTGGCGCCGCTCGAGCTCCGCGAGCAGGGTCGCGGTGATCCGGGCGCCCGTGGCGCCGAGTGGGTGACCCAGCGAGATGCCGCTGCCGTTCGGGTTGACGTCGCCCGCCTCCCAGCGGTCGTGGAGGCCGGTGTCCTTCAGGAACTGGAGGACGACCGAGGCGAACGCCTCGTTGACCTCGATCACGGCAATGTCGTCCCACGTCAGGCCCGCCTTCGCGAGCGCGCGCGCGCACGCGGGCGGGTTCCCGTGGAGCATGCGATACGGGTCGACGCCCGCAAGCCCGAACGACAGGAACCGGGCGCGCGGCTCGAGGCCGAGCCGGGACGCCGCCCCGTCGCTCGTCACGAGCATCGCCGCGGCACCGTCCACGATCGCGCTCGAGTTGCCGGCGGTGATCTTGCCGCCCTCCTTGAACGCCGGCTGGAGCGAGGCGAGCTTCTCGAGCGACGTGTCGCGGCGCGGGTTTTCGTCGGTGGCGACGAGCACGGCAGCGCCCCCGGCCCCGACCTCGACCGGGATGATCTCCCGCTCGAAGCGCCCTTCGTCGATCGCCGCGATCGCACGGCGATGCGACTCGTACGAGTACTCGTCGAGCGCCTCGCGGGAGAGATCCCACTCGTCGGCGATGACCTCGGCGGAGATGCCCTGCGGCACGACCTCCCAGTGCTCGTAGAGCTTCGGCGAGAAGCCCTCGAAGCCGTTCGCCGTGAGGTTCGATCCCATCGGGACGCGGGACATCGACTCGACGCCCGAGGCGACGACGACGTCGAGGTGGCCGGCCTGGACGGCGGCGGCGGAGTTGAAGGCCGTCTGCATCGACGAGCCGCACTGACGGTCGACGGACGTGCCGCACACGGTCTCGGGCCACCCCGCGACGAGCAACGACATGCGCGCGACGTTGAGCGCCTGCTCGCCGACCTGGCTGACGCAGCCCATCTGCACGTCCTCGATCTCTGCGGGGTCGAGGTCGAGCCGGGCGACGAGGCCGTTGAGCGTCTGCGCGGCGAGCTCCTCCGCGCGCACGCCTGCAAGGGCGCCGTTCCGCCGCCCGATGGGCGTGCGGATCGCGTCGACGATGAGCGCGTCGGTCATGGCGTGAACGTAGCACCGCACGGCGGGCGTAGAGTGGAGGCGTGGCCGTGACGGCGACCGAGCGGAAGCTGCTCCTGAACGGCGAATGGGTCGAGACCGGCGACTGGGTCGAGGTCGCCTCGCCGTACGACGGGTCGCTCCTCGCGCGCGTGCCGAGGGCGGGCGCCGCCGAGGCGCGCGCCGCGATCGACGCAGCCGAGGCGGCGATGCGCGAGCCGCTCCCGGCGCACAAGCGCGCCGAGATCCTCGTACGCGTGGCCGGTGCGATCGGCAAGCGGGCCGACGAGGCCGCACGCCAGATCGCGGCCGAGGCGGGGAAGCCGCTCAAGGCCGCCCGGGTCGAGGTGGCGCGGGCGATGTCGACCTACACGATGGCGGCGGTCGAGGCGCGGAAGCTCGCGGGCGAGATGGTCCCAATGGACGCCTCGCAGGCGGGCGAGGGAAAGCTCGCGTTCACGATGCGGCTCCCGGTCGGCGTGGTCGGCGCGATCAGCCCGTTCAACTTCCCGCTCAACCTCGTCGCGCACAAGATCGCGCCGGCGCTCGCGGCCGGTTGCGCCGTGGTTCTCAAGCCCGCCTCGCAGACGCCCCTCTCGGCGCTCTTCCTCGCGGAGCTCGAGCACGACGCGGGCCTGCCTGCGGGCTGGCTGAACGTCCTCGTCGGCCCGTCCTCCGAGATCGGCGACGTGATCGTCGAGGACCCGCGCGTCGCGCTGCTCACGTTCACCGGCTCGGGAGCCGTAGGCTGGCAACTCCGCGAGCGCGCACCGCGCAAGCGCGTCAACCTCGAGCTCGGCAACGCGACACCGGTCATCGTCGAGCCCGACGCCGACGTCGACGACGCCGCCGCCCGCTGTGCCGCGAACGCCTTCTCGTTCGCCGGCCAGAGCTGCATCTCGGTGCAGCGGATCTTCGTCCACGAGGACGTCTACGACGCCTTCCGCTCCGCGTTCGTGCCGCGCGTCGAGGCGCTCAGGGTCGGCGACCCGGCGGACGAGGACACGGATGTCGGCCCGCTGATCAGCCGCGACGACCGCGACCGCGTACTGGAGTGGATCGAGGAAGCGCGTGCCGGCGGCGCGACGATTCTGACGGGTGGAGAGCTCGTCGGCGAGCTGCTCTCCCCGACCGTCGTCGAACGGCCGCCGAACGACTCGCGGCTCGCGTGCGACGAGGCGTTCGGGCCCGTCTGCACGCTCCAGCCCTACGCGACGCTCGACGAGGCGATCGACGGCGCGAACAGCACTCGCTACGGCCTCCAGGCGGGGATCTTCACGGCGAACGTGCGCACCGCGCTCCTCGCCGCGCGAAGCCTCGAGTTCGGCGGTGTCACCGTCAACGAGGCCCCGACCTTCCGCGCCGACCAGATGCCCTACGGCGGCGTCAAGGAATCGGGCAACACGCGCGAGGGGCCGGCCTGGGCAGTGCGGGAGATGACCGAGGAGCGCCTCGTCGTCCTCCAGCTCTAGTTCCTGCCGCCGGTGAGGCTAACCTCCGCCCCGTGCCGCTCTTCAACCGCCAGCCACCCGCTCCCGCCGCGAGCGACCTCCGGCGCGAGCGGCGCGCGCTGCTCCTCCTGCGGGAGGACCGCCTGCGGGACCTGGGTGGGCTCACGCTCGAGATGTACCGCCGCGACCACTTCAACGAGGCGCTCGTCGTCGAGCGGTGCGCAGAGCTCGTCGCGATCGAGGCCCGCGTCTCCGAGATCGACGCGCACCTGAAGGGCGCCGGCCTGCGCCGCCGGCAACGGGCGATCTGCGTCTGCGGTGCGCCGATCCTGATCGGCGCGCGCTTCTGCCCGAGCTGCGGGCGTGCGTTCGACGTCGAAGCGGTCGCCCTCGAGGACACCTCGGCGTGAGCGCCGAGTCCTCGGCCTGCCCCCGCTGCCGAGCCCCGATCGCCGCAGGGCAGGAGTACTGCCTGGAGTGCGGCCTCCGACAGCCCGGCCGCCGACGGCTCGGGGCACTTCCGACCGAGACCCGAGCGCTGCGGCTGCGCATCGCCGGGCTCGCCGCGATCGCATGCGCGGGAGCCGCCGTCGCGGTCGCCGTGGCGGCCGACGACACCGGCCCCGAGCCGATCCTGACCGCGACCGGCGGAAGCGTCACCGCGCGCACCCCCGACGTCGAGCCGCGGAGCCGGCTCGTCGTCTGGCCGCGGGCGCGCGACGGGTGGACGATCGTCCTCGCCTCGATCCCGAAGGCCAAGGGCCGCGACGGGGCCGTCGCCGTCGCACAGCAGGCGCGGACACACGGACTGACCCGCGTCGGCGTCCTCGACTCCTCGCGGTTCGCCAGCCTGCGACCGGGCTACTGGATGACGTTCTCCGGCCGCTACCAGAGCGAGGCGGACGCGACCGGATCACTCCGGCGAGCCCGGGCCGCGGTGAAGGGCGCGCGAGTCCAGCGCATCGAGCCCTGACGACGGCGAGCTCGGACGAGACAGGGCACGGGAACGCGTCCGCAATCCAGACAACGATCGTGACGAGTTTGTAACATCGGCCCGAACCCGATAGACTCGCGCTCGGACAGGCTCCGGCCGCCCTCGGAGACGAGCGGCCAGGCGAACGACGGACGGGAGACGGATCCGTATGGAGGCCCACCTCGCGCAGCTTCAGTCGTGCATGTATCAGTACTCGCGAGCGATCTACCGCTCGATCAAAGACCTGATCGACCCCTACGTGGACGACTCGACGCGTCTCGAATACCGGCGCGCCGTGCTGTGCGAATGCGAGGAGACGATGTCTCGCCTCGCGCACGATCCGCAGTACTTCGCGCGGCCGGATCGGTCGCTCTTCCAGGACATCCGGCGGTACTTCCCGATCACCGCGCAGGCGCACGTCGCCTGGGCCGTGAAGGAGGGCGTCACCGCGGCGGTCGGCTTCATCGAGACCCAGCTCGAAGCCGGGCTGCTCGACGGAGGCGTCAGCCGCTGCAAGGCCACGACCCGCAAGGGCAAGGCGTGCCAGCGCACGCCCCTCCCCGGGCGCGACTACTGCCCGTCGCACCAGCATCTCGAGCGCACGACGCTCGCGGCCGCCCGGGCCGCCTGAGCATCTTCGATCGCTCCGCAATCCAACCTGCCCGGATCCAGATCGAGGGGTAGGCTCACTTCCCATGTCCCACGACGCCGACAAGCTGATCCGGCAGCTCTCCCTCGTCGCCTTCCTGATGGCAGAGCGGCGTCCGCTCACCGCCCGAGACGTCAAGGGCAACGTCGAGGGGTACTCCGAGATGTCGGACGAGGCGTTCGCGCGCAGGTTCTACTCCGACCGCGCCGAGCTGACCGCGCTCGGGGTGCCGCTGACCTCACAGCGGGACGAGTTCACCGGCGAGGAGCTCTACACCCTCCGGTCGGAGAACTACTTCCTCGGCCAGCTCGACCTCGACGAGGACGAGCTCGCGGCACTGCAGACCGCGCTCTACACGCTCGAGGGCAAGTTCGCGTACGCGGAGCCGCTCCGGCTCGCGCTCCAGAATCTCGCCCTCGGCCGCCCCGGCTTCAGGCATGCGCCGACGGCGACGGCCGAGCGCGTGCGCGTCACGGCCCCCGACTACTCGCCCGAGCTGGCGGCCCGGCTCTCGAAGCTCGAGGCGGCGATCTCGAAGCAGCGCACGATCCAGTTCCGCTACTGGTCGCCCGCGCGCGACCGCGAGACCGAGCGCAGGCTCAATCCCTACGCGCTGCGGCTCGACGAAGGCGTCTGGTACGTCGTCGGTCACGACCTCGATCGCGACGCGACACGGACGTTTCGGGTCGCGAGGATCCGCTCGGACATCCGATTCGCGACGCGACGCGAGCGCGACTTCCGCCTGCCGGCCGACTTCGACGTCGAGGCCTACCGCATCGCGCGCCCGTGGCAGATCGGGCAGCGGGCGGGCGTGGCGCGGATCGGCGTTCAGGGGGACACGGCCTGGTGGGTCCACCGCACCCTCGCGGACGCTGGAGCCGTGGTCGACGGGGTGTTCGAGACCTCGTACGCGACGCTCGGGCCGCTCGTGTCCTGGATCCTGCGTCAGAACGGGAGGGCCATTCCGCTCGAGCCGCCCGAGCTTCGCGCCGAGGTGCGCGACGCGCTGCGCCTGCTCCGCGAGCGGCACACAGGTGCCGCGCCCGAGCCGGCGCGCGAGCGACGGGCCGAGACGCGGGCGACGGTCGAGCGGCAGACCGCGGGCCCGGTCGCCCCGGAGCGGTTCGGCGTGCTGCAGGCGCTCCTCGCGCACCTCCTGACAGCCTGTGGAGAGGACCGCAGCGCCGACCTCGACGCGGACGAGCTCGCCGAGCGGTTCTCCCTTCCGCGTGAGGAGCTCCAGGAGACGCTCTCGCTGCTCAACCTCGTCAACTTCGGGGGCGGCTGCTACGCCGTCTACGCCGAGGTCGACGACGGCGCCAACCGCGTCCACGTCGACAAGGAGCTCTACGGCGACGTCTTCCGCAAGGCGCCGAAGCTCACGCCGCTCGAGGCCCGGGCGATCCGGCTCGCGATCGAGTACATCGGCCCGACGATCGCCGCCGAGGCCGACACTCCGCTCGACCGCGTGCGGAAGAAGCTCGAGGAGACGTTCGGCCAGTTCGAGCTCGCGCCCACGGCCGCGACGCGCGCGGCGACGGACGACGAGGCGCTCGTGCGCACGCTGTCGGAGGGCGCGGACAAACGGCGCCTCGTCGAGCTCGAGTACCTGAAGGAAGGAGAGGACGAGCCCGCCACCCGACTCGTCGAGCCCTACACGATCGAGCGCGAGCTGCCTTACTGGCGCGTCCACACCTGGGACCGGACGGTCGACGGGCCCCGCACCTACCGGCTCGACCGGATGCGCTCCGCCCGGCTCACGCGCGACCGCTTCGAGCCGCGCGACGGGTTCGACCCCAACTACCTCGCCGAGCCTGCGGTCGCGCGGCTCTGGCACGCGCAGCCGATCGCCCGCTGGAAGCTCGAGCGCGGCGCCCGCGCGCTGACGGACAAGTCCGCCGTCGCCGACCTCACGTTCAAGACTGAGGAGTGGCTGCTCTCGGAGGTGCTCGCCGACCGCGGCGAGACGGTCGTGCTCGAGCCGGCCGCGCTGCGCCGCGCGGTCGCGGCCCGGGCGCAGGCGCTGCAGAGCGAGCTCGGCGTCAACCCTCGGCGGAAGCGGACGGCAGAGCGAGCCTGAGGCGCGCTCCCGGCTCCGTGCCGGGCACGATGACGAGCGAGCCCCCGTGCGCCTCGGCGATCTCGCGGCCGAGCCAGAGGCCCAGCCCCGACGAGTCGGCGCTGCTCGTCCCGCGGGCGAAGACGTCGAGGGCCGGGTCGAACCCAGGCCCGTCGTCTGCGACGTCGACGACGACCCGGCCGTCCCGCTCCGCCACGTGGAGCTCCACGCGCGTCCCGTGCCGCCGCCCGTTGGCGACCAGGTTGGCGAGCACCTGGCGCAGACGCGTGGGATCGCCGTGCACGGTGGTCGGGCCCGCGACCGAGACACGGACGGAGTCGCTCTCGAACGCCGACGCGAGCGCACCGAGGTCGACACGCTCCCGGCGTACGGAGACGAGCTCGCCGTCGCCGAGGATCCGCTCCACGTCGCGCGCGGCCGCGAGCGCGAGGAGGAACAGGCGCCTGCGCTCGGCCGGAGGCACCGTCGGCGCCGCCGAGGCGAGCGCCGAGAGCGCTGCGACGGGGCTCCGCAGCTCGTGCGCGACCACCTGCAGGCGCTCGCGCGCGGTCTCAGGGCGTCGCTTCAGTCTCGGCGCCCTTCCTCGGACGATCGCTCGGAGATCAGCGTACGTGCACGGCGCGCTGCGGTGCGCACGGCGGGCTCCGGGTCGTCGAAGTAGCGTGCAGCGAGATCCTCTCCGCCGTCCGCGCCGACGTTGCCAAGCGCGACGAGGGCGTTCCGCCGGAGCCAGGCCGGGTCGTTCCCCGGCACGTACAGCCGGTCGAGCTCCGCCGCGAGGTCCTCCCCGTCGCGCTCGAGCCAGTCGACGAGCGAGACGACCGGTTGGGCGTCGTCGGGCAACGGGTGCGAGGCTCGGCGCTTCTCGACGCCGCGGTTCCACGGGCACACGTCCTGGCAGATGTCGCAGCCGTATACCCGATCCTCGAGCGCCTCCATCACGTCGTCCGGGATCTCCCCCGCGGTCTGGGTCCAGTACGAGAGGCAGCGGGTCGCGTCGAGCACGCCGGGCTCGTCCAGCGCCCCGGTCGGGCACGCGTCGATGCAGAGCGTGCAGCTCCCGCACCCCGCGTCGAGGGGCGGCGTCTGCTCGAGCTCGACGCCCGTCACGAGGGTTCCGAGCACGACCCACGACCCGTGCGTGCGCGTGATGAGCATCGTGTTCTTGCCGATGAAGCCGACGCCCGACCGCTCCGCCCCCGCGCGGTCGACGTGCTGGTTCGCGTCCACCAGCACGCGGTAGGAGCCCCCGAGCCTGCGGCCGAGGGCATCGAGCCGCTCACGGAGGTCGGCGTAGTGGTCGCGCCACGTGTACCGGGGCAGGCGGCCCTCGCCGGCGCGAGCCGCGGGCGCCGGGAGGTAGTAGCAGAGCGCCGCGGAGACGACCGTGCGCGCGCCCTCGAGGAGCGTCTCCGGGTGACACGAGACGTCCGGCTGTGCCATCGTGAAGCGCATCGACCCGAACAGGCCGCGCGCCTTCCGCTCGGCGATGTGACGCTCGGTGTCGGAGTACGGCGCGGCGGGAGCCGCCCCGACGACGTCGAGACCGAGCTCGTGCGCGAGCCGGCGCAGCTGATCGGTCGTCATGCGAGGATCGTGCCATGCTCGCGGTGCGCATCCACGAGGACGGCGGGCCGGACGTGCTCCGCGTCGAGGAGGTCCCCGACCCGGTTGCCGGCCGCGGCGAGGTGCTCGTGCGGCTTCGTGCCGCGTCGCTCAACCATCTCGACATCTGGGTGCGCAAGGGCTTGCCGTCCGCGCCGAAGCCACGGATCCTCGGCGCCGACGGCGCCGGCGTCGTCGAGGCGCTCGGCGAGGGAGTCGACGGCCTCGAGGAGGGTCAGCGCGTCGTCCTCAACCCCGGCATGGAGCATGGCGACGTCATCACGGTGATCGGCGAGCACACCGACGGAACGCATGCCGAGCTGATCGCGGTCGCCGATGCCCAGGTCTTCCCGCTGGACGACTCGCTCACGTTCGAGGCCGCCGCGGCGTTCCCGCTCGTGTACGAGACCGCCTACCGGATGCTGGTGACCCGCGCGGCCGTGCAGGAAGGCGAGTGGGCGCTGATCTGGGGCATCGGCGGCGGTGTCGCGACTGCTGCGTTCGAGATCTGCCGCGCGCTCGGGCTGCGCACCATCGTCACGTCGAGCGACGACGACAAGCTCGCGCGCGCGGTCGCGTGGGGTGCCGACGTCGGCGTCAACCACGAGAAGGCCGACGTCGTCGGCGCCGTGCGCGAGGCGACCGGGAAGGGGGTCGACGTCGTCGTCGAGTCGGTCGGCGAGGCGACGTGGGCACGGTCGCTCGCGGCCGTGCGGCCGACGGGCCGCGTCGTCGTGTGCGGCGCCACGAGCGGCCCGAACCCGCCGGCGCAGCTCCACCGCTTCTGGTGGAAGCAGCTCACGGTCCTCGGCTCGACGATGGGGACGCGCGAGGACTTCCTCGGGGCATACGACCTCGTCCGCACCGGCCGCGTCGGGGTCCACGTCGACCGCGTCTACCCGCTCTCCGAGATCCGCGCCGCGCACGAGCGGCTCGAGGCCGGCGAGCAGCTGGGGAAGATCGTGCTTGCGATACCCGGCTAGTCGCCGGCCGCTACGGTACGTCCATGATCACGAAGGACGACGTCGTCGAGGCGCTGCACGACGTGGAGGACCCGGAGCTCGGAATGGACATCGTCGAGCTCGGGCTCTACTACGACGCGGAGATCGAAGGCGAGCGGGTGAAGGTCATCCATTCGCTCACGTCGATGGGCTGCCCCGCCGGGCCGATGATCCAGGAGAACATCCACGAGGTCGTGGCGGCGCTGCCGGGTGTCGAGCAGGTCGACGTCGAGCTGACCTTCGACCCGCCGTGGACGCCCGACCGCATGTCCGACGACGCGAAGTTCATCCTCGGGTTCGGGTAGACACCTCGACGGGTCTACCCGAACGAGGCGTGCCTTCAGCCGCGCCTCTGCATTTTGGTATGACCTAGCGATGAGCCGGCTCCGCGGAGCCCTCTGCACCGTCGTCGTCACGGCTTGCGCACTCGCCGCAGCCACGACTGCGGTAGCTGCGACGGGCTGCCCACCCACGGTTCCCGACGCCTTCGGCCCCTTCGGCCGCGGCTCCCCGCCGGTGCGAGCGAGCATCGGGAAGGGCCACGTGCTGACGGGCGTGGTCCTCTCGTCGCTCGACTGCCGGCCGATTCCGCGCGCGCGGGTCGAGCTCTGGCAGGCGAACGAGAAGGGCGCCTACGTGCGCGCGTTGAGCGCGACGGTCCTGGCCGATCGGAGCGGGCGCTTCCGGTTCCAGGGCCCGTATCCAGCCTCGTACGAGGGCCGCCCGGCCCACATCCACCTGAGGGTCGTGGCGCGGGGCTACGAGCCGCTCCTCTCGCGTTACGAGCCCGCTCGAGGGTCACGCCGCGGAGCGGTGCGCCTCGTCCTGCTGCCCCAGGCGGTGTAGCGTCGGGTCAGCCGAGGAGCCGGACCTCTTCCCTACGCTCGCGCGCGAAGAAGTGGATCCCGTCGTCGAAACGCACCCAGTTGCAGCGCATGCACATGATCAGCGAGTGCGTGCGGGCCGAATCGGCCATGAAGCGAACGCCGCGGAGCAGGTCGCCGTTCGTGACGCCGGTCGCGACGACGATCACGTCGCCGGGCGCGAGATCCTCCTCGGTGAAGACGTGCGAGATGTCGTCGATGCCGATTTCCCGCGCGGCGTCGATCTGTGTGCGCGTCGTCGGCCAGAGCTGCGCCTGCATGCCGCCGCCGAGGCACCGCAGGGCCGCCGCGGTCAGCACCGCCTGACGCGTCCCGCCGATCCCGATGGCGAGGTGGTCGTTCGTCCCGCGGATCGCGGCGGAGATCGACGCGGTCACCGTGCCGTCGCCGATCAGCTTGATGCGCGTCCCCGCGCTGCGGAGCTCCTCGATCAAGTCGTGATGGCGCGGCCGGTCGAGCACGAGCGCGGTGATGTCGAGTGGCTGGCGCCCGAAGCTCTCCGCCACCGTCCGGACGTTGTCCGCGACCGGCCGGTCGAGGTCGATGACGTCCCGCGCGCGTGGGCCGACGGCGATCGAGCGCATGTACATGTCCGGCAGGCGCCGCAGCGCGCCCTCGGGCGCGACGGCCAGCATGGCCATCGCCCCGACGCCGCCGCGGGCGACCACGGCGCGGCCCTCGATGGGATCGAGAGCGAGGTCGACCCGCTCGCCTCCCGCTCCGACCGTGCCGCCTGGGAGGAGCGTCTCGCCGGTGCGCGCGCCGACGACGACCTCGCCCTCGATCGGCATCTCGTCGAGCGCGGACTTCATCCCGCTCGCCGCAGCGTCTTCGGCCGCCTCCTCGTCGGCCCTGCCCAGCCACCGCGCGCCGGCAAGCGCCGCCCACTCGGTTGCCCGGGCGTACCGAGTGCAGAGGCAGTCGGCCACGGAGCCGACTCTAGTGGCAGATCACACGCGCGCGAGCCGCTCGGCGGTCGAGAGGACGAGGTCGAGCACCTCGCCCATCGCCTGGTCGAGCGTCGAGTTCATGATCACCGGGACGTCGCACCGCTCGGCCCGTTCGATCAGCGCGGTCTGGATCATGCGGATCTCGGGCATGCCGTCGATGTACTTCTCGAGCGGCCGGAGGCCCTCGGTCGCGTGGTCGCGCACCCAGAAGTGGCTGCGGTGCAGGTCCTCGTCCTCGATCGCGATCAGGCACTGGACAACGATCGCGTGCTCGCGGTCGATGTCGACCATCCCCGGCACGAGGTGGACGCCCTCGAGCACCATCGACCAGCCCTCCGCCAGCGAGCGGTCGATCGCCGCCTCGACGCCGACGAGGACGTTCCGCGTCTGGTCGAGGAACCCGAGCAGCCGCGCGTCGCCCGCCTCGTCCTCTTCGGCCTTCGTCAGCGCGAGCCCGGCCTCGAAGCTCGAGTAGTGCACCGACGGCATGAACGCCGGCGAGAAGAACGCCCGCATCGTCTGGCGGATGAAGTCGGTCGACGTGACGCGCGTGATGCCGAGCCGGTGCGCTGCCTCCGTCGCGATCGTCGACTTCCCGGTGCCGGTCGCGCCGCCGACGAGGAGGATGATCGGCACGTCGAGCTGCCGGAGCGCGTGGAGGTGTCGCAGCCGTCGCATCGTGCGGCCGCCCTCCGCCTCGCCGAGCACCTCGGCCGCGATGTCGGCGAGCCGGTCGAGGTCGACGCGGTCGGTGCCGCGCTCGGCCATGTCGGCGTCGACGCGCCGCGCGAGCTCGTATGCGCGGGTCACCGTGAGGCCCGTCGCCGCGAGGGCGCGCGACATCAGGCCCTTCGACCACGGCGGCCCCTCCTCGCCGCCGAGCGGCAACGGCGCGAGGTAGCGGCGCTCGCTCACCGGACGGCCTCGGAGGCGAGAGACATCGACTCGGACGCCAGCCGGTCGAGCTCGGCGTCGAGGGACGGCTCGCCCGGGAGCGGGACGACGTCGTTCGCAGCGATCACGATCGGCACGCCACGCCGGCCCGCCTCCTCCGCGACGACGTCGATCGCGGCGGCCTTCAGCTCGACGACGAACACGTCGGCATCCGCTCGCGCGAGGTCGTCCCGCAAGCGACGGCGGTCGGAGAGGTTGCCGGAGACGGACGCGACCCGAGCGCCATACGCCTGCTCGAGATGCGCCGCCAGCCGCTCGTGGTGCGTCGCGGGCGCCGTGCAGAAGAACGCGACGCGCCGCCCGGCGACGGGCTCGCCCGGCCGGGGGCGGAGCACCGTGCGGACGATCTGCGTCCCGGGCCGCAGGTTGCCGCGGAGCGCCTGGGCAAGCTTCTCGTGCGGCGCATCGTCCTCGGCCATCGTCACGACGACGAGGTCGGAGATTCGGGCACGGTAGGCGTTCAGGTACCCGGCCGCGATCTCGACGGGCTGCGCGGCGGAAACGACGAGCAGCCGCCGGTTGGCCGCCACGGGCGGCAGCGCTGCGCCGCTGCCGTCGAGGAGGACGAGCTCGGCGCCGAGCCCCGCCGCTGTCGCGACGCCGTCGACGACGTTCGAGACCGCAACCGCTCCCGCCAGCCCGCCGCCGCAGCGGCGGCAGCCGACCGTGGTCACGCCTGCGACGACCGCCGTCTCGAGATGGTCGGACGCCGCGTGGCGACCGTCGCGCGACATGTCGAGCAGCGCCTCGACGGTCGGCCTCACGAACACGACCTCCGGCTCAGGCGGACCTCCCCTCCCCATCGCGACGACGACGACGCGCCGCGTCGGCGCGAGCCGTTGCGCGACATGACCCGTCACGGCCGTCTTGCCGACGCGCTTGCCGGTGCCGATCACCGCGAGCGTCGGGACGTCGACCGCCGTCGCGGCTGGAGGGTCGAAGCGGAAGTCCGGCCCTTCGTACGGCACGCCGAGCGCCAGCGCCCTGCTCGCGAGCGCGAGCCGCTCGGGCGGGCCCAGCACCGGCTCGTCCGAGAGGTCGAGGACGAGCTCCGGGAGATGCCGCTCGATCGCGTCCTCGAGCGACGGCTCCAGCGGGACGCCGTACGCCGGGTCGCCGCCGCGGAGCTTCTCCGTGCCGCCGACGAGGACGGCGGCGACGACGAGGTCGTCGATCTCCTCGAGGGCGTCCTTGACGACGGGCGGGTAGTGCTCGCCGTCCACGATCGCGACCACGCGCCTCATCCTCGCGTCGTCACCTCCCGCTCGATCCGGCCCGTGTACTTCTCGTACTCGAACGTCTCGGTGGAGAACTGGATGATGCGCTCCTCGCCGTGGAAGGGGTGTCTCCGGGAGATCGAGACGTGATTGCCGTGGACCTCGACGACGTTGTAACAGGGCCTCGTATTCCCGCGGAGGCGGAGGGACGAGACGGTGCCGGTGGTGACGACGAACAGGTGCTCGAGCCGCCAGGCGTAGGGCACGTGCTTGTGCCCCGAGAGGACGAGGTGCACGCCCGCGCGAAGAAGGCACTCGATCGCGTCGCCCGCGTCGTACACGACGTTCCGCTCACGCCCGGTCCCCGGGACGGGCAGCAGGTGATGGTGGAGGACGAAGATCTTCAACTTGGCCGGCTCGGCCGCGAACTGCTCCTCGATCCACGCGTAGCGGCCCCTCCCGATCTGCCCGTGGTCGAGGTCCGGCTCGGTCGAGTCGATCGCGACGACGGTGATCCCGTCCTTGCGGAGCACGGAGGCGCGGCTCCCGAAGAGATCCTCGAAGTGGACGTAGCCGACGTTCCGCGCGTCGTGGTTCCCCGGGACGACGACGAAGGAGTCGCAGTCGATCTTGTCGAGGTACTGGCGCGCGAGGTGGTACTCGTGCTTGAAGCCGAAGGTTGTGAGGTCGCCCGAGCAGATGACGATGTCGGGCCGGAGCTCGTTGATCTCCGAGATCGCCCGTTCGAGCAGCGCGTCCTCGAAGTACGGGCCGCCGCAGTGCAGGTCGGAGAGATGGGCGATCCGGAACGGGCGTTCGCCGACGGCCATCGGACGCAGTGTACGGTCGCGGCCTCGCGGCCGAAAGGGCGAGAACGGGGGTCGTCCGAGGCGCTCGCTACCCTCGGGACGGTGCCCGAGTCGCCCAGGGAAACCGTCGAGTTCCAGGCATATCGCGGCGCCGAGCCGCCGCGCTTCGTCAACGGAGCGGAACGCGAGTGCGCGCGGATCCTCGACTGGTACGGCGTCCCGTGGGAGTACGAGCCCCGGTCGTTCGTCCTCGACCGCGACGCCGACGGACGCGTGACGCGGGCGTTCACGCCGGACTTCTACCTGCCGGAGCAGGATCTCTACATCGAGGTGACCGTGATGAAGCAGTCGCTCGTCACCCGCAAGAACCGCAAGCTCCGCGAGGTCAGGCGACTGTATCCGGACGTCAAGGTGAAGCTCTTCTATCGGCGGGACATCGAGCGCCTCGCCCAGCGGTACCGGCTGCGGATCGCGTCGTGAGCCGGCGGAGCACTGCCGACCGGCTGCGCGATGCCGGGCAGCCGATCGGCGAGCTCTACCTCGGACGAGAGGAGATCGCCGCGCGCGTCGCGGAGCTCGGGCGGGAGATCGCCGCCGCGTACGCGGGTCGCGTGCCGCTGCTCGTCGCGCCGCTCAAGTCGAGCGCCGTGTTCCTCGCCGACCTCTCGCGCGCGCTCGACCTCGACCACGAGATCGACGTCATCGAGCTCGCGCCGTACTCGAGCGGCCGGCCCGGCGGCGGGGTGCGGCTCCTCAAGGACCTCGACCGACCGCTCGCGGGCCGCGACGTCCTGCTCGTCGAGGACGTCGTCGACACCGGGCTGACGCTCGGCTTCCTGACGCGCTGCTTCGCGGAACGCGGGCCGGCGAGCCTCGCGGCGGTGACGCTCCTCGACCGGCCCTATCGCCGCCTCGTCGACGACATCCCGCTGCGGCACATCGGCTTCACCGTCCCGGACGAGCTGTTCGCCGGCTACGGCCTCGGGCTCGAGGAGCGCTGGCGTGCGCTCCCCGACCTGCACGTCGTTGCGGTCGACGAGCTCCCGGTCGCGATCGACGCGGCGTAGCGCGAGCTCTCAGAGGTAGCCGAGCGGGTCGACGGCGCTGCCGTTCACCCGCACCTCGAAGTGCACGTGCGGCCCTGTCGAGTTCCCCGTGTTGCCCGAGTACGACACGACCTGGCCCGCCGCCACCGACTGGCCGACGGCGAGGCCGAGCGACGAGTTGTGCGCATAGGCGGTCGAGAGGCCGTTGCCGTGGTCGACGACGACGAGGTTCCCGTAGCCGGCGAGCCAGCCCGCGTAGATCACCGTGCCCGCCGCGGCGGCGCGAACGGCGGTGCCCTCGGCGACGGCGATGTCGATCCCCTCGTGCATCCGGCCCCAGCGGAGTCCGAAGCCGCTCGTCACGGGCCCCGAGACGGGCCAGGCGAGCACACCGCTCCCCGAGCCGACCACGACCGCAGTGCTCGAGGACTGCTGCTGGGCCTGCCGGATTCGCTCCGCGAGAGCGGCGCTCTGCTCCTCGAGCGCGTCGATCTCCGCCAGCGTCGACTCGCGGTCGTCGCGGATCGATGCGAGCGTCGTCGACTTCTCCCTGCGGGCGGCCACCAGCGCGTCCCGGCTCGCGACGAGTCGCGAGACGACACCCTGCTGCTCGGCCGTGGCCGACGCGACCACAGCCTCGACGTGCGCCGCCTCGACACGCGCGGCCCTCGTGCGGCGCCTCGCGTCGGCGACGCCGTCGCGGCTGGCCTTGACCCGCGCCGCGATCTCCTCGTCCTGCCTCCCGATCCGGTTGAGAAGATCGAGGTTGTCGATCAGGTCGGCGAAGCTCGCCGTCCCGAGCACGAACGCCAGCGTGTCCGGGCCGTCCGTCATGTAGAGCTCGCGCACCCGCCGCTCGAGCCGGCCGAGCGCCACGCGATACTCGCCGCGCAGCCTCTGGAGCCGCTCGGTCTGGCGGGCGATCGTGGCGTCGAGCGTCGTCAGCCGCGCCCTGGCCCCCGCGAGCTGTCCCTCGAGCACCGAGAGCCGCGCCTGCTGCGCCCGAACACCTGCCTCGAGCTCGCGCACCTGCCCGGCGACGGCGCTCAGCTGCTCGGTGAGAACGCCCGCCTCGCGGTCTGCGGCCGCAGCGCGGCCGCGCAACGTGTCGATCCGGCCGTCGATTCGTGCCTTGTCGGTGCCGGGATCGCCCGCCGCCGTCCCGGCGACGAGGAGCAGGCAGGCGGCCAGAACGCCCGCGACTGCCGGACGGAGCCCGGCTCGACGGCCCATCAGGCGCTCTTCGCGCCCTCCGTCCGAGTCCCTTCCCGCGGCACCGCACGGAGGCGATCGAGCTCGCGCAGCGCCTCCGCCGCGTCGCGCCGGAGGACGCCGACCACCGCGCGGTAGTCCTCGTCGGAGATGCGCCCGGCGCGGTGGTCGGCCTCGAGCTCCTTCAGCGCGGCGAGTGCGCGATCGCGCGCCTCCTCCGCCTCGAGCCGCTCGCGCTCCGCCGCGTCGAGCCCGTGGAGCGCGTCGGACTCGGGCTTCGGCTCGCGGAGGAACGGGAGCGCGACCACGACGACGCCCGCGACTGCCAGCGCCGCGCCGAGCACGAGCCAGAGGCTCACGTCGTGACGCTGCGCTCCCGGCGCTCGCCCGCGGTCGCGTATCGCGTGGCGAGGCGCCGTTCCTCCCGAGCGTCGGGCCAGAGCGTGATCACCGACCCGAGCACGAAGACGAGACCGGCGAGCCAGATGAGGTTGACGAGCGGCTTCACGAAGATCCGGAAGAACACGGTGCCGTCGTCGTTCACCTGCTCGGCGATCACGAACAGATCCTCGCCGGTCAGCTTGTCCGAGCGGATGCCGACCTCGTTCGAGACCTGCTGCTCCACGCTGTACGCGTTCTTCCCCGCCTTGATCGTGCCGAGCGAGTCGCCCCCACGCCGCACGTCGAGCACCGCCCGGATCTCCGTCGCGTTCGCCGCGTCCTTCTCGGTGAGCTCGCGATAGGTGAGCGTGTAGGCGCCGACGGCGAGCGACTCTCCGCGCGCGAGCTTCCCCTCGACGACCGAGTCGTACGCGCTCGAGCCGGCGATCCCGATCGCGAGCAGGACGACCGACGCGTGCACGACGTAGCCCCCGTACCGACGGCGGTTGCGCCCGACGAGACGGCTGAACGCCGACGGGACGCTCTCACCGGTCAGCGCGCGGCGGGCCGCTGTGCCGCGTGCGAACTCGAGCGCGATCGTGGCGAGGACGAACGCCGAGAAGGTGTACGCGATCAGACCGGGGATCGATGAGCCGGCGCCGAAGGCGATCAGCGCCACACCGGTCGCGAGCGCGACGGCGGCCGGCCACGCGAAGACCCGCGCAAGCCCGCGCAGCGACGCCCGCCGCCAGGCGACGAGCGGCCCGATTCCCATCAGCAGCAGGAGCGGCAGGCCGAAGATCCGGAGAAAGAAGTCGAAGTACGGCCGGCCGACGACGACCGCCTCGCCGCGCACCGCCTCGGAGACGATCGGCCACGCCGTCCCCCAGAGAATCGTCAAGCAGAGCGCGACGAGCAGCAGGTTGTTGTAGAGGAACGTCGCCTCGCGCGAGACGAGCGACTCGAGCCGGGCCGTCGTGCGGAGCTGCGGCAGACGCAGCCAGATCATCGTGACCGAGAAGACGACGGCGACCACGATGAACGCGAGGAACCACGGGCCGATCGCGCTCTGCGTGAACGAGTGGATCGAGCTGACCACGCCGGACCGGGTGAGGAAGGTGCCGAACAGCGAGAGGCAGAACGCGAGGCTCACGAGCGTCACGTTCCACACGCGCAGCATCCCGCGCTTCTCCTGGATCATCACGGAGTGCAGGTACGCCGTTGCCGCGAGCCACGGCATCAGCGCGGCGTTCTCGACGGGATCCCACGCGTAGTAGCCGCCCCAGCCAACCTCCTGGTACGCCCAGTGCGCGCCGAGGAGCTGGCCGACGCCGAGCGCCGTCCAGGCCACGATCGTCCACCGTCGCGTCGCGACGATCCAGCGCTCGTCCGTCCGCCCGGAGAGCAGCGCCCCCATCGCGAAGGCGAACGGCACCGCGAGGCCGACGTACCCGAGGTAGAGCAGCACGGGGTGCGCCACCATGTAGGGGTTCTGGAGGCTCGGGTTGAGCCCGTTGCCGTCCGCGGGCGCCGCGATCGTGTCGAAGGGGCTCGAGACGCCGACGAGGAGCCAGCTGAAGCCGACGGCGATTCCTCCCAGGACGGGCGTCACCCAGACGACGAGGTCGCGGGCGCGCTTTCGTGCGAACCACACCGCGAGCGCCGCATAGCCCGTCAGGACGAGCAGCCAGAGCAGGAGCGAGCCCTCCTGCCCGCCCCAGAACGCGGAGAGCTTGTAGGCGAACGGCAGCGCGCGGCTCGAATGGCCGGCGACGTAGGCGAGCGAGAAGTCGTCGCGTAGGAAGCCGGCGACCAGCACCGCGGCGGCCACGAGCGTGGAGAAGAACGACGCGATGAGCGCGTTGCGCGCCGACAGCGCCAGCCGCCGGCGGCCGAGCGCCGCGGCCGCGGCGCCCGCGACGAGCGCGTAGACGGACAGCCCGAGAGTGATGACGAGCGCGGCGCGTCCCAGCTCGGCCATGCCGCGCTAGGACTTCGCGGCCTGGTACTTCGACGGGCACTTCGTGATCATCGAGCCCGGCTTCGTGACGAAGCTGCCGTCGGCGCGCTGCGTCCCGGTCACCACCACGTCGCGACCCACGCGGAAGAGGTCGGGCACGGAGCCCTTGTAGACCACGGTCACGCGCTGCTTGTCTGCCCCGGTGATGTCCTGGAGAACGAAGCGCAGCCCCGCGCCGTGCGCGTCGCCCGTCGGCGTCCCGACGACGCGTCCTGCGAGCGAGACCTCGCCCGTCTTCGCCGCGAGCTCGCTCGGCGAGACGGACGGCGTCCCCCCGCCCGCGAGCGACGTGTAGAGCAGGAAGACCGCGAGCACCGCCGCGACGGACAGCGCGACCACGAGCCTGGCAGGCGACGAGGACCGTGCCATGGGAGACAGTCTAGAGACGGACGTGCGGGGCCGGGCGGCTCAGCGACGGAGCTCTACGCGGCCTCGGCGGCGTCGCGGTGCCGCCTCGGCACCTCGTAGCCGTGGTCGAGGCAGAGCGCGCCCGGGGCGTCCTCGGTCAACGCGTCGCAGTACCCCTTGCCGTACGCGGCCCGCATGAAGGCGGACACGACTTCGAGGTTCCACTCCGCGATGTCGGCCGCCTCCCGCCACAGGTCCGTGAGGCGGAGGTCGATGTCGAGCTCGAGAAGGTCGATGCGTGTGGGCTGAGCCATGTCGCGAGGGTACGGGACCGGTCGGACGGCACACCCGCTTTGCAGGGGAATAGAGTCGCCGGATGGGCAGGATCAGAGTCGGGCCGGCGCGCATCCCGGACCGAGAGAGCCCAGAGCGGGCGATCGGGCTCGTTCTGGAGGGCGGCTACCACGCGTGCGAGATCGACTTCGAGTCGGGCTTCTGGCTCGACTACCCGTCGGCCGAGCGGCTCGGCGAGCTCGCCCGCGAGCACGACGTCGCGTTGTCGGTGCACGCGCCGCTCTTCGGGTGGGTCGGCCATCTCGAGACGACCGGCCGCAAGTGGTCGTCGGCGCTCGGCGGGCTCGACCGGAGCGCCGGGATGGCCGCCGCGTGCGGCGCCGAGGTCGTCGTCTTCCACCCCGGCTTCCTCCTCGGCCGCAGCCGCGAGGACGCGATCGACGCCGTCGTCGAGCAGCTCGCCGTGCTCCGCGAGCGGCTCGAGGGAAAGGGCCGTGCGGTGCCGTTCGGGATCGAGGTCATGGGCCGGGTGCGGGAGCTCGGCTCGCTCGAGGACTGCGTCGAGATCAGCCGCCGCGCCGGGTGGGTGCGACCGGTACTCGACTTCGCGCACATGCACGCGACGAGCGACGGCGCGTTCGTCGAGCCCGAGCCGTTCCGCGAGGCCCTCGAGCTCGCCGACTCCGTCCTCCCGGCCGGCGCGCCGTTCCACGTCCACTTCTCCGACATCGCCTTCGCGAACCGCAACGAGACGAAGCACCTGCCCTACGGCGAGGGGACTCTCCGCGCCGATTCGCTTCGCTTCGCGCTCGACGGCTTCGACCGTCCGGCCACGGTCATCTCGGAGTCGCCCGACGAGCGCTCGAGCCAGGCGATCCGCGCGGCGCTGGTCGGCTGAGCTGCCGTCAGATGATGGGTGCTGCGCTCTCCGGCTGGAGGAGCGCGGCGAGCCGCTCCTCCACGACCGCCGCCTCGTCGTCGCGGCCGCGGTCGCGGAGGAATCGCGCGTAGGCCGCGAGCGGCTCGGGCTCGGAGTTTCGGTAGTCGGTCGCGGCGAGCGAGTCGATCGCGTCGCGAAGCAAGAGCTCCGCCTCGTCGTCGCGCCCCTGCGCGGCACGGACGAGCCCGAGCACCATGCGGACGTTCGCCCGCGACATGGTGTCCTGCATCCCGACGGTCTCGACCGCGGAGAGCGCCCAGCGCTCCGCCTCCTCGACGTGGCCCTTCGCGAGGACGAGCTCGGCGAGCGTCCGCTGCGCCTCGATCACCTTCGCGCGCTCCTGCAGCGCGAGGAGCGACCGCACGGCCTCGCGGACGAGCTGCTCGGCGCGGTCCGGGTCGCCGCCCTGCCACACCGCGAGGCCCTGGAGCTGCTGTGTCCGGCCCGCGTCGGAGGCCGCGCCGATCTCGTCGAACAGGTCGCGCGCGGTGCGGAACTCGCGTTCCGCGTCCGCGAAGCGGTTCCGCCGGAGGTGGATCGAGCCTCGGACTCGAGCCACCCAAGCCTTCGCAGAGAGGCTGCCGCTCGACTCGGCGAGCGTCGCCGCCGCGTCGAGCATCGCCTCGGCGCGTGAGAGCTCGAGCCGGGCGAGGTGCGCCGCGGCGAGCTCGCCGAGCGCGAGGCTCTCGAGGTCGGGCCGGTTCGCCTCGCGCGCGATCTCGAGCGCCTCTCCCGTGTAGCGCTCGACGCTCTCGAGGTCGCCCTCCCACCACCCGATCGTCGCGAGCAGCGTCAGGGCCTCGGAGCGGGCGTCGCCGGGTGCACCCGCGAGAAGGCCGAGCGCTTCGAGACCGAGGGTCCGTCCCTGCTCGACGTCGGCGTGGCGGTTGAGCACGATCTCGGCGAGCTGGCTGAGCGCGAGACCCTCGATCGTGCGCTCGCCGTCGGCCTGGGCCAGCGTGCGCACCTCCTCCATCTCGTCGGAGGCGGCCGGAAGCTCCCAGAGCCGCCACGCGGCACGGGCGGCGTGGAACCGGCGGGCGAGGCTCGACTCGAGCTCGATCGCGCGGAGGAGCAGCCGCCGAGCCGTGCGGTTCGCCTCGCGCGCGAGCGCCCGACAGCCGGCGCGCTCGAGCACGTCCGCGGCCTCGGCCCGCAGGTCCGCGGGGATCTGGCCGTCGAGCTCCGCCAGGAGCGACGCCGCGCGGTCGAGGTGGAAGGCCTGCGCCTCGACGAGCTCGTCGGCCGAGCGCGCCCGCAGCCACGCGGCGGACGCGCGGTGCAGCCGTGCGCGCTCGCCCTTCGCGAGGCCGCTGTAGGCGACGTCGCGGATGAGGATGTGGCGGAAGCGGAACGCCTTCTCGCCCGGGATCGTCGAGAGCGGCTCGCGCGTCAGGAGCTCGCGGTCGACGAGGTCGCCGAGCGCGGCGTCGACGTCGAGTTCGGGATCGAGCTCTGCCACGGCGCCGCGCCAGAACACGCGACCGACGAGGGCACCGTGCCGGACGACCGAGCGGGAGCCCGGCGGGAGACGGTCGATCCGCGACGCGATCAGCGCCTGCACCGTGTCGGGAATCCGCACTGCTGCGCCGTCGCGCTGCTCGACGAGCATCCGAACGGTCTCCTCGAGGAAGAGCGGGTTCCCTTCCGTCTTCTCGAGGAGGGCGCTCCGCATGCCGGCAGGCAGCGACGCCCCGTCGACGAGCGCGTCGACGAGCTGCTCCGCCTCGTCGTCCGCGAGCGGCGCGAGGTCGATCGAGATCGACCGGCGCCGGCCGCCGCCCCACCCGGGACGCGTCTCGAGCAGCTCCGGCCGGGCCAGGCAGACGATCAGGACGGGCGCGTCGTCGATCCGGTCGGCGAGATGCTCGACGAGGTCGAGCAGCGGCTCCTCGGCCCAATGGAGGTCCTCGAACCCGAGGACGACCGGCTGTGCCTCGGCGAGGCTGACGGCCCATTCGTGCGCGGCCCAGGCGATCTCCTGCCCGCGGCGCGTGCCGGACACCGTGTCGAGGACGCCGGCGGCGAGGCCCAGGAGGTCGGCGACCGCGTCGCTCGAGCAGGCTTCGCGGAGCTTCTCGAACGCCTCCTCGGGCGAGTCGTCGGGCGAGATCCCCGCCGCCGCCTGCACCATCTCCGCAAGCGGCCGGTACGCGAGGCCCTCTCCGAAGGGCAACGAGCGCCCCGTGAGGACGGTCGTGCGTTCCAGCCCCGCGAAGAACTCCCGCGCGAGCCGGCTCTTGCCCATCCCCGGGTCGCCGAAGATCGTGACGAGCTGCGCGCGGCGGTCCCGCACGGCCCGCGCGTACGCGTTCTCGAGCAGCTCGAGCTCCTCCTCGCGTCCGACGTACGGCGCGACGACGTTGAGCGGCCGCCCCATAGGACGCTCGGTGCAGACGACGCGGCGCACTTCCATGCCCTCGCGAAGGCCCTTCAGGCGCTCGCCGTCCCGCACCTCGGTCACGACGCGGTCGGACGTGAGGCCGTGGGCCGTCGGGCCGATCAGGATCTCTCCGGGGGCCGCCGTCTGCTGCAGGCGCGCGGCGACGTTGATCGCCTCCCCTGTGGCGAACGTGGAGTCGCCGTCCTCGACGACGAGCTCGCCGGCCTCGATGCCGACTCGCACCGGGAGGTCGCCATCGCCGTTCTCGACGATCGCGAGTGCGGCGCGGACGGCGCGCTCCGCGTCGTCCTCGTGCGCCGTCGGGACGCCGAACACCGCGAGCACCGCGTCGCCGGCGAACTTCTCGACCGTCCCGCCGTACGCGTCGATCTGCGCCTTGACGCCCTCGAAGAAGCCGGTCACGCGCCGCCGGGCGACCTCCGGGTCGCTCGACGAGACGAGGGCCGTGGAGTCGACGAGATCGACGAACAGCGCCGTCGCGAGCTTGCGCTCCATGCCTCGAAGTCTAGGTTCGGGGTCGGCCTCTGCGCGGGCGGTTTACCGCACCGCGGATCGTGTCCGACGTTGAGTCGGACACCAGGCGACTACCATCCGCCGCGTGCTCGACCCGAAGGTCTTCAAGGCGTACGACGTCCGCGGGATCCACCCGACGGAGCTCGACGAGGACGGCGCCTACCGGATCGGGCGGGCCTACGTCGAGCACTTCGAGACGGCGAAGATCGCGGTCGGCCGGGACATGCGCCTGAGCTCGCCGTCCATGGCTGCCGCAGTCGTCGACGGAGCGGCCGACGGCGGCGCGGACGTCCTCGATCTCGGCCTCGTGGGGACGGAGATGCTCTACTACGCCGTCGGCGACCAGGGCCTCGACGGCGGAATGGTCGTCACCGCCTCGCACAACCCGAAGCAGTACACGGGGATGAAGATCGTCCGCCGCGGAGCGCTTCCGGTCGGCGGAGACTCCGGCCTCGAGGACGTCCGTCGCGTCGCCGAGGCCGGGTTCGGCGAGACGAGCCGGCGCGGCGACATCCGTCCCGAGGACGTCTGGGCGGGCTTCGTCGAGAAGGTCCTCTCGTTCGTCGAGCACGACGCGATCCGCCCGCTTCGCGTCGTGGTCGACGCCGCGAACGGGATGGCCGGAACGATGCTGCCGCCCGTCCTCGAGCGCCTGCCCCAGCTCGACGTCGTCCGCTGCTACTTCGAGCCCGACGGCTCGTTTCCGAACCACGAGCCCAACCCGCTCCTCCCCGAGAACCGTGAGTTCATAGTCGAGCGGACGCGCACCGAGGGCGCCGACCTCGGCGTCGCGTACGACGGCGACGCCGACCGCTGCTTCTTCGTCGACGACACCGGCGAGTTCGTCCCGGGCGACTTCGTCACCGCGCTGCTCGCCCGCGCGATGCTCGAGAAGGAGCCGGCCGCGAAGGTGATCTACGACGTCCGCGCCAGCTGGGCGGTCCCGCGGGCGGTCGAGGAGGCGGGCGGCGTCGCGCTCGTCAACCGGGTCGGGCACGCGTTCATCAAGGAGCGGATGCGCGAGGTCGACGCCCTCTTCGCGGGGGAAGTGTCGGCGCACTACTACTTCCGCGACTTCTCGCAGGCCGACACGGGGGTCGTGCCGTTCCTCGTGATGCTGGAGCTGCTCTCGCGAGCGCAGCAGCCGCTCTCGGAGCTCCTGGAGCCGTTCCGCTCGCGCTACTCCCTGACCGGCGAGATCAACACGCCCGTCGCGGACGTCGCGCTCAAGCTGCGCGAGCTCGAGGAGCGCTACGCCGCCGAGGGCGGCCGGATCTCGCACCTCGACGGTGTCTCGGTCGACTTCGACGACTGGCACTTCAACGTCCGCCCCTCGAACACGGAGCCGCTCCTCCGGCTCAATCTCGAGGCGCTCGACAAGGGGACGATGGAGCGTCGGCGCGACGAGGTGCTCGAGCTGATTCGCACCTGATGCACGAGGGAAAGGGACGCCCATGCCGACACTTCTGCAATTCGACTTCGCCATGAAGGGCCCGTGGGGCGACGCCCTCGCCGAGGCGTTCCGCGATCTCGCCGGCATCATCGAGCGCTCACCGGGCCTGCGCTGGAAGATCTGGACCGAGAACGAAGACGAGGGCCTGGGGGGTGGCATCTACCTCTTCGAGGACGACGAGACGGCGCTCGCCTACCTCGAGGAGCACACCGCGCGTCTCGAGGGCTTCGGCGTGACGGACATCCGCGCGAAGCTGCTGCACGTGAACGAGCCGCTCACCGAGCTCACGCACGGCCCGATCTGACGTGACGACGGCGCCCGAGCTCGGCCGCGTCACGGACCGCCGGCCGCCGTTCAAGTACTCGGCGCTGACGCGGGTCTGGTTCTCGGACACCGACGCGCAGGGCGTCGTCTACTACGGCCGCTACCTGCCGTACTTCGACCACGCGCGGACCGAGTACCACCGGCACCTCGGCAGCCTCGGGATGCACGGCATCCCCCGTGCCGAGTTCGTGATGCGCGCCTCGAGCGTCGAGTACCACGCGCCTGCGCGCTTCGACGACCTGCTCGAGTGCTTCATGCGCATCAGCCGGCTCGGCCGCACGAGCGTGAGCTACGACAGCGTGGCAGTACGCCTCCCCGACGACGCCCTGATGGTGACCGCGACGCAGACGCTCGTCCTCGTCGACGTCGCCACACGCCGGCCGGTGCCACTTCCCGAGGAGGCACGAGAGCCGATTCGTGCGTTCGAGGGCGACGACCTGGTCGAGTGAGAATCGACCGGTAGGCCGGCGCGCCCGCCCGGGACGCCCCGGGCGGGCGCGGCGCGGCTTCCCCTCCCCCACACCCCTTGTATTGGCGCTGGGCCGCCGCGTCATCCCTCGTCTCAGGGATCGACTCCCCCGAACGGGGTACCACTCACTCTCGCGGCTCGATCCCTCGAACGAGGGAGAAGGCCCTAGCGGCGCGGCATGGCGCCGACGAGGTCGACCGCGTTCTCGCGCGCGAGCGCGCCCTCGACGCGCACGGTGACGCCGTCGCGATCGACGAGCAGCGTGTTGCCGGCGAGCCAGCCCTGGTCGTCGCGGATCGTCCCGTCGGGCGAGACGAAGAACACGGCGTGCGGGCCGCCCTCGAGCCAGATTGCGGCGTCGCCGTCGACCTCGAACCGGTCGACGACTGTCCCCTGCCCGGCGAGCTTCTTCAGAAGCGCCGGATCTCCGACGCGACCCGGGAACTGCGTCACGAGGAGGCGGACGTCGTCGCCTCGGCGCCAGACGTAGCTCACGCGCATCCCCGGCACCAGCCTCACGTCGTCGGGCGCCGGCTCGTCGCGCGGTGGCTCGGCAAGGGGGAACCCAGCGCCCGCTTGCGCGGCGACGAGCGTCGTCCGCCGGCCGAGCACTTCGAAGTCGCGACGAGCCGGCAGCGGCGGCAGCTCGTCGACCCCCACGATGCGAGCGCCGCCGATTCCGAGCCAGTCGAAGACCGCCGTCCGGGCGGGCGGCACCGCGAGGACGGCGAGCACCGCGGCGAGGACGACCGCGAGCACGACCGCCAGACGGCGCGGCAGGCGCCGCGCCCGGGCCGGCGGCCGCCCGCGAACGCTGCGCGCAACCGCGGCTGCGACGTCGGGCGCGTCGGGCCACTCGACGTCGCTCCCGAGAGCGACGAGCTCTCGCTCGAGGGGGCTCATCCGCCGTCCTCCCCGACGAGCTCGCGCAGCCGGTCGAGCGCGCGTGATGTGCGCGACTTGACCGTGCCGCGCCGAACCCCGAGCGCCGCGGCCGTCTCCTCCTCGCCCAGCTCGAGCAGGAACCGGTGGACGAGGACCTCGCGGTCACGCTCGTCGAGCCGCCCGACGGCGTCGAGCAGCTCGGAGCGACGCTCGTGCGAGAGGGCAGCCGCCTCGGGGGACGGAGCCGCGTCCCCCGAGGCCGCCGCCGCCCGCAGAGCGACGCCGGCCCGCCGGCCGGCCGACCGCCGCCGGTTGCGCGCCTCGTTCGCGACGATCCGCAGGAGCCACGGCCGGAACGGCGCGCCGTCGCGGAAGCGGCCGAGCGCCCGGTAGGCCTTGACGAAGCCGTCCTGGACCGCCTCCTCGGCGTCGCCCCGGTCTCCGGCCGCGACGTAGGCGACGCGAAACGCGATTCCCTGGTGCATGCGCACGAGCTCCTCGTATGCAGCGGCGTCGCCCCGCTTCGCGAGCGCGACGAGCATGCTCTCGTCGGGTGGTCGGCTCCCCACTCGCCCCTTCTACACCGGGTAGCGCGTGGCAGTTCCCGCCGGTCGCGCGACGGACGGCCTCGGCCTCGCCTCTCTTGGTTGGGGTAGCGTCGTTCCGGTGAGCGAACGGTGGACCAGCCTCCGCGTCGACGAGGTCCCCGCGATCAAGGTCGCGGGTGAGCTGCGCTGGAAGCCGATCCGCCGCACGCTCGGGATCGAGGCGTTCGGCATGAACGCCTACACCGCCGAGCGCGCGGGCGAAGACGTCGTCGAGCGCCACAGCGAGGAGCGGCTTCGCCACGAGGAGGTCTACATCGTGCTCGCGGGCCGCGCGAGCTTCGAGCTCGACGGCGAGACGCTGGACGCCCCGGCTGGCACCATCGTCTTCCTGCGCGATCCCACGGTGCGGCGCTACGCGACCGCGGCCGAGCCCGGGACGACGGTACTCGCGGTGGGCGGCAAGCCGGGCGAGGCGTACACGCCCTCGGCCTGGGAGTGGTACTTCGAGGCGGAGCGGTTCCGTGACCCGCTCGACACCGAGGCCGCCCTCCGCCTGATGGACGAGGCGAACGAGCGGTTCCCCGACCACGTCGGCGTCGTCTACTCCACCGCGTGCTGGGAGGCGCTCGCCGGCCGTCCGGACGACGCGTGGGCGACGCTGCAGCGCGCGATCGAGCTCGACCCGAAGGCGCGCGAGTGGGCGCTCGGCGACGAGGATCTCGCCGCACTGCACGACCGGCTGCAGGCGGAGCGCTGACGCCCGCAGGCCGGTGTCCGACTTGAACTCGGACACCGACGCCTCCGCGCTATCCGTTGGGCGTCATTCGGTAGGCGTCGAAGACGGCGTCGAGGTTCCGCAGCGCCGTCAGCAGCGAGCGGAGCGCCTTCACGTCGCCGATCTCGGCCGTGTACCAGTTCCGCGCCATCCCGTCCTCGACGGTGCCGCCGTAGGAGACGATGTTGGCGCCGTGCTCGGCGAAGGTGCGGGCGACGTCTTCGAGGAGGCGCGCGCGGTCCCACGCGTCCACCGCGATCTGGACGCGGAAGCTCGACGACGTCTGGCCGCCCTCCCATTCCACGGGCGTGAAGCGCTCCGGGTTCCGCATCAGCGCCTTCACGTTCGGGCAGTCCGCGCGGTGGATCGTGATTCCTCGACCGAGGGAGATGTACCCCTTGATGTCGTCCCCGGGGACGGGAGTGCAGCACTTCGCGAGCCTGACGAGGACGTCCTCGACGCCCGGCACGACGACCCCGAGCGACGTCCCGGTGACGATCCGCTTGCGCGCGGCGGGCTTGACCGTGACGACGGGCTCCTCGCTGACGTCGTCGACCTTGAGCCGCTGGAGCACCTTGTTGACGACCTGGCCCGTGCCGATCTTCCCCGAGCCGAGCGCGAGGTAGAAGTCCTCGGCCTTCTTGAAGCCGAGCTCTCGGATCACCGAGGCGAGCACGCTCGAGCCCTGCAGCTTCCGGTAGGGCAGGTTCTGCGCCTTGAGCGCCTGGTCGAGCGCCTCGCGGCCCTTCTGTTCCGTCTCGCCGCGCGTCTCGCGCTGGAACCACTGGCGGATCTTGTTGCGTGCGCGCGAGGAGCGCGCCAGCGAGAGCCAGTCGCGTGACGGGCCGCGGCCGGACTTCGAGGTGAGGATCTCCACGAAGTCGCCGTTCTTCAGGTGGTAGTGCAGCGGCACGATCCTGCCGTTGACCTTGGCGCCGACCGTCCGGTGGCCGACGTCGGTGTGGACGGCGTACGCGAAGTCGATCGGGCTCGCACCGGCGGGCAGCGTCTTGACCTCGCCCTTCGGCGTGAAGACGTACACCTCGTCGTCGAACAGGTCCGTGCGGAGCGTCCGCATGAACTCGGCGGCGTCCTGCTCGTCCCCCTGCCAATCCATCAGTGAGCGCACCCAGGTGAGCCACTCGTCGTCGCCCTTGGCCGACTTCCCGCGCTTGTAGAGCCAGTGTGCGGCGACGCCGAGCTCGGCCTCCTCGTGCATGTCGCGCGTCCGCACCTGGATCTCGAGCGGCGTGCCCGTCGGCCCGATCACGGTCGTGTGGAGCGAGCGGTACCGGTTGAGCTTCGGCATCGCGATGAAGTCCTTGAACCGCCCAGGCATCGGCTTCCAGAGCGAGTGGATGATCCCGAGGGCGCCGTAGCAGTCCCGCGTTCCCTCCTCACCGGAGCGGTCGACGATGACGCGCATCGCGGTGAGGTCGTAGATCTCGTTGAACTCGCGGCCCTTCTTCGCCATCTTGTCGTAGATCGAGTAGAAGTGCTTCGCGCGCCCGGAGATCGTCGCGGGGATGTCGGCCTTTTCGAGCTCGAGCGTGAGGATCGTCGCCGCCTGGTCGACCTGGGACTCGCGGTCGGCGCGCCGGTCGGCGACCATCGCCTTGATCTCCGCGTACTTCCGCGGGTGGAGCGCCTGGAAGGACAGGTCCTCGAGCTCCCACTTGAGCGCGTGGATCCCGAGCCGGTGCGCGAGGGGCGCGTAGACCTCGAGCGTCTCCTTCGCCTTTTGCACCTGCTTCTGCTTGCCGAGGTACTCGATCGTCCGCATGTTGTGCAGGCGGTCGGCGAGCTTGATCAGGATGACCCGCACGTCCTGGGCCATCGCGACGATCATCTTGCGGTAGTTCTCCGCCTCCGCCTGCTCGC
>JBKPNM010000059.1:0-5052 GCA_046732615.1 Actinomycetota bacterium | reverse complement strand
CGGTGGCACCTGATCCCGCCCCGCACGCCGCGGCCGTCGCCGCCGGAGCCACCTCGCTGGGCTCACGGCGGCGGCGGCCGCTCGACGCCCGCCGCCTCGCGCGCGGGACCGTCCCGTACCTCCTGATCGCCCCGGTGATCGTCGCGATCGGGGCGATCCTCGGCTATCCGCTCTACCACCTCGTCTCGCTCTCGTTCGAGCGCTACGGGCTGCCCGAGCTGATCCAGCGGCAGGGCAGCTGGATCGGGCTCGACAACTACCGGTCGGTGCTCGGCGACAACGTCTTCTGGGACACGCTCGTGCGGACGGTCGTATTCACGGCCGCGAACGTCGGCCTGACGATGGGGCTCGGCACGCTCATCGCGCTCCTGCTGCTCAAGCTGTCGACGCCCGTCAGGATCCTGCTCAGCTCGGGGCTCGTCCTCGTCTGGTCGATGCCGGCCGTCGTCGCAGTCCAGGTCTGGTACTGGATGACGAACTTCCAGAACGGCGTCCTCAACTACATCCTCACCGAGCTCGGCTTCGGCGACTACTTCCAGCACGACTGGTACGCCTCGACCTTCTCGCAGCTCTCGATGGTCACGATCCTGATCGTCTGGGGCGCCATCCCGTTCGTCACCGTGACGGTGTACGCCGGGCTCGCCCAGGTGCCGCGCGAGCTCGTCGAGGCGGCGCAGATGGACGGCGCCGGCCCGCTCCGCGTCTTCCGCGACGTCACGTTCCCGACACTGAAGCCGATCCTCCTGATCCTGACGAGCCTCTCGATCATCTGGGACTTCGGCGTCTTCACGCAGCCGTACCTCCTGATCGGTGCCTCGCACGTGGATGCCTCGAACTACCTGATGGGCGTCTACGTCTACATCGAGGGCTACGCGCACTCCGACTTCGGACGCGGCGCGGCGATCTCGATCCTGATGCTGCTGATGGTCGGGGCGATGAGCATCCCCTACGTGCGCCGCATGGTGCGGATGGGGGACACGGCGTGAGCACCGTCCCTGCCGCAGTCCCTCGCCGCCGAGCGGGCAGGGGGGCCCTCCTGCGCCGCCGCGCCTGGGACCTCGTCGGGATCGCGCTCTTCGTCGTGCTCGTGTTCCCCGTCTACTGGATGGTCTCGACGGCGTTCAAGCCGGACGACGAGGTGAACGGCCTCACGCCGACCTGGTTCCCGACCTCACCGACGCTCGACCACTTCCGCGACGCGATGGCCCGCCCGTACTTCTGGGACACGGTGAGGAACAGCCTGGTCATCGTCTGCTCCGCCGTGCTCGCGTCGATGGTCCTCGCGTTCCTCGCGGCGGTCGCGCTCGCGAAGTACCGCTTCACCGGTCGCAAGCTGTTCATCGTGGCGATGATCGGGATCCTGATGCTGCCTCCGGCGGGGCTCGTGATCCCCCTCTACGTCGTGCTCGCGCGCTACCACCTGACGAACACGCTGACGGGCGTCACGCTGACGTACCTCACGTTCGTGCTCCCGTTCGCGGTGTGGACGCTCCGCGGCTTCATCCTCGGCATCCCGAAGGATCTCGAGGAGGCGGCGATGGTCGACGGCTCGAGCCGCATCGGGGCCTTCGTCCGGATCCTCCTCCCGCTCGTCGCGCCCGGTCTGGTCGCGACGTCGGTGTTCGCGTTCATCACCTCGTGGAACGAGTACATCTTCGCGAGCGTGCTCTTGTCGGACCAGTCGAACCACACGGTCACGGTGTGGCTCTCGTACTTCTACGGGACGAGCCGGAACACCGACTGGGGCGCGCTGATGGCCGCGTCGACGCTGACCGCCGTCCCGGTGATCGTCTTCTTCCTGCTCGTGCAGCGGCGGATCATGTTCGGCCTCACGTCCGGCGCCGTCCGCGGGTAGCGCCGGTGAGCCTCGCCCCGGCGTTCCCGCCGGTCATTCCCAAGCCACTCGCCGTCGCCCCGGGGCGGGGCGCCTTCGAGCTCGGGCCGTCCGCGCGGATCCTCGTGCGGGCCGACGACCCGGAAGCCGTGCGCGTCGCGCGGTTGCTCGCCGAGCGCCTGCGGCCTGCGACGGGCTACCGGCTGCGCGTCTCCGCGACGCGTCGCGAGCCCGGCCCCGGGGACGTCGTCGTGCTGCTCTCGCCGGGCGATCGCTCGCTCGGCGACGAGGGCTACCGCGTCCGGGTCCAGACCGGCCTCGTGCGGCTGGAGGCGCGTACGCCCGCGGGGCTCTTCTACGGGGCGCAGACGCTCCGCCAGCTCCTGCCGGCCGCGGTCGAGTCGGAGAAGCGTCGGCCCGGCCCATGGCCGATCGGCGTCGTCACGATCCACGACCGGCCTCGTTTCGCCTGGCGCGGCCTGATGCTCGACGTCGCCCGCCACTTCTTCGACGTCGCAGAGGTGAAGCGGCTGATCGACCTGATGGCCCTCTACAAGCTCAACCGCCTCCACCTGCACCTGACCGACGATCAGGGCTGGCGGATCGCCGTGCGCTCGTGGCCGAACCTCACGCGGGTCGGCGCGCGCACTGCCGTCGGCGGCGGGCCGGGCGGCCACTACACGAGGCGCCAGTACGCCGCGATCGTCGCGTACGCGCGGCGCCGCTTCGTCGACGTCGTCCCGGAGGTCGACATGCCCGGCCACGTCAACGCCGCACTCGCCTCGTACGGCGAGCTCGCGTGCGACGGCGTCGCGCCGGCCCCGTACACGGGCATCGAGGTCGGGTTCAGCTCCCTCTGCATCCGCAAGGAGGTCACGTACGCGTTCCTCGACGACGTTCTCGGCGAGCTCGCGTCGCTCACGCCCGGGCCATACCTGCACGTCGGCGGCGACGAGGCGCTCTCCACCGCGACGGACGACTACTGCTCGTTCGTGGAGCGCGTCCAGCGCATCGTGCGCGCGCACGGGAAGCGCGCGATCCTGTGGGAGGAGGCGGCGAGGGCGAGGTTGCGCCGAACCGCGGTGGTGCAGCACTGGCGCGACCCGGAGCTCGCCGCGCGCGCCGTCGCGCAGGGCGCGAAGCTCGTGCTCTCGCCGTCGAGCCGCATCTACCTCGACATGAAGTACGACGCAGGCTCGCCACTCGGCTTGGAGTGGGCCGGGCGGACCAGCGTCCGCAAGTCGTACGACTGGGAGCCGGCCGATGTCGTCGCGGGAGTCGCAGAGCGCGACCTTCTCGGCGTGGAGTCACCGCTCTGGTCGGAGACGATCGACACGCGTGCGGGCCTCGACTGGCTCGCCTTTCCGCGTCTGCTCGGCGTCGCAGACGCAGGCTGGTCCCAGAGGGGACGCACGTGGCGCGAATACCGCACGCGCCTCGCCGAGCACGCGCCGCGCCTCGAGACGCTCGGCGTCGGCTTCCACGCCGACCCCTCCGTGCCTTGGCGGTCGGCGCCTCAGCGCCGGCCGGTGATGGAGCCGAGCCCGGTGTTCAGCTCGGCGCGCGGGCACGCGCCCCAGTAGCCGCGCCGGGCGCGACGCGCGTCGTCGACTGCGTCGAGAAGCTCGTCGGCGTAGCGCCCGCGCTCGTTCCTGAAGAAGTACGGCGACGCCGCTCCCGCGCGGACGAGCTCGACGTTGACGTTCTCGTCGCCGGCGAAGACGTACCGCAGGAGGCGGCCGTAGCGATCTGCGTCGTCCAGCCCAGGATCGCGCACGAGGCTCACCCGCGTCCCCTTCGGCACGAGCGAGGTCAGCGCCGCCAGAGCCGGACGCCCGTAGCAGTCGCTCTCGAGCTCCGGCGCGTCGACCTGGACGAGCCTCACCTTCGCGCCGCTCGTGAGCGTGAGCGTGTCTCCGTCGTTCACCCATTCGACGACGGCACGCACCCGCTCCGAAGCCGGTTCCGTGTCGGTACCGCTCCGGCACCCCGCCGCGAGCAGCGCGACGACGACGAACAGCAGGGTCAGTCGCTGGGAACCCACACGAGCCGCGTCTCGAGCACGCGCACGTCGGTCGCCTCGAGCCGGATCTGGAGCGTGTCGACGTCCTCGGCCGCCGCCGTCCATCGCTCGTCGATCTCGGCGACCTCGTCGAGGATCTCCTGCTCGAGCTCCGCGAGGTCGTCTTTCGTCGCCTCGACCTTCTCCTCCGCCGATTCCCGCCGCTGAGACGTGCGCGCGGTCATGCCGCGGCGGGACGCGGCGCCGCCGATCGCCGACGCCATCGACCGGGCGCTGCGCCGGCCGCCGAAGAGGGCTCCGAGCACCGCGCCGGCACCGGAGACGAGCTCGCTCGCCTGGCGGGTTCGCGTGTCGGTGTCGAGCTCCTCGACGCGGCGCTGGGCCTGGGCGAGCGCCTTGTCGAGGCGGTCGCGCTTCGCCTCGAGTCGGTCGCGGATCTTCGCCGCCTCCGCGTCCGCGCGCTCCTGCGCCGCGGCGTCGCAGCGCTTCGCGAAGTCCTCCGGGCTCTCGCCGGGACGGGAGACGAGCTCGAGCGCGCGGTTTCGCTGCAGCTCGAGCGGGCGCCTGTCGACGAGGTGGCGCTGGATGTCCTTCGCGGTCGCGGTGAAGAACTTCGCGTCGCCGACGGGCGCCTCGGGGAGGACGTACGCCGCCCCTGCAGGCACGGTTGCCGAGAAATCCCGGTCCTCGTAGTCGACCTGCGTCTCGCTGTCGAGGTCGAGCCCGCCGTCGAGCGGCCCGTACACCGCCTCGAACTCCTCCTGCTCGTCGACGTCGGCTGCGGTGTCGTCGTAGCGGAGCGAGACGCGGGCGGCCAGGAACGCGCGGTGGCGGGTCGAGCCGGCTGCCGCTCCGACGTCCTTGCCCCAGGCCGCGGCCGGGTCGAGGTAGGAGACGGTGATCCCCGCTGCGACGGGCGGCGCCACCGGGCTCTCGTCGGCCGCGAGCTCCTGCGTGGGCTCGGCGGCGGCCGCCGCGGGCGCCGGTGCTTCGCCTGTCGACACGACCGAGGGCGCCTCCGCAGGCTTGAGCTTCGCGAGCTGCTCCTTGGTCAGCGGCCCGCAGAGGTACGACATCGCCCAGCGCGTCGCGAGCAGCCGCGGCGCGTTCGCCTTCGCGGAGACGAGGAGGAACTGCCGCTTGCCGAGCCCGCCGATCGCCTTGTCGAGCTCGGCCACATCGGTCGTCCTCGCGG
>JBKPNM010000058.1:0-8596 GCA_046732615.1 Actinomycetota bacterium | reverse complement strand
CCCGAACCGCCTCCCAGGGGTCGGCCAGGACGGGGCGGCACGCGCACTCCGAGGGCGCACGCCGACCCGCTGCGAGGGCGCCTAGCGGCGCCCTCGCGCCTCCTCGCCGGTGTCAGACGTTTGACGCGGTTTGCGCTCAGCCACGGAACCGCCGCAGCGCTGCCTGCGCAACCCGCCCGGCGAGAACGTCGGAGCGCACGCCTGCCCCGGTGCCGCGGTACGTCATCGCGGCCGCGACGAAGATGCCGCCGCGCCATACGACGAGCCCGGCGTCGTGCCGCGCCGCGTCGATCCAGCCCGCCTTGTGCAGCACGGTCGCGCCTCCACGCCGCACGAAACGCCCGAGCTTGGCCGCGTCGCCCGCCCGTGCGAGGACGTAGAGGAGGTAGCGCGCCTCGGCGGACGTGACGCCGCTCCGGCTTCCCCCCAGCGGCCCGAGACCGCCGCTCGCGAGCCAGATCGAGCGGTGGAGCATCGCGAGGTCGAGGGCCGTCGTGGCCTTCCCGACGCCCCAGTACGGCTGCTCGAGGACATTCAGCGGAACGCCGCGCCCTGCGACCTGGCGCGAGCCGCCGAGCTCCGTGCCGAGGATGTAGCCGCCGTACATCACCGTGCGCTCGAGGCCGATCGACCGCATGAGGTCGTCGACCACGTGCCCGCCGCTGAAGGTCGAGCCGCCCAGCGAGGCCAGGAGGGTGTTCGCGGCCTCGTTGTCCGAGGCGTCGATGAGGCGCCGGAGGAGCCGGTCGAGCGGGCTCCCGGGAGACGGAGGGCCGTGCGTGCGCGCGAGCACGGTGACGGCGATCGCGAGCTTGAGCGTCGATGCGGCGGGGAACGTCGCGCGCGCGTTGAGGGCCGATGCGGCTCCCGTGGCGAGGTTCTCGACGTAGATCGCCGACGTCCCCGGAAACCGGGCCGCGAGACGCTGCAGCTCCGCCTGCAGCTTCGTGTCGAGGCGTGGCAGGCGCACGTGCGGGCGTGCCGCCCGCGGCAGCCCGAAGACAGGCGCGACGGTCGTTCCCGAGCGTCTCCCGTTCGCGCCGACCGTCTCGATCCGCACCTTCACCTCGCGCGGCGGCAGCGGGACGTCGACGACGAACCGCCGCCCGGCGAGGGGAAGATCGCGGGCGACAGCGCCGTCGACCCGCACGATCACCCGTCGCATTCCGGGCGCCGCCTGTCCCTCGACGATGCCGTACGAGACCTGGTTCGGCGCCGGCCGCTCGATCACCGGCGGCGCAGGTGGCCGGACGGGCGGCTCGGTCGCGATCACCTCCGAACCGTAGCCTTGGCGCAACCGTGCCGATCCTCGCGCATCTCGATCTCGACGCCTTCTTCGCGGCGGTCGAGGAGCTCGAGGATCCATTGCTCCGCACGCGGCCGCTCGTCGTCGGCGGCGACCCGCGCGGGCGCGGCGTCGTCGCGACCGCGAACTACGTCGCGCGCCGCTTCGGGATCCGCTCGGCGATGAGCTCCGCGGAGGCGCTCCGACGCTGCCCCGAGGTCGTCTTCCTCCGCCCGCGCCACTCGCTGTACCGCCAGTACTCTCAGGCCGTCTGGGGCGCCGTTGCCGAGGTCGTTCCCCGCCTCGAGCGGACGGGTCTCGACGAGGGCTACCTCGACCTCGGCTCGGTGATCGGGTCCTTTTCGCAGGCGAGGGGGATCGCAGAGGCGGTACAGGTCGCGGTGCGCGGATCGACGTCGCTCACGTGCTCGCTCGGCGTCTCGACCTCGAAGGTCGTCTGCAAGGTCGCATCCGACCGCCGCAAGCCCGGCGGCATCACGGTCGTCCCGCCCGGGCGCGAGGCGCGCTTCCTCGCGCCGCTGCCGACGCGGATCCTGCCGGGCGTCGGGCCGCGTGCCGAAGAACGGCTCGCGGTCGCGGGAATCGTCACGATCGGTGGTCTTGCCAACCTCTCCGACGCGGAGCTGCGCGCGGTGCTCCCTGGTCAGGTCGGCAGGCTGCTCCGCGACCGCGCACGCGGCGTCGACCCGCGCGACCTCGAGCTCGACGCCGAGCGCATCTCGATCTCGACCGAGGAGACGTTCGAGCGAGACCTCACCGACCGCCCCGTGCTCCACGCCGAGCTGCGGCGCATGGCGGAGGGCGTCGCCGCGCACCTCAGGCGCGACGGCCTTTCGGCGCGAACCGTGACGACGAAGCTCCGGTACGCGGATTTCTCGATCAGGTCACGCTCGACGACGCTGCCCACGCCGATCGACGAGCCCGAGCGGATCGGCGAGCTCGCGTGCGCGCTTCTCGATCGCGGGCTCCGCGATCGCCCGGGCGCGCTCCGGCTCGTCGGGGTCGGCGTCTCTGGCCTGACCGCCGTCCGGCAGCTGACCTTCGACGAGCTCTGAGAACCGGGCCGTCACACGCGCCAGACCGGCCGCGTGAGGCACGTCGGGCCGCCGTCGCCCTTCCTCGAGATCTCGTCGCCGCGGTAGGTGACGACGTCGACACCCACGCGCTCCATACGGCGCCGCGTCTCCTCGTTCCCCTCGAGCGCGAGCGCGCGCCGTGGGCCGAGGGCGAGCACGTTGGGCCCCATCGACTCGAACTCCTCGTCCGGCACCTCTACGACCTCGACGCCCCGTTCCGCGAGGAGCCACATGAGCCGCGTCGGCGCGATGCGCGGGTAGACGAGCGCGAGGTCGCGGTCGAGCGGCGAGATGAAGCTCATGAGGTGCATCACCTCGGCCGCGCCGTTCCAGTGTGGCAGGTCGAAGGCGATCACGTCGACTCCCGGGAACAGCGCGCGGAGAGCCGCTGGAGCTTCGGGGCTCGTCCTGTACCCGATCCCGACGAGCAGGGTCGACTCGTCGAGCCACACGGTGTCGCCGCCCTCGACGCTGATCGGCGGCTCGACCCGGCCGACGACCGGGATTCCCGCCTCCTCGAGCACGGGCGCCGTCGCCTCGGGCTCGCGGCGGCGGCCGTCCTTCCCGGGATGCAGGAGCACGGCCCCGTCGGGCCCGACGAGGGTCGGGTCGTAGGTGTAGATCGCGTCGGGGTTCCCGGGGTCGTGCTCGGAGACGACGACCTTTGCGCCCGCCTCCTCGAGGAGTGCGCAGAACGCCTCGTGCTCGGCGCGTGCGGCGTCGACGTCGGGCGCCGCCCGCCAGCCGTACGCCTCCCAGGCACGACCGTCCTCCGCCAGCGGCCGGCGCACGAGCACGCGGCGGAGGTCGCCCCACATCGATGCGCTGCCGTACGCCACGGCCCGAGAACCTAACCGACCGCGTTTGCCGGCCTGCGGCCCTCGAGCAGCACGGCGCGCAGCGCGTCGACGCAGAGCATCCCCATCGCCACGCGGGTGTCGCGCGTTGCGCTGCCGAGGTGCGGCGTGAGGACGACGTTCTCGAGCGAGATGAGCCCCTCGTCCACCTCGGGCTCGCGCTCGTAGACGTCGAGCGCGGCGCCGGCGATCACGCGGGAACGCAGCGCGGCGACGAGCGCCCGCTCGTCGACGACCGGGCCCCGGGCGACGTTGACGAGCACAGCCGAAGGCCGCATTGCTGCTAGCGCGGCGGCGTCGATCAGGTGCCGGGTCGCGTCCTCGAGTGGAACGTGGAGGCTCACGACGTCCGCGGTCGCGAGCAGGGCGTGGAGGTCGTCTCCGCGGCGGGCGAACGTGGTCCGCGCGCCTAACGACTCGGCGAGGCGCGCGGTCTCCTTGCCGATCCGGCCGGCGCCGACGACGAGGAGCTCCTTGCCGTCGAGGCTCGAGCCGAGCATGAACTCCAGCGAGAACTCCCACTCCGAGCCGCGACGGATGAACCGGTCGCCCTCGGCGATCCGGCGCAGCAGCGCGAGCATCAGCCCGACTGCGAACTCCGCCGTCGCGCGCGTGAGGACATCGGGCGTGTTCGTCACCACGACGCCTCTCGTGGCGGCGGCGGCGAGGTCGATGTTGTTCACCCCGACGGCGTAGTTGGCGACGACGCGCAGCTGCGGGCCGGCGCGGTCGAGGTAGCCCTCGTCGACGCGCGCGGTGAGCGCAACGAGGATGCCGTCGGCGCTCTCGGGAGTGTCGACGAGGTCGAAGTCGCCTTCGAGCGCGGCGGTGACCTCGTGCGGGACGGGCGCAGTCAGATGGACACGGGGGCGCACGGGCATGCCGGCGGCCCTCAGGCGTCGAGCACGCGCGGCCGGTGGCCGGCCGAGTAGACGTCCTTGCGCAGGATGAGCCCGTTCTCGAACGGGAACACGTCGATCCCGTCCCATTCGAGGCGCCGACCGTCGGCGTGCGTCCCCGTCGCCGTCCACTCGCTCACGACGAGCCCGTCCTTTGCGTACAGCCTGCGCCCGCGAAACCGCAGGTCCGGCCAGTTCGCGAAGATCTCGCCGATGTGGCGCCGGACGTCGGCGCCCTCGGCGCGCTCGCCCGCCGTGTGGTTCTCGAACACCATGCCCGGCGCGTGGAACGAGACGATCGCGTCGAGATCCTGCGCGTTCCAGGCCTCGTTGTACCGCTCGATCACACGCTCGAGCTGAGCGGCGGAGTCGGCCTCGCTCATGAGCCGAGTATGTCACTGCCGCAGTCGCGACGCGGCCGGGCGGGGCGCCGCCCGACAGGCGAACGCCCCATCCGGCGATTCGGCGTCAGCTCTTGCCGCCGCCCGCGCGGAACTGCAGCCAGGCGTCGCTCATCCGGTCGGCCTGGCCCTGCGTGAACATGTTCATGCAGGAGTCCTGCGAGTAGTCCATGAAGTTGTGGATCGGATCGACCCCGGGCGCGGCGCACGAGTCCGCGCCGACCGGGCAGTCGAACTGCGGAATCGCCTCGGGCGCCGTGTCGACGACCCAGTCGCCCGACGCCGAGCAGCCGCGGGCGAAGGTGTGGTCGAGCATCAGCCAGTGCCCGAGCTCGTGCGTCAGGGTGTCGCCCTCGGAGTACTTGCCGAGGTTCCCGCCGGGCATCGACTCGTCGAGGATCACGATGCCGTCGATGTAGTCGCGGCCGTTGTTGTAGCCCTTCGGGAAGTAGGCCCAGCCGAGGAGGCCGCCGCCGATGTTCGCGGCGTAGACGTGCAGCGTCCTCGCGTCGCCGCTGTACAGCGCCCGCTTCATGTCCCGCTCGTTCTTGCCGGGGACCACCGTGTACCAGTCGGCGTTCACCGTCCACGTCGTCTGGACGAGGTGGAACCGGAACGGCGTCGCGGCAGCGTCGGGCGCCGTCTTGCCGGCGAACGAGTCGTTGATGACCTGCATCTGCGCGGCGATCATCGTCTCCCAGCGGGCCTGCTCCGCCGGCGTGTTCACGTGATCCGAGATCATGTGGAACACGACGGGGATGTCGACGGAGCCGGTCCGGAGCGTCGGTCTGTCATCGAGGACGCCGTAGGCGTTTGCCTGGTTCTTCGGGTACGGCTCGGGCTCGTTCGCCGTCGCCCCGTCCTTCACCCGCGCGACGTCTCCAAAGGTGCTCGCGCAGGCGGCCACGGCAGGAGACGCCTGACGGGCGGCGGCGATTCCCACGCTGGTCGCCGCCTCTCCGGCAACGAGCGCCGTCGCGATGACGGCGGCGAGGGCGGCCAGGCGGAACGGTGTGCTCATGCGCATCGTCGGCCTTTCGGTCGATTGTCGGACAGCGCGAGGGACGCTACTGTCACGCCCCGCCGAGCGCCTCCCCCCAAAAGGGCCGTCAGGCGAGCAGCTCGCGGTGCAGAGCCAGCGCGTCGAGGAGCCGGTCGACGTCGTCGTCGACGTTGTAGAGGTGGAACGCGGCGCGGAGCTTGTCCTCGCGCGAGGAGACGACGATCCGCTCCGCGGCGAGCGCGGCGACGAGCTCGTCGACGGCGGTCGAGCGGACGCAGACGAGCGGCCCGCGGCGGGCGTGCTCGCGCGGCGTCACGACCGTCGCGCCGAGCTCGTCGAGCCCGGCGACGAGGCGGTCGACGAGCCCGTGGACGTGCGCCTCGATCGCCGGGACGCCCGCCTCGGCGACGAGCGAGACGCCGGCGACGCCCGCAAAGAGCGACGGTACGGGCGGCGTGCCCGACTCGAACCGGCGCGCCGTCTCGTGCGGCGAGTAGTCCGCGATCGACATCGCGAAGATGTCCTCGTCGGCGAACCAGCCCGTCTGGGTCGGGACGAGCGCCTTGCGGACCTCCGGGCGCACCCACATGAACCCGAGCCCGGCCGTGCCGAGGAGGTACTTCACCGTCCCGCCGGTGACCGCGTCGGCGCCGAGCGACCGGACGTCGAGCTCCACGGTGCCGCACGCCTGGTAGCTGTCGGCGAGCACGATCGCGCCACACGCGTGTGCCGCCTCCGCGATCGCGGCCACGTCGTGCCGGTGACCGGAGCGGTACGAGAGCGTCGTGCAGCAGACGAGCGCCGTCCGCTCGTCGATCGCCTCCGCGAAGCGCTCGGCCGAAATCGAGCCGTCCGCGTCCGGCTGCACGTGGACGACCTCGGCGCCGCGCAGCTCCTGCGCGTGCGCGATCTGGCCGACGGTCGGGAACTCGTACTCGCTGATCACGATGCGGTTGCGCCCGCCGTCGAGCCGCAGCGCCGACACGAGCCCGCTCACGCCCTGCGAGACCGACGTCGTCACGGCGACGTCGTCCGCCTCGGCATGGAGCAGCGCAGCGATCGCGGTGCGGAAGCTTTCGTTCCGCTCGACCCAGAAGTCCCACTCGGCGCCGTTCTCGTCCCAGCCGGCGAGCCACCCCTCCACCGCATCGCGTACACGGTGCGAGAGCGCTCCCTGCGAGCACGAGTTCAGGTACGTCGCCGTCTCGAAGATCGGGAACTCGCCCCGAATCGCCGTCCCGACGCGTCCGGTCTCAACGGCCAAGGTATGCCTTCCGCAGGTCCTCGTTTTCGAGCAGGTCGGCCGCCTTGCCCTCGAGGACGACGCGGCCCGTGGAGAGGACGTAGCCGCGGTCGGCGATCGAGAGCGAAACGTTCGCGTTCTGCTCGACGACGAGCATCGCCACGCCGGCCTCGTTCACCTGCCGGATGATCTCAAAGCTGCGCTCGACGAGGACGGGAGCGAGCCCCATCGACGGCTCGTCCATCAGGAGCAGCTTCGGCTTCGACATCAGCGCCCGGCCCATCGCCACCATCTGCTGCTCCCCGCCCGAGAGCGTCCCGGCGAGCTGCGAGCGGCGCTCGTAGAGGAGCGGGAAGAGGGAGTAGACGCGCTCGAACTCCTCCTTGAGGTCTGATCGCGGACGCAGGTACGCGCCCATCTCGAGGTTCTGCAGCACGGTCATCGGCCCGAACAGGCGGCGGTTCTCGGGGACGATCGCGAGCCCTCGGCGGATGCGGTGCGCGGTGGGCGTGCGCGTCACGTCCTCGCCCGCGAGGAGAACGCGGCCGGTCCGCGGCCGCACCAGCCCGAGGATCGTCTTCAGCGTCGTCGACTTGCCCGAGGCGTTGCCGCCGAGCAGGCAGACGAGCTCGCCTTGCCCGACGACGAGATGGGAATCCTGGAGGATGTGAATCTGCCCGTAGTAGGTGTTGATGCCCTCGAGCTGGAGGAGCGGCGCAGCGGCGGTCTCGGGAACGGCGTTCACTTGCGCGCCATCCCGCCGGTTCCGAGATAGGCCTCTACCACCCGTGGGTCGGTGGCGACGGAGTCGAACGATCCCTCGGCGATCTTGATCCCGTGGTCGAGCGCGACGACGCGGTCGGAGATCCCCTCCACGACGTGCATGTCGTGCTCGATGACGAGGATCGTGTAGCCGCCGTCCGTCCGGAGCTGGCCGATCAGCTCGGTGATCTCCTGCGTCTCGCGGGGATTCATCCCCGCCGCCGGCTCGTCGAGGAGCAGCAGTCGCGGGCGCGTCGCGGTCGCGCGCGCGATCTCGAGCCGGCGCCGGTTCGCGTACGAGAGCGAGTAGGCGGGCTGGTCCCAGCGGTAGCCCATCAGCCGCTCCCCGAAGAAGGCGAGCCGCTCCTCGGCGAGCGCGCGGATCTCCCGCTCCTCGCGGCGCTGCCCCGGCGTGCGCAGCATGGAGCGGAGCGGCCCGGCCTTCGTGTGCCCGTAGGCGGCGGCCATCACGTTGTCGCGGACGCTCATGTTGAGGAAGAGCCGGAGCGTCTGGAACGTCCGCGCGATGCCCTTGCGCGTGATTCGATGCGGGTCGAGCCCGACGATGCTCTCGCCGGCGAACACGATGTCGCCGTCGACCGGCTCGTAGACGCCCGTGACGAGGTTGAAGAGGGTCGTCTTGCCGGCGCCGTTCGGCCCGATCACGCTCACGATCTCGCGCTCCTCCACGGCGAGGTCGAGCTCCTGGATCACGTACAGGCCGCCGAAGCTCTTCGAAACGCCGCGCAGCTCGAGCAGGCCCGCCACTAGACGATCTCCACCCGCGGCGACCCGAGCAGGCCCTGCGGCCGCGCGTTCATCATCACTATCAGCAACGCGCCGAGGATGATGAGCCGCGTGACGCTCGGATCGTACACCAGGCGGTTCTCCCACACGAACGTGGCGAGGTAGAGCGTCGGCACGAGGAAGACGTCCCGCCAGACTCCCTTCAGCAGGGTCAGCACGAGGACGCAGGCGACCAGCGCGACGAACGCGTAGTTGCCAATCACCGTCGCGTGGTGCTCCGGGTGGATCACCCAACTCTGCAC
>JBKPNM010000057.1:0-8446 GCA_046732615.1 Actinomycetota bacterium | reverse complement strand
CGTCGAGGGCTCCCTGGATGCCGAGGCCCCAGGCGATGTGACAGGCGGCGTTCTCGTCGAAGAGCGTGTCGAGGAACACGACGCCCGTCTTCCGCACGCGCGAGTGGCCGTCGACCAGGGCGACCTCGCCCAGGAAGCTAGCGCCGTGGTCGGAGGCCATCTCCTCGCGCACCGCGTCGGCTCCCGTCTGCGCGCGCACGTCGACCACCTTGCCGCCCTCGAGGCGGAGCTCGAGGCCGCGGACGATCGTGCCGCCGAGCGCGAGCGGGAACGTCGAGCGGACGATTCCGTCCGCGGTCCGGCGTCGTGAACACCTCTTCCGTCGGGACGTTGACGATGTGCGGGATGCCTTCGACCGTCTCCTCGGCGCCCGTCAGCCAGCGATGCTTCTCCGGCAGCCCGATGCGGAGGTCGGTGCCGGGGCCGACGAACCGGATCGCACTGAACCGCCGCTCGTCGAGTGCCGCCGCTCGCTCCTGGAGCCGCGCGATGTGCTCGCGCCAGGCGGCGACGGGGTCGGGCTCGTCGAGCCGCGTCGCCGTGATCACCGCGTCCCAGAGGCGTTCGACATCGGGCTCGCCGAAGACGGTCCGCGCCCATCCTTCGTTCGGATAGCCGACGATCGTCCACTGGATGAGCCGCCGGTTCTCGGCGTCGAGGAGCTTCTCCACGGCGAGCCGCGGCCTGGCGCGCTGAGCGCGGCGCTGGTCGAGGTCGGCGAGCAGCTCGGGCTCGGCCTCGCCGGTGATGACGATCGTCGCGCCGCGCGTCTCCGTGAGGTGGTCGATCAGCGCCATGGTCCACGGCGGCGTCCAGTCGAGAGACTCCTCCGGGCCGTGCTCGATCAGTGCCCGCCGGAGATGCGGGTCCCGGTACACGACCTCGACATACTTCGCGCCGCGCTCGTAGGCGACGCGCCCCATGGCGCGGACCAGCGGTACGTGCTCCGGATCGGCCGAGATCCGCAGGAATTGCCCCGGCTGGAGGTTGACGGCGACCTCGACCGCAAGGCGTGAGTACCTGTCGAGCCGCTCCGCAGGCGTCACTAAAGAGAAACCCTATTCAGTTCAGACGACTTGTGTACCGCAGGGCGGCAGCGCGGGACAGCGTGGTAGCGTCCGCGCGATGCTCGTCGCCGCGATCACGGGTCTCGGGAAGACCGTGCTGCTCCTCGTCGCGATCACCTTCATCGCCTGGGCGATCATCACGGCGATCTTCGTGCCGAAGCGCAATCCGGCGTTTCCTCGGCGACTCGACGCGTACATCCTCGTCTCCGCGCTCTTGTTCATCGGCCAGATGTCCGCTGTCGTCTGGGTGACGGGAACCCAGGAAGTCGAGGAAGAGGCGCACGCGGCGGCCGAGGGAGGCGGGACCGGGGCGACAGAGACCGGCGGCACGACGACCGAGACCGGGGGCACGACGACGGAGCCGTCGGCCGCGGGTGACGCCGCGGCCGGCAAGCAGGTCTTCGAGTCGGCCGGGTGCACGTCGTGCCACACGCTCGCGGACGCCGGCTCGACGGGAACCGTCGGCCCGAATCTCGACGAGGCGAAGCCGCCTGCGACCCTGGTCGTCGATCGGGTCACGCACGGAAAGGGAGCGATGCCCTCGTTCGAGGGACAGCTGTCGGAGGCGCAGATCCAGGACGTCGCTGCCTACGTCTCGTCGGTCGCCGGGACGTCGTAAGGATTCCGTCCGGCCGGGGCAGTGGGATCACGTGCAGGGGCACGGCTGAAGCCGTGCCCCTGGGACGGAGAGGGCGGGATTTGAACCCGCGACGCAGCTTTCACCACGTACGCGATTTCCAGTCGCGCTCCTTAGACCACTCGGACACCTCTCCCGAGGCGCAACCTTAGCGCTCGGGTTCCTCGGCGATCCCCTGCGGTTAGCGTGCCGCCATGCCGGCGTCGCAGGTGCCGAAGGCGCTCCCCACCGGAGCGGAGATCCGATCGACGGGCGGTCGCGGACCGTTTGCCGTCGTTTGCGCGAACGGTGGGCGCGCGGCCGAGCTTCCGGGGACCTGGAGCGCGTCGATCGAATGGCTCGTCGGGCGTGTTGCGCCGCAGTTCCCCGATCTACGCTTCGTCGAGCTGCGGTACCGGATCAGGTCGTGGAAGCGGCTCGACCTCTGCGTCGAGGACGCGCTCTCGGCGATCGACGCTGCAGGCGCCGAGCGGACGCTGCTGATGGGCTTCTCGATGGGCGGCGCAGTGGCGGTGCGTGCGGCCGCGCACCCGTCGGTCGTGGGCGTCCTCGGCCTCGCGCCGTGGCTGCCCGACGAGCTCGACCTCTCTCCTCTCCGCGGTCGCCGCCTCGACGTCCTCCACGGCGCGCTCGACCGGTGGCTACCCGGTGTCCCCGGCGTCAGCCCGGCGCTCTCGCGCCGCGGCTTCGAGCGGGCGCGGGAGCTCGGAGTGGACGGGTCGTACACCGTGATCCCCGGCGCTGTGCACGCGATCGCCCTCCGTAGCCCGCGCGGCCGCCTCGTGCCGCTTCCCCGCGCACCGAGATGGGCCGAGTTGGCCGCCGAGCGCGTCGGCGGCTTCGGCGACCGAGAGACATAGGACCCCCGCCGACGATGTCGCGGCAGGTGTGGCGACGCCGACGACGTCGCGCCGTTCGACGAGTGGTGGTTCGGCAACCCGGGATGCGAGGCCGGCATTCCTACGAGCGTCGCGACTGGCGCGGCGGGAGGCTCGCCGAAGCCGCGCTCGAGGCACACGCCCGGGCGGAGACGACGTCAGATGCGCGGGTCGCCGCCGACGCGGAGTGGCTCGAGCTGCGACGACGCCGCCACGGCTACACGGCCGCTGACGATGTACGCGGACATGCTCGATCGCGCCGACGTCCCGGTCCGCACGGAGATCCACGCGCTCGCCGTCGGCGAGGCGGCGATCGTCGCCAACTCCTTCGAGCTGTTCAACGCTCCCGGCGTCGGGATCGAAGCGTCGAGCCCGTTCGGGACGACGGTCGCGGCCGCCTACACGAACGACCTCGGCACTCGAACGTCGATCGCGGGGAGGTCGATCGCCTCGTCACGGCGAGCGGAGATCTCCTGCGCCGCTTGCACGAAGTCTGAGCGCGCGGGCGCGAGCACCGGACGCCCGCGCCCCGGCGCTCCTTCTCGGCTAGCAGCAGTCGTCGCCGTCGCAGCATTCGCCGCCGTCGCAACACGATGTCGTCAGAGCCACCGCGCACCTCCTTCCATCGAAGAACGTCGATGAAGGGACGATACGTGATAGATTGACGAACGTCAATGAAGACGCTCCCCGTTCTGCAACCGTTGTGCTGCGGTCCCGACACGCCGGCGATGCCGCTCTCCGCTGCGCGGGACCTGGCCGCGATGTTCAAGGCGCTCTCCGACCCCACCCGCGTCTCGATCGTCAACCGTCTCGCGTGCGCGGACGAATGCTGCGTCTGCGATCTGACCGACGCGTTCGAGCTGTCGCAACCGACCGTCTCGCACCACTTGCGGATCCTGCGGGAGAGCGGCCTCGTCGACGCCGAGCGGCGCGGTACCTGGGCGTATTACCGGCTCGTGCCGGAGGCTCTCGAGCGCCTCCGCGGCGTGCTCGAGTCGGCGCCTTGACGTCGTCGCTCGACCATGCCGGTCGAGCGGTGTGGCGAGCGGAGGGGGAGGGATTTGAACCCTCGAAGAGCTTGCACCCTTAACGGTTTTCGAGACCGCCCCGTTCGACCGCTCCGGCACCCCTCCGAGCCACGTAGCGTAGCGACGCGGCCCTGACGGGGTTGCGACCCCGAGAACGGGCGTCTTCGAGAAGCAATTACCGGTGTTGCGACCGCGAAGCGGGCGCCTTCAGGGATGTGCCCCGCCCGCAGGGCGGGGATCCAGCGGCGCAAATCCGCTTCTGCGGACCTCCGCTTCGCGCGGCAAGACCAGCGGAGAAGGAGGGATTCGAACCCTCGAGGCAGGGATTTCCCCACCTAACGCCTTAGCAGGGCGCCGCCTTCAGCCACTCGGCCACTTCTCCGGGTGGAGTGAGGATATCGACCACTCCTGTCTGAGTGACCTCCGCTTTCGGAGTCAAGCGGTGTGCGTGCACGTGCCTTTGCGGCCGGCGGCCGGCTCTTTGCCGGCCGTGAGGCCGGGGGTGGCCTGTGAATGGTCGTGAAGGAGGCGGCTCGTCGGGGAACCATGGGTTTCCCCACGTTGGTCAGTCGTGAACGCGCGCGATCAGCTCGTCGCGCTTCAGGACCTTCACCTCGATCCCGCCGAGGCGGACCTCGTAGCCTGCCTCCCGCGGGTACAGCACCTTGTCGCCCGGCTCGACGCCGGTCACGTCGTTCCCGATCGCCGTGACGATCCCCGTGCGACACGCTGCGGCCGCCGCCGCGGAGGCGGGGAGGATCAGCCCCGCGCGCGTCTCGGTCTCGTCGGAGGTCGGCTGGATGACGAGGTATTCGTCGAGTGGCTCGAGGGTGACGTCGACGCGGTGGGGGTCCTGCACCACGGGCCAACGATATCCCTTGGGCGTTTGGGTGTCCGACGTGAGAAGTCGGACACCGGCCTACAACCTCCCGGCGGCGACGATTCGCTGCAGGAACTGCCGCGTACGCTCCTCGCGCGGGGCCTCGAAGAGCTGCTCCGGCGAGCCGTCCTCGAGGATCCGTCCGGCGTCGAGGAAGCACACGCGGTGGGCGACGTCGCGCGCGAAGCCCATCTCGTGCGTCGCGATCAGCATCGTCATGCCCCCCGCTGCGAGCTCGCGGATGACGTCGAGCACCTCCGCGACGAGCTCCGGGTCGAGCGCGCTCGTGATCTCGTCGAGGAGGAGCAGCCGGGGCTCCATCGCGAGGGCCCGCACGATGGCCACGCGCTGTTGTTGCCCGCCCGAGAGCCGGTCGGGGTACTCGTCGCGCTTGTCCGCAAGCCCGAACCGGTCGAGCAACCGGCTCGCCTCGGCGTCGGCGGCCGCGCGGGAGAGGCCGCGAGCCTTGCGAGGGGCCAGCGTCACGTTCTCGCGCACCGTCATGTGAGGAAAGAGGTTGAAGGACTGGAAGACGATCCCGATCCCGCGCCGGACGCGGTTGACGTCGACTCCGCGCGAGGTGATCTCCTCGCCCCCGACGACGATACGCCCCGCGTCGATCGGCTCGAGCAGGTTCACACAGCGCAGAAGGGTCGACTTGCCCGAGCCGGAGGCGCCGATCAGGCACACGACCTCGTGCTCCGCGAGCACGAGGTCGATGCCGCGCAGGACCTCCAGCTTTCCGAAGGCCTTGTGGACGTCTTCGACCCGAAGCGCCTCGGCGTGCCCGTGGACGCTCACGCGAGCCGTCCGGCCTGCTGCCGCCTTCGGTCTCGCGCGACGAGCCAGTCGGTGAACCGGGCGAGCGGGATGGTGATCGCGACGAAGAGCGTCGCGGCGACGAGGTAGTACGTGCCGTTGAAGGTCGCCGCCTGGTCGATCTGCGACTGGCGGAATGCCTCGACGACGCCGAGTGCGCCGACGAGCGCCGTGTCCTTCTGGAGCCCGATGAAGTCGTTCAGGAGCGGCGGGATGACCCGGCGGACCGCCTGGGGCAGCACGACGTGGCGGAGCGACTGCGCGTGCGTGAGGCCGAGCGAGCGCGCGGCGGCGGCTTGCGAGGGGTGCACCGACTCGATGCCGGCGCGGTACACCTCGGAGACGTACGCCGTGTACACGAGCACGAGCGCGACGACCGCCCAGAAGAACTGCGAGTCGGGGATCCACTCGAGCCCGAGCGCGGGCATCCCGAACCCCAGCATGAAGATGACGAGGATCGTCGGGATGCCGCGGAAGAGGTCCGCGTAGACGATCGCGAGGGCGCGGATCGGGAAGAAGACCGGGCCGGGAAGACTCCGCAGCACGGCGAGCAGGAGTGCGGCGGGGAGGATGATCACCTCCGAGATGCAGAAGAGCTTCACGTTCACCCAGAACGCGTCGAGGATCTCGGGGAACGAGTCCTTGTAGTAGCCCCAGTCGAAGAAGTACGCCTTGAAGGCGGGCCAGCCGGGCGAGCGCGCGACGACGACGACGATCGCCGTCGCGACGACGAAGGTGGAGAGAACCGCGATGGCGACCGTCCGCGACTCGCTCGAGCCGCGGACGGTCGTGCCGAGGATCCGGGAGCTCCGGTTCGCGTCCAGACGCGGTTACTTGATGTCCGGCGCCCCGGCGCGCGCCAGATACGTGTTCTGGAGCTTCTTGATCGTCCCGTTCGCCCAGAGACGGCCGAGCGCGCGGTTGACGCACCTGCGGAGCGTGTTGCCCTTCTCGAACACCATGCCGAAGCGCTCCTTGGTGCCGCGCGTCGGCAGCTTGCCGACGATCACGCCGTCCTCGACCTGCACGGCGGTGACGTAGAACGCGGTCGGGAGGTCGACGACGATCCCGTCGATCTGGCCGTTCTTCAGCGCCTGCACCGCCGCGTCGTTCGTGTCGTAGACGAGCGGCTTCGACGACGGCCTGATGTACCGCGTGATGTACGTGTAGCTCGTCGTCCCGACCTGGGCCGCGAGCTTGTACGGCCTGAGCGCCGCGATCGACTTGGCCTTCGCGATCGGGGTTCCCTTGCGGCCGACCACCGCCTGGTTGACGAAGTAGTACGCATTGGAGAAGTCGACGGCCCGCGCGCGCTCGGGCGAGAACGAGACCTGCGTGATGTAGAAGTCGAACGGCTTCTTCCCCGGTCGGAACGAGTTTGTGAAGGGGACGACGGTCCACTTCACCTTCGCCTTCGTGAACCCGAGCTGGTTGGCGACCGCGTAGGCGACCGCGGACTCGTAGCCTTTCCCGCTGTACGGGTCGGAGACCTTCCACGGCTTCGTCTTCTCCGCGCCGCCGAACCAGGGCGGGAACGCGGGGTTGTCTGCGCCGACCGTGAGGACGCCGTCGTCGACCAGGTTGAGCGAGCCGACGGCGCAGCCGGGGATCGCACCCGGAGCGGCGCCGGCGCTTCCGGCTGCCGTCGCGGTCGTGACGACGGCCAGGGCTGCGGCGGCCGCAGCGACGAGGCTCGCGATGAGCGTGTTGCGCATGGATCTCCCTCCGAAGGTTGGGCCCGCGGCGCGAGGCTACCACAGGGCTTGCCGATACTTCACTTATTGAAGTCACACTCGGTGAGTAGGGTCGGGAGATGCCGTCGCCCTTCGTCGAGCTCGAGGTCGGCGCGCGCCTCGTCAAGGTGACGAACCCCGACAAGGTCCTCTTTCCGGACGCCGGGCACACGAAGCGAGACCTCGTCGACTACTACGTCTCCGTGGGCGAGGGCATCGTCCGTGCCCTCCGCGAGCGCCCGACGCAGCTCCGCCGGTTCCCGGACGGGATCGAGGGCGAGGAGATCTACCAGAAGCGGGTCCCGCAGAAACGACCCGAGTGGGTCGAGGTCGCGCGCGTCACCTTCCCGTCGGGCCGGCACGCCGACGAGCTCTGCGTCACCGAGCTCGCCCAGGTCGTGTGGGCCGCGAACCTCGCGGTGATCGACTTCCATCCCTGGCCGTCTCGCCGCGCGGACGTCGACCGGCCCGACGAGCTGCGGATCGACGTCGACCCCCAGCCCGGGACGACGTTCGCCGACGGGAAGCGCGTCGCGTCCATCGTCCGCGAGGTGCTCGACGAGATCGGCTACGTCGGCTGGCCGAAGACGTCGGGCAACCGTGGCATCCACATCGCCGTCCGGATCGAGCCGCGCTGGGAGTTTCCCGTCGTCCGGCGCTGCGCGCTGGCCTTCGCGCGGGAGATCGAGCGACGCGCCCCGCAGCTCGTGACCACCGCGTGGTGGAAGGAGGAGCGCGGCGAGAAGGTCTTCATCGACTACAACCAGAACGCGCGCGACCGGACGATCGCCTCCGCGTACTCTGTGCGACCGCGCCCCGACGCAGCCGTCTCCGCGCCGGTCACGTGGGACGAGCTGCCCGACGTCGAGACCGAGGACTTCACGCTCGTCACCATGCCCGGGCGGTTCGCGACGCTCGGCGACGTGCAGTCCGCGATCGACGACACGGTGTCCGACCTCGGCGTCCTGCTCCAGTGGGTCGAGCGCGACGAGGCAGCCGGCGTCGGCGAGGCCCCGTACCCGCCCAACTTCCCGAAGATGCCGGGCGAGCCCGCGCGCGTCCAGCCCTCGCGGGCGAGACGCGAGCAGTAGCGAGCCGAGGCTTCGCAGCGGGGCAGAGTGGGGGTCAGTCCCCTGCGGGCACAGACCCCAGGAGTCGCGCGAGAGTGGGGTCGTCCGGCCCGAGCGGAGGACGTACCTCGCGCCACGTGCACTGCTCCGGCTCCTTGTCGGGACGGAGGCGGAGCAGCTTCGTCCCGTGGCGGAAGCGGCGGCCCTGCACCTTGTCGTAGCGCACCTCGACGACGAGCTCCGGCCGCACCGCAGCCTCCTCGAGCTCGCCGCCGCCCCAGCGGTTCGGCTCCGAGAAGCGCCGCTGCGGGGCGTCGCGGAGGAGCGGCAGGAC
>JBKPNM010000056.1:0-7453 GCA_046732615.1 Actinomycetota bacterium | reverse complement strand
TCCTGTATCCGCTCGCCGTGCAGCTCGATCTGCTCGGCTGGTTCGGCTTCGCGGAGTTCGGCGTCTTCGTTGCGATCCTCGCGGTCGCCTACGTGTACATCTGGCGAAAGGGAGCTCTCGAGTGGCACTGAGCCGTCGCCTACCGGTCGTCTCCGACCGGCCGGCCGCGCGGGCCGGCCTGCGCAGCGAGCGGACGCTCTGGCCCGACCGCGGCCCCGGGGTGTTCGAGCAGGAGCTCGAGTCGATCGAGGACGCGCTGATGACGACGACCGTCGAGAAGGCCGTCGCATGGGCGCAGTCGGGCTCGATGTGGCCCGACACCTTCGGCCTCGCGTGCTGCGCGATCGAGATGATGTCGATCGTCTCGTCGCGCTACGACATCGCCCGCTTCGGCATGGAGCGCTTCAGCTCGTCCCCGCGCCAGGCCGACCTCCTCATCATCTCCGGCCGGATGACGCACAAGATGGCCGCCCCGTCGCGCCAGGTCTACGACCAGATGCTGGAGCCGAAGTGGGTGATCGCGATGGGCGCCTGCGCGAGCTCGGGGGGGATGTTCAACAACTACACGGTGCTCCAGGGCGTCGACAAGATCTTCCCCGTGGACATCCACGTGCCAGGCTGCCCGCCGCGGCCCGAGGCGCTCATGGAGGGGATCATCCGCCTCCACGAGAAGATCCGCGCGGGCGTCCCGCCCGCTTACGAGATCCGCGGAGTCGCCGAGTGACGCCGACGGGCGTGCCCGGCGTCGTCGAGACGCTCGAGGCCCACGGTGAGACCACGCTCGTCGTCGACCCCGCGCGGATCGTCGAGGCGTGCACGTATCTGCGCGACGCCGAGGGCTTCAACGTCCTCGTCGACGTCTCGGGCGTCGACTACCTCGGCTGGGCCGGACTGGGCGTCGCCGGCTACATCGGGACGGAGGCGGGGCGGGACATCCACGCACCCGGCTCGCAGGGGTTCCAGCGCGTGCCGGCGGCGAAGCCGAAGCGCTTCGCCGTCGCCTACCACCTGCTGCGCGTCGACGACGCCCCCGAGCGCGTCCGCGTGACGGCGTGGCTCGACGACGGCGAGGAGATCGACTCGGTCGTCGGCGTCTGGCCCGCCGCCGACTGGTTCGAGCGCGAGGTGTTCGACATGTTCGGGATCACCTTCCGTGGGCACCCGTACCTCATGCGGATCCTCATGCCCGACGACTGGGAGGGCCACCCGCTGCGGAAGGACTACCCGGTCGGCGGCGAGCCGGTCCGCTTCTCGGGGGAGGAGTGATGACGACGTGGCGGTGATGCCCGCGCAGCGGATCTACGAAGGCACCCGAATCCCGTCGCCGTGCCCGACGATCCTCCGGATCGACCCTACCGAGCACAACCTCGACGACATCCTCACGATCAACTTCGGGCCGAACCACCCCTCGACGCACGGCGTGCTCCGGTTGATCGTCGACCTCGACGGCGAGCACGTGGCCGGCATCGAGGCCGTCATCGGCTACCTCCACACGGGCTTCGAGAAGACGATGGAGACGAAGACGTACTGGAAGGGGATCACGTACCCCGAGCGGATCGACTACCTCTCCTTCCAGGCGAACGAGCTCGTCTTCGTGCTCGCGATCGAGAAGCTGCTCGGCCTCGAGACGCCCGAGAAGGCGACCTGGATGCGGATGTGCCTCTCCGAGCTGAACCGGATCCACTCACACCTCGTCTGGCTGGGGACCTCGGCGCTCGAGATGGGCGCGATCTCGATGTTCTGGTACGCGTTCCGGGAGCGGGACATGGTCCTCGACCTCTTCGAGATGGTCGCCGGCGTCCGCATGCACACGCGCTACTTCCAGGTCGGCGGGCTCGCGGAGGACATCCCCGAGGGCTTCTATGCCGAGGCACGAGGGTTCGCGCGCCACATGCCGCACGCGGTCGACGACTACGAGGGGCTACTCGACCGGAACAAGATCTGGCTCGAGCGGACGAAGGGGATCGGTCTCCTCTCCGCCGAGGACGCCCTCGCGCTCGGCCAGTCGGGGCCAATGCTGCGGGCGTCCGGCGTCGACTGGGACCTCCGCAAGAACATGCCGTACCTCGCGTACGACCAGGTCGACTTCGACGTCCCCGTCTACCCGAACGGCGACGTCTACGACCGCTACAAGGTGCACATGGACGAGATGCGCACCTCGGCGCGCATCGTCGGCCAGTGCGTCACGCGTCTCGAGGAGATGCGCGGCCAGCCGTGGATCGCCGACGACCGCAAGGTCGTGCTGCCGCCGCGCGAGGAGCTCCACACCTCGATGGAGTCGCTGATCCACCACTTCAAGATCGTCACCGAGGGCTATCGCGTCCCGGAGGGCGAGGTCTACGTCGCGATCGAGTCCGCCCGCGGCGAATGCGGGTGCTACCTCGTCTCCGACGGCGGCCCGAAGCCGTGGCGCGTCAAGTTCCGCGCGCCGAGCCTGGCGGCCCTCCAGGCGACCGCGACGTGCATCCGCGGCGCGGCGGTCGCCGACCTGATCGCCGTCGCGGCCTCACTCGACCCGGTGATGGGGGACGTCGACCGGTGAGCACCTTCCACGCGGAGGTGCAGGAGCTCCGCTCCCGCTATCCGGACGAGCGGTCGGCCGTGATGCCCGCGCTCCAGCTCGCGCAGGAGCGCCACGGCGGCTGGCTGTCCGAGTCGGCGCTCCGCGAGGTCGCCGACGCGCTCGACCTGACGCCCGCGTACTGCCTCTCGATCGCCTCGTTCTACGACATGCTCCACGTCGAGCCGATCGGGCGGCACGTCGTCGAGGTCTGCACGAACGTGTCGTGCGCGGTCTCCGGCGCGCAGGCGGTCGTCGAGGCGTTCGAGCGCGAGCTCGGGATCGACGTGGGCCAGACGACGGAGGACGGCTCGGTCACGCTGCGGACGGTGGAGTGCCTCGGAGGCTGCGGCTGGGCGACCGTCGTCGCCGTCGACAACCGGCACCGGCTGCACGTCCGCGCAGGCGACGTCGGGGGGATCGTGAAGGAGCTGTCCGAGTGAGCACGACGGCACCCGAGGTCGTCTTCGCCGGAACCGACGGCGGAGCTCTCACGGAGCTCTCCGCGTACGAGCAGGTCGGCGGGCTCCAGGCGCTGCGACGGGCGCGCGGGATGACACCCGACGAGATCGTCGCCGAGCTCAACGCCTCGAACCTACGTGGCCGCGGCGGCGCATTCTTCCCGACCGGCCGCAAGTGGAGCTTCATCCCGAAGCCGGACCAGAACCCACGCCCGCACTACCTCGTCGTCAACGCCGACGAGTCGGAGCCCGGGACGTTCAAGGACCGCGAGATCATGCTCCGGGTCCCGTTCCGCTTCCTCGAGGGCTGCCTGATCGCAGCCCGTGCGATCGAGTCGCAGCACGTGTTCATCTACATCCGGGGGGAGTACGAGCGCGAGTGGGAAGTGCTCGTCTCGGCGCTCGAGCAGCTGCGCAATGAGAACCACCTCGGCGACGTGACGGTCGTGGTCCATCGCGGTGCCGGCGCCTACATCTGCGGCGAGGAGACGGCGCTCCTCGAGTCGCTCGAGGGCTACCGCGGGCAGCCGCGGACGAAGCCGCCGTTCCCCGCCATCGCCGGCCTCTACGCCTCACCGACCGCCGTCAACAACGTCGAGTCGATCACGACCGTGCCGCCGATCATCGAGATGGGCGGCGCCGAGTACGCGACGCTCGGCGTCCTGGACTCGACCGGTACACGCGTCTTCTCGCTCTCCGGGAACGTGGAGCGGCCGGGGAACTACGAGCTCCCGCACGGCTTCCCGCTCAAGGACCTGATCTACGAGGTCGGCGGCGGGATCACCGACGGCCGGACGCTGAAAGCAGTGATCCCCGGCGGGTCGTCGACGCCGATCCTCACGGCGGCGGAGGCCGAGAAGGTGACGCTCGACTTCGACTCGCTCTCGCAGGCCGGCACGGCGATCGGCTCGGCTGCGGTGATCGTGCTCGACGACCGCTGCTGCATGGTGCAGCTGGGCGTCCGGGTCTCGCAGTTCTACGAGCACGAGTCGTGCGGGAAGTGCACGCCGTGCCGGGTCGGGACACGCTGGCTGACGCAGATCCTGAGGAAGATCGAGTCGGGCCGCGGGACGCACGCCGACCTCGACCTCCTGCTCGACGTCGGCGAGCGGATCAACGGGACGTGCCTCTGTCCGCTCGGCGACTCCGACGCGATCGCGGTCGCGAGTTACGTGGCGAAGTTCCGCGAGGAGTTCCTCAAGCACGTCGAGGAAGCGGGATGTCCCTTCCAGGGGACGTCGTCGCTCGACGGCATCGTCGCGCCGACCGACGTGCACGAGGCGCACGTCGGGCCGGCGGAGATCGCGCGGCCACTCGAGGTGGTCGCGTGAGCGTGTTGTGCCGGCTCCGGGGGCGTGGCTTCGGCCTCGCCCCCCTTCCCACGCCGGCCGAGCCAGGAGGGGCGAGGCTGGAGCCACGCCCCACTCGCGAGGAGCTCGAGTCGTGAGCGACCTCGTCAAGCTCACGATCGACGACCGCGAGGTCGAGGTGGCGAAGGGAACCGGGCTCGTCGAGACCGCGGCGGCGGCGGGCATCGAGATCCCCGTCTTCTGCTACGAGCCGCGGCTCGGCCCGCCCGTTGGCGCCTGCCGGATGTGCCTCGTCGAGGTCGAGGGCCTGCCCAAGCTCCAGGCGGGGTGCACGCTCGCGGCGCAGGAGGGGATGGTCGTGCGGACGTCGGCGACCTCCGAGCGCGCGGCCGTGGGGCAACACGGAACGCTCGAGTTCATCCTCGTCAACCACCCGCTCGACTGCCCCGTTTGCGACAAGGGCGGCGAGTGCCCGCTGCAGGACCTCACCTTCCGCTACGGGCCCGGCTCGACCCGGATGACGTTCCCGAAGACGACCTTCGACAAGCCGATCCCGGTCTCGCCGCTGATCGCGCTCGACCGCGAGCGCTGCATCCTCTGCTACCGCTGCACGCGCTTTTCGGGCGACGTCGCCGAGGACAACCAGCTGATCGCGCGGAACCGCGGCGCGTACACCGAGATCGCGACGTTCGGCGAGGACCCGTACCGCGCGCCGTTCTCCGGGAACGTGATCGAGCTGTGCCCCGTCGGCGCGCTCACCTCGACGCAGTACCGCTTCGAGGCCCGCCCGTGGGAGATCCAGGACGTGCCGACGACGTGCGGCCTCTGCCCGGTCGGCTGCAGCACCCGGGTGACGACGCGCGAGGGCGCGGTGAAGCGCGTGCAGTCGCGCAACCACCCCGAGGTCGACGCGGGATGGCTCTGCGACAAGGGCCGCTTCACGTTCCCGCACCTCCATGCGCAGGACCGCGTCCGCGAGCCGCTCGTCCGCGGCGAGCTCGGCCTCGAGGCCGTCTCGTGGGACGCCGCGCTCGACCGGGCGGAGGAACTCCTACGCGGCGCGGGCGGGAACGTCGTCACTGCGCTCTCCGGCTCCGAGACGACCGAGATCGCCTACGGCCTCGGGGTGCTCATGCGCCGTGCGCTCGGCGCCCATTCCGCCGTGCTCGACGAGTCGACCTCGGCCGCCCTCGACTCCTTCAGGGCGCCGCTCTCGACGATCGGCGACGCCGAGCTCGTCGTGGTCGTCGGTGACGACGACGTCGTCGACCGTGCGCCGGCCGTCGACCTCTGGATCCGGCACGCGCGTCGGCAGGGCGCCGAGATCGTCACGATCGGCTCGCGCGGAACCGTCCCGGCTGCGCCGGGCGGCGCGGCGGACGCGCTGCACGGGCTGGTCGGCCCGGAAAGCGGTCTCGGCGCACGCCTGCAGGCCTCCGACCGGGCGGTGTTGATCTGGTCGGGGAGCGGCGGAGGCGGCGGCGCGCGGCTCGCCGAGACCGCCCACGCGCTCGGCTTCGGGGGCAAGCCCGGGTGCGGAGCCTTCCACCTCCCTGCGCGCCCGAACGCCCGCGGTGTCGCGGAGGCATGGGCCGCGGCGGCGGACCAGGACGAGGTCGAGCCCGAAGGGCTCGCGCTGCTCGTCGTCTCAGGCGACGAGGCGGCGTCCGACGCGGGCGTCCGCGCGCTCGCCGAGAAGGCCGACGCGGTGATCGCCATCACGATGTTCCACTCGCTCGCCGTCGGCTGGGCCGACCTCGTCCTTCCCGGGACGGCGGCGCTCGAGCGCGAGGGAACCTCGATGAACCTCGAGGGGCGCGTGCAGCGGCTCCGGCGGGCCGTCACGCCACCGGTCCCCGACGAGCTGATGTGGCTCTCGAAGCTGGCGGAGCGCTTCGGGGTCGACCTCTCGCCGCACCCGGCGATCGTCTTCGAGGAGCTCTCCGGACGGATCTACGGCGGCCTCGAGCTCGGGCAGCTCGGCGAGCACGCGGCGTTGCCGGCGCGGGCGGCATACACGGCGCCCGACCCGGTGAGGGGCGAGAGCTCGACGGGGGACAGTCCCCTGCGGGAGCAGTCCCCCGGGGGCGATCACTTCGTCGGGACGCTCCGGCTGCTCCGCTACAGACCGCTCTTCTCCGGTCACCAGGTCGAGCGCGTGCCCGAGCTCCAGTTCCAGCGCCCCGAGCGCGAGGTCGAGCTCTCCGCGGTCGACGCCGACCGCCGCGCGATCGCGAGCGGCGACACCGTCACCGTGCGCTCGAACGGCACCTCGGTCGAACTCCGCGCGCGCGTCGACCGGAAGCTGGTGGAGGGCGTCGCCCGGGTCGCCGACGAGCACGCCGCAGGCCTCCACCTCGACGTCGAGGTCGTCCGGGCGTGACCGGCGCGCTCTCACTCGTTGCAGCGAACGGCGCGAACGGCGAGCCGTGGTGGATCGCGCTCATCAAGGCGGCGATCATCATCAACCTCGTCCTCTTCGGCTTCGCCTACCTGACTCTCATCGAGCGGAAGGTGATGGGGCGGATGCAGTTGCGCTACGGCCCGAACCGGGTGGGGCCCTTCGGCCTCCTGCAGCCGATCGCCGACCTCGTCAAGCTCGTCCGCAAGGAGAGCTTCTTCCCGGCTGCGGCGATCGACGTGCTCTACATCATGGGGCCGTTCCTCGCCGCGTTCACCGCCCTGACGACGTTCTCCGTGATCCCCTGGGGCCCCGGCTGGGAGATCGCGGGGTACCAGGTGAACGGCTACGTCGCCGACCTGCCGATCGCCCTGCTCTTGATCTTCGCGGTCGGCTCGCTCGGGGTCTACGGCTTCATCATCGGCGGCTGGGCGTCGGACTCGAAGTTCGCGCTCCTCGGCTCGATGCGCACCTGCGCCCAGCTCGTGTCGTACGAGGTGTCACTCGCGCTCTCGGTGCTCGGGGTCGTGATCATGGCGAAGTCGCTCTCGCTCGTCGACATCGTCGCCGCCCAGAGCGCGGACGTCTGGTACGTGATCCCGCAGATCGTCGGCTTCCTGATCTTCATCCTCGCCGGCACCGCCGAGACCGCGCGCGCGCCGTTCGACCTCCCGGAGGCGGAGCAGGAGCTCGTCGCCGGCTACCACACCGAGTACGGCGG
>JBKPNM010000055.1:0-4814 GCA_046732615.1 Actinomycetota bacterium | reverse complement strand
TCCTGACGCCGCCGCTGTCGACGTCGATCCTCCCGGGAATCACGCGCGACGCGATCGTCCAGATCGCCCAAGATCTCGGCTACGTCGTCGAGGAGGCCGACCTGATCCGCGCCGACCTGATGCTCGCCGACGAGGTGTTCATGACCGGCACCGCCGCCGAGGTGACGCCCGTGCGGGCGGTCGACGACGTCGAGATCGGCGTCGGCGACGTGACGCTCGAGATCCAGAAGACCTACCTCGACGTGGTCAACGGCCGCTCGGAGCAGTGGAGCCACTGGCTCGACGTGGTCGAGACGGTGGCCGCGCCGGCATAGGCACGCCTGATACCGCTGGTGTCCGACTTTAAGTCGGACACCAGACGCCCCACGCGCCCGCTACGTGGTGCGCGCCGACAGCAACGTCCGGACGACGCGGTCCTGATCCTCGTCCGTGAGCGACGACCCGCTCGGCAGACAGAGCCCGCGCTCGAAGAGGCGCGCGGAGACGTCACCGCCGTACGAGACGCTCGCCGCGAAGATCGGCTGCAGGTGCATCGGCTTCCAGAGCGGTCGCGCCTCGATGTCCTCGGCTTCGAGCGCGAGTCGCACCGTCTCGCGGTCGGCGCCGAAGACGTCGGGGTCGAGGACGATGCACGTGAGCCACGCGTTCGTCGTCCCGTAGCGGGCCTCGGGCATGAACGAGACGCCTGCGACGCCGTCGAGCAGCTCGCGGTAGCGCTCCCTGAGCCGCCGGCGCGCGGCCACCCGCTCGTGGAGCGTCTCGAGCTGCGCCCGGCCGAGCGCTGCGAGTAGGTTGCTCATCCGGTAGTTGAAGCCGATCTCGACGTGCTCGTAGTGCGGTGCAGGCTCGCGCGCCTGCATCGAGAGCTTGCGCGCGTGCTCGACCCAGTCGCGGTTCCGCGAGACCAGCATCCCGCCACCGCTCGTCGTGATGATCTTGTTGCCGTTGAACGAGAACGCGGCCAGAGCGCCCTGCCCCCCGGCCGGCGCCCCGCGATAGGTTGCGCCGAGCGACTCGGTCGAGTCCTGGATCAGGACTGCTTCGTGGCGGGCACACACCTCCTGCACAGCGTCGTAGTCGCAGCACTGGCCGTAGAGGTCGACCGCGATCACGGCGCGGACCGAGGCTCCGACCCCGCGCCGTTCCGCGAGCCCGCGGTCGAGCAGGTCCGGGTCGATCGTCCACGTATCGTCGCAGTCGACGAAAACCGGCGCCGCGCCGGTGTAGACGATCGGGTTCGCGCTCGCGGCGAAGGTGAAGTTCGAGCAGACGACCTCGTCGCCCGCGCCGACCCCGAGCACGACGAGCGCGAGGTGGAGGGCGGCGGTTCCGCTCGACAGCGCGACCGCGTGCTCGACGCCGACGACTGCGGCGAGCTCCGCCTCGAACGCGTCGACCTGCGGTCCCAGCGGCGCAACCCAGTTCGAGGCGATGGCCTCGGACACGAGCTCGGCCTCCCGGCCGGTGACGTGCGGAGGGGAGAGGTAGACCCGTGTCATCGCGCCCGAGCCTAGACACGCGGGCGCGTGGCCGCGCGGCGATACTACGGCCATGTCCTCGCACGGCATGGTCTTCCTCGGCTTCGGCAAGTACGTCCGGGCCGACCGCATCTACGCGCTCGAGCCGATCACGGGCGAGGAGCGCGGCAGCGGCAGCCGCACGCTCGTCTGGGTGGACGGCATCCCCGAGCCCGTCGTCGCGTCCCGGACGCAGGAGACGATCCTCGCCGAGATCGAGGACGTCGGGGAGCCGACATCGCGCAGGCGCCGCTCGCGGCGCGGCTCGATCACGCAGCACCCGCAGCTGTTCGAGCAGCAGGCGGAGTGACGTTCTCGGAGCTCGTGGCCGGCAGCGTCCACGACGCCGCGCCCGGGCTGATCGGCTGGACCCTGCTCCGCGACGGCGTCGGGGGGCGCATCGTCGAGGTCGAGGCGTACGAGGAGAGCGACCCTGCGAGCCACTCGTTCGGCGGCCCGAGGGGCCGCAACGTCGTGATGTTCGGCGAGCCGGGCCGTCTCTACGTGTACCGCTCGTACGGGATCCACTGGTGCGCCAACGTCGTCTGCGGCCTCTCGGGCCACGGCTCCGCGGTGCTGCTCCGGGCGCTCGAGCCGACGCACGGGCTCGACGTGATGCGTGAGCGGCGGAGGACGACGAACGACCGCCTGCTGTGCTCGGGCCCCGGTCGCCTCACGGAGGCGCTCGGGATCACGGGCGCCGACAACGGCGCGGATCTCACCGGGCCGCCGTTCGCCGTGCTACGGCCCGATCGTCCGGCAGCAGTCGACCGCACGCCCCGCATCGGCCTCACGAAGGCGACCGACAAGGAGTGGCGGTATACAGAGCGGGGGACTAGCTGGTCGAGCCGCGGCCGACGAGCAGCGTGAGCGGCAGCCCGGGACGCACCGCGATCCCGGCATCGAGGCTCTGCTCGAGAACTGTCCCCTCGGGCCCGTCGCCGTACTGGATCTTGAGCCGGAGCTTGAGCTTGCGGCTCTGCTCGCGCGCCGCAGGGAGGCTCGAGCCGATCAGGTTCGGGACGAGGCCGTTCTCCGCTGCCGTGACCCAGAGTCGCACGCGTCCGTTGGCGGAGAGGAAGCCGCCGCGCGGCGTCTGCTTCACCACCTCGCCGGGGCGCGTGCGCGGCTTGGCCGGGACGTAGATCACGTCGGGGCTCAGCGGGACGGACTCCAATGCGACGCGCGCGGACTCGACCGAGCGGCCGACGAGGACGGGGACGGAGACCTCGTTCGCGTAACAGGTGGCGGTCGATCCCGGGAGCCGTCCGGCGAAGTACGAGATGACCCGCGTGGCGGGGCAGAACCCGTTGTCGAGCCGCCAGCGCCCGCCTCGGTACACGACTCTCACGTCGTAGGCAGGGAGGTACGGCGGCGACTTGAACGGCGTCGGAGGCCGGTCCACGAGCGCCCGGGTCATGAACGCCTTCCAGATCTGGGCAGGAAGCGTGCCGCCCGCGACGGGCTCGCCGTGGAACTCGGTCTTCATCGGCTTGAGCTCGTTGGGATAGCCGACCCACACGGCGGTCACGAGATCGGGCGTGTACCCGACGAACCAGGCGTCGGCGTAGTCGTCGTTCGTCCCGGTCTTCCCGGCGGCGGCCTGCCCCACGAGCCGCGCCCGCGCGCCGGTGCCCTGCTCGACGACCTTTTCGAGGATGGCGGTCATCGTCTCGGCTTCGGCCGGTGACAGCACGGCGCGGTCGACGGCCTTGTTCTCCCTGACCTTTCCGGTCTTGCGGAACCGGACGGCGCGGACGACACGCGGGCGGTCGCCCATGATCGAGCCGTCGACGCGCTTGCCGTCGTTCGCGATCGTCGCGTAGGCGCGCGCCATGTCGAGCGGGTTGACGGCGACGAACCCGAGGCCGATCGAGAAGTACGCGGGCAGCTTCGTCCGGATCCCGAGCTGGTGGGCGGTCTCCACGATCGCCTTCGGCCCGACGATGTTCGTGAGCTGCGCGTAGACCGAGTTGTCGGAGTGCACCATCGCCGTCGCGAGGTCGACGCTCCCGAGGTAGCTGCCCTCGTAGTTCTTGACCGGCCAGACGCGGTCGCCGGCGTCGATCTCGATCGGCTTCGACGTGATGTGGGTCGCCGGGGCGATGCCCTTGCGGAGCGCGGTCGCGAGCACGATCGGCTTGAACGACGACCCCGGCTGGCGCTCGGCCTGCGTCGCGAGGTTGAACTGGCTGCGCCGGAAGTTGGTCCCGCCGAACATCGCCTTCACCGCGCCCGTCCGTGGATCGATCGCGACGAGCGCCGCGGCGGGCCCGCTCGGGTCCTGGAGGATCTTCTGGATCGCGTCGCGCGCCTTCTCCTGCAGGTCGAGGTCGATCGTCGTCGTCACCTCGAGCCCGCCGCCGAACACCCGCTCGCCGCCGTAGCGCGCAACGAGCTGGTCGGTGACGTAGTTGACGAAGTACGGCGCTGGCCCGCGCGTGCCCGGCAGGCGGATGTCCTCCGGCTTCGGGAGCGGCGTCGCGTTCGCCTTCTCGAGCTCGGTCGTGCTGATCCGCCCCTGGTCGTAGAGCTGCTTCAGAACGTAGGCCCGGCGCTGGCGCGCGGCGGCGGGGTGCTGCACGGGGTCGTAGAGCGCCGGGCTCGCCGGGATCCCCGCGAGGAGGGCAGCCTCGGGGAGCGTCAGCTCGGCGGCGCTCTTGCCGCCGAAGTACGTCCGGGCCGCCTGCAGGACGCCGTACGCGCCGTTGCCGAAGTAGATCGTGTTGAGGTAGGCGGTGAGGATCCGGTCCTTCGACCAGCGCTGTGTCAGCTGCCACGCGAGCGCCGCCTCGCGGACCTTGCGCGCAATCGTCTTGTCGTTGCGGCTGTACGCGTTCTTGACGTACTGCTGCGTGATCGTCGACCCGCCTTCCACGACGGCCTTGTTGCGAATGTCCTCCCAGGCCGCTCGGAGGATGCCGCGCACGTCGACGCCGTTGTGCTCGAAGAACCGCTTGTCCTCCGTGGCGACGGTCGCCTGCTTCATGATCGGCGCGATCTCGTCGGACTTCACGAGCACGCGGCTCTCGTCGCCGCGCAGGATCGCGAGCACGCGCCGCTGGCCGAACTTGTTCGGCGCCGAGTAGACGACGGTGTCGACGTCGCCCCTCGGGTTCGAGGGGTCGAGGGCGCCGAGCTCGCTGCGGATCGCCGTGACGAGGCCGTAGCTGAACGCCACGGCCGACAGCGCGAAGAGCACGAGCACGAGCGCCAAGAGCCGCGGCTTCCGGATCCGGCCGCGCTTCGGCGCCGCCTCCGTACGTCGTCGAAGCCGCACTGCGCGCAGCATTGTAG
>JBKPNM010000054.1:0-11412 GCA_046732615.1 Actinomycetota bacterium | reverse complement strand
CTCGCCGAGCGCGCCGACGTCCCCGACGCCTCGCCCTACGCGCCTGCGCAGCCCCGCCCGACCGGGGGCGACGTCGCGACCGCGCGTGACCTGCTCGCCGCGGCCGAGCGGCCCCTCGCGGTCGTCGGAGGGCTGCCGTGGAGCGCTGAGGCGGGCGCGGAGCTCGCGGACTGGTGTATTGCGAGCGGTGTCCCCGTTGCGGCGGCGTGGCGCTGCCAGGACTACGTCGACAACGACGCGGCCTGCTACGCCGGCCACCTCGGCGTCGGCGCCGACCCCGCGCTGCGCCACCGCCTGCGCGACGCCGACGTCCTGCTCGTCGTCGGCGCCCGGCTCGGCGACATCGAGACCGGCGGCTACACGACGATCGTCCCGCCCGGCACCGGGCGCACGCTGATCCACGTCCAGCCCGCGCCGGACGAGCTGGGTCGGGTCTACGAGCCGGCGCTCGCGATCGTGTCGTCGGGCGCTGCCTTCGCGGAGGCCCTCGCGGAGCTCGAGCCGCTCGACGGAACGCGGCGCGCGGAGTGGCTCGAGGAGGCGCGCCGCGCGTACCGCGCGACCCTCTCCGGACGCCCACTCCCGGGGAACGTCGACCTCACGCGGGTCATGGGCATCCTCCGCGAGCGGCTGCCCGACGATGCGATCCTCGCGAGCGGCGCCGGGAACTTCACGGTGTGGGCGCACCGCTTCTACCTCTTCCGCCACTACGGGACGCAGCTCGCGCCGATCTCGGGCGCGATGGGCTACGGGCTGCCCGCCGCGATCGCCGCGAAGCTGCTCCATCCGGACCGGGTGGTCGTGTGCCTCGCCGGCGACGGCGACCTTCTCATGTCCGCGGGCGAGCTCGCGACGGCCCGGCAGGCCGGCGCGGACGTCGTCGTGCTGGCCGTCGACAACGGCATGTACGGGACGATCCGAATGCACCAGGAGCGCCGCTTCCCCGGCCGTGTGAGCGGCACAGACCTCGAGAATCCGGACTTCGCGGCGCTCGCGCGGTCGTTCGGGTGGCACGCCGAGCGGGTCGAGCGCACCGACGACGTCCCCGCCGCCCTCGACCGCGCGCTCGGTGCCGGCGCGCCGGCGCTTCTCCACCTGCCCGTCGACCCGGAGGCGCTGACGCCACGGCAGACGCTCTCCGAGCTCCGCGCCGAGGCCGAAGCGCGGGAGGCGCCGCCGTCGTAGGCTTGCGTGTTCCACCACGACGACCGAGGAGGCACGATGGCCAAGTCGTACGCCAGCACCGTGATCGACGCGTCCGCCGACGACGTCTGGGCCCGCATCCGAGACTTCAACGGCCTTGCCACCTGGCACGGAGGGCTCGTCGCGACGAGCGAGATCGAGGGCGGCCGCGCGGGCGACGAGGTCGGCGCGATCCGCAGCTTCACGCTCACCGACGGCACGCACCTGCGCGAGCAGCTGCTCGCGCACTCCGACCTCGAGCGCTCGTACACGTACGACTTCCAGAAGACGCCCTTCGACGTCGACAACTACGAGGCGACGATACGGGTCACGCCGGTCACCGACGGCGGGAAGGCGTTCGTCGAGTGGTGGACGACCTTCGACTGCGACCGCGACAAGCAGGAGCACTGGGTGGGCTTCTTCGCGAGCCAGGTCTTCCAGGGCGGCCTCGACGCGCTCAAGAACCACTTCCATCGCTAGCCGGACGGCTAGGGCCAGGTCCAGAAAAGGCAGTTCTGTGCAGGTTGTTCTTTCTTTTTCCTCCGGTCGCGCGTACCATTCGGTCCCCCCATGAGACGTCGAGCCACCCCCCTCGTGCTTGTGGCCGTCGGCCTGGCGGCCGCGGTCGTCGCGAGCGCCGCGGTCGCGGCGGGCGACGTTGCCCGCGCGGGCGGCGTCCAGCTCACGCTGCCGGACGGCTGGGCGAAGGTCGTCTCGCGCGACAGCCGCGTCGACGACCCCCGGACGCTCCTCGTGATCGGCACCGACGGGGTCAAGGCGGTCGACAGCGACTGCCAGGTGTCGGCGTATCGCGTGCCCGCCGACGGCGCCGTGATCGTCGTCATCGGCTGGCGCAACTCGATCGGCGAGACGAACATCCTGCCCGTGTCGACGATGAAGCTTCGGCGCGGGACGTTCGACTGCTTCGCCGGCCGCGGCGCCGTGGGACGCGTCACACGGCGCGACCGCGACTTCCAGCTCAACCTCATGGTGGGCGACCGCGCGAGCGCGGCGACGATCGACGCGGCTTTCGACGCGGTGAAGTCGTTCGGCCTCGCACCGCGCGCCTAGCTCCGTTGCGTCGCGAGTACAGGGTCGCGGGGCAGGCGGAGCCGATCTCGCACTTCACCGACGCCGTCCGCGCGGGGGACCTGCTCTTCGTCAGCGGCGTCGTCCCCGTCGACGAGCACCGCGAGCTGGTCGGAGGTGACGACGTCGTCGCGCAGGCGCGCGCGGTCTTTGCCAACATGGCTGACGTGCTCGCGGCAGCCGGCTGCACGTTCGCCGACGTGGTGAAGGTCACCGTGTTCCTCACCGACGTCGACGACCGGCCGCTCGTCAACCCCGTGCGTCAGGAGGTCTTCGGTGAGACCCGCCCGGCGTCCACCCTCGTCGAGGTCTCGGCGCTCGTCATCCCCGGCGCGAAGATCGAGGTCGAGGCCGTCGCCTTGATCCCGTCGTGACGCGACCGGACGACCGCTGGAACGCCGGCATCACGTGGCTCGACGAGCCGCTCCGACGCACGGACGAGGGGCCGCTCGCCGGTCGCACGCTGCTCGTCAAGGACCTTATCGACACCGCCGGGATCCGTACGACGTATGGCTCGCGGGTCTACGCGGACCATGTCCCCGCGAGGAACGCGACGGTCGTCGAGCGCGTGCTCGACGCGGGGGCCAGCGTGCTCGGCAAGGCGAACCTCGTCGAGTTCGCGTGGGGCGTGCTCGGCACGAACCCGTGGTACGGCACCGTGCACAATCCCGTTCGCCCCGGGTCGACGACCGGCGGCTCGTCGAGCGGCAACGCCGCGGCGATCGCCGGCGGCCTGTGCGACCTCGGAATCGGGACGGACACCGGCTGCTCGGTGCGGCTGCCGTCCGCCGCCTGCGAGATCGTCGGGCTCAAGACCCGGCTCGGCAACGTCCCGATCGACGGCGTCTTCCCGCTCTGCCCGTCGTTCGACACGGTCGGGCCGATGGGCCGTACGGTCTCCGAGGTCGCCGCGCTGTGGTCGGTCCTCGCCGGCCGCCGGGTCCCCGAGCCGGCGCTCGCCGGGCGTAGCGTCGGCGTCCTGCGCACGGCGCCGAACCTCGCCGACGGGCGCGAGACGGAGTCGAGCGACGCGGCGGACGCGTGGGTCGGGCGGCTCGAGGCGCTCGGCGCGCGTGTCGTCGAGACGAGCATGCCCGGTCCGAGCGCGAACACATGGCCGGTCTTCGAGCACGAGGCGGCTCGCTCCCACGCCGCCACCTTCCCGAGCCGGGCCGACGAGTACGGCGACGTGATGCGCGCGAAGCTCGAGGCGGCTCAGGCCATCTCGCGGGAGGCGGTCGGCGACGGGTACCGCGCGCTTCTCGCCTGGCGGCAGCTCGAGCCCGAGGTCGACCTGTACGTCAGCCCCTGCGTCGCGATCGACTGGCCGCCGGAGGACGCGTACGAGCCCGAGGTCCGCCTCCCGCTGTCGTCGTTCATGCGCTGGGTGAACCTGCTCGGCTGGTCGGCCCTCGCGATCGGGAATCTCCAGCTGATCGCGCCGGCGGACGAGACGGTGCTCGCGGCCGGCCTCGCGTGGGAGCGCGGCTAGGGCCTCTCGCAGCACGCGGCAACAATCGATAATCGGTTGAAAGGCCCCGGACGCGCCGATAGGCTCCGCACGGACGTGGGGCGTCGCGGATCCACACACACGGCGGAGTCCGTCCTGACCTCGCGCCCGATGGGTGCAACGTGACGGAGCGGCTGCGGCACACACCTCTTTCGCAGGCGATCCCGCTCGGCGTCGCCGCAGCGGGCATCCTCTTCGCGCTGCTCTACGTCGTCGCGATCGCCGATCCGTCGACCGGCGTCGGGGACAACTGGCGCACGACGAACTTCGGCTCGGCGATCGACAACCCCGGCGCGTTCCTCTTCACGCTCCTCGACGCGGTCACGTTCGCCGGCTTGCTCTTCATCGTCGCGAGCGGCTTCTCGCTGATCTTCGGTCTCATGCGCGTCGTCAACATGGCGCACGGCTCCTTCTATCTCCTCGGCGGCTACATCGCGTACGAGATCCAGCAGTCGATGACCGGCGCGGGCTTCTCGGTGCAGCCGGCCGACGTCAACACGTGGGAATGGGTCCTGCCGCTGCTCGTCGCGATGGGCGCGATCGCCGTCTTCGGCCTCGCCGTCCAGCAGCTTCTCCTCCGCTGGAACCAGGGCCAGGACCTGCGGCAGGCGCTCATCACGATCGCCGTCTCGGTGATCGTCGCCGACCAGGTCATCGCCCACTTCCCGCGGCACGTTCCCGAGGGGACGAAGCCGTTCGGCGGGAACTCCGTCGGCCTCGGCTGGCCGGGGTGGACGAACCGCCTCGTCGACTTCCACGTCTGGGGCGTCCAGTACTCGCTCGCGCGGCTCGTGATGCTCGCCCTCGGGGCGGCGGTCGGGATCGCCCTCTGGCTGTGGCTCTACCGGACGAAGACCGGCATGGTGATCCGGGCGGGCGTCGACGACCGTCAGATGACGTCGGCGCTCGGGATCAACATCCAGGTGACGTTCGCGATCGCGTTCGCCGTCGGCGCCGCGCTCGTGGCGCTCGGCGCGACGGTCGGCACGTCGCAGGGCAACATCTCGCAGGGGCAGGACGGCGTGTGGCTGCTCAACTCGCTCGTCGTGGTGATCATCGGCGGCATGGGGTCGCTGCTCGGCGCGGTCGCCGGCTCGCTGCTGTTCGGCCTCGTCACGGCGTTCTCGGCCGGCTACCTGCCGACGGCGAGCGCGGACTGCTGCACGCAGTACTCGCCCGTGCTCACGTTCGTCCTCATGGCGCTCGTCCTCGCCTTCCGGCCCCGCGGGCTGTTCGGGAGAGACGCGTGAGGCTCTACGCGCAGAAGACGCTCGTCGAGCGCGCGATCGGGGTCGCCGTGGTCGTGTTCGTGCTCGTTGCGCCGCAGCTCGTCTCGGGCTTCTGGATGGACACCGTGCTCACGCAGACGTTCATCCTCGGCATCGGCGCGGCGAGCCTCGTGTTCCTCTCCGCCTACGGCGGGATGATCTCGCTCGCGCAGGCCGGGTTGATGGGCATCGCGGGGTACGCGCTCGGAAACATGGTCACCGAGGGTGCCGAAGGCGGAGAGACGAAGGGCCTCCTGCTCGGCTGGGACCCGACGCTCTCCGTCGTGCTGGCGATCCTGCTCACCGTCGGGATCGGGATCCTCTTCGGAGCAGTCGCCTCACGGAGCTTCGGCATCTACTTCCTGATGCTCACGCTCACGTACTCGGTGATCGCGTTCCTCTTCGTGAGCCAGGTCACCCAGGTCGGGGGCTTCTCGCCGATCGCCGGGATCGACCGCTACACACCAGGGTTCATGGGCGACATCGTCAACGACCGGCAGCGCCTCTACTACGTCAGCCTGGTGGTCGCCGCCGTCGTCTACGTCTTGATCCGCTACCTCGTGCGAACGCCGTTCGGCATCGCCCTCGAGGGCATCCGGGACGAGCCGACGCGCATGGCGTCGCTCGGCTTCAACGTCACGCTGCACCGCACGGTCACCTTTGCGATCGGCTCGCTGATCGCGGCCCTCGGCGGGGTGCTCTTCGCCTGGTGGTCGGGGCAGCTGTCGCCCTCGGACATCGGCTTGTCGGCGACGATCCAGCTGCTCGTGATCGCGGTGATCGGCGGGTTGACCAGGATCGAGGGCGCGTGGCTCGGCGCGTTCGCCTACATCTGGATCTCCAACGAGGTGACGAACCGGATCCCCGAAGACGGGCTCTGGGTCATCGGCGGGACCTTCAACACGGTGATCGGGCTGGCGTTCCTCGCGATCGTGATCGCGTCGCCGGATGGCCTGATGGGGCTGTGGGATCGCATCTGGAACGGTTTGCGGAGTCGGGGCGGGCCCGGGGAGCCCGCCGTCGCCGCCGGGTCCGCAGGGTCGCAGGCGTAGCGAAAGGGGGTCGGAGACGACCGACAAGCGTGGTTTTTCGACGTCACATCCAAGCGAAGACACGAACAGAAGGAGGGCACCACGATGAGTCGACGCAACGTACGCGCGTGGAAGCTTGCGCTTCCACTCGCGGCGCTCGCGCTCGGCGCGACCTTCCTGGCGACGTCCGCACTCGGGGCGTCCGGGGGAGTCGTACGGGTCGCGGTCATGACCGACTGCAAGGGCGCGTTCGGCGGCGCCTACGAGGTGGGCGCCGCGGGCGCCAACATCGCGCTCGCGCAGTTCGCCGGCGGCAAGGTGAAGAACAAGAACAAGCCGTCTGCGGGCATCACCGGCGCGAAGGCCGGCGGTAAGAGCATCCAGGTCGTCGGCTACGGCTGCGGCGACGACACCCCGGCGACGATCCTCAAGGAGACCCGCCGGCTGATGCAGCAGGCCAAGGCCGATGTGATGGTCGGGCCGCTGTCGGGCGACGAGGCCGTCGCGGTGGCGAACTGGGCAAAGGCACGCCCGGCCAAGACGGTCATCATCGGCACCGCCGGGTCGCAGGACCCGACGCTGCAGATAGCGCCGAAGAACGTGTTCCGCTACCACGGCGACGGCGCGCAGTGGAACGCCGGCATCGGCGAGATCGTCTACAAGAAGCTCGGCTGGAGAAAGGCCGCGATCATCATGGACGACTACAGCTTCGGCTGGACGTCCGCGGCCGGCATCATCGCCGACTTCTGCGCGATCGGCGGCCAGATCACGAAGCGCGTGTTCCCGCCGCTCAACACGACGGACTACTCGTCCTATGTCCGGCAGCTTCCGCCGCCGGGTCAGGTCGACGGGTACTTCTGGGTCGTCGGCGGCACCGGCACCGGGCCGGCGCTCAAGGCGTTCGAGCAGGCATACGGGACGATCAAGCCGACGCAGCACTCGGGGAACCTGTTCCTCTGGTTCCTGACGGGGTTCCAGGACGTCGCGCCGCGCCTGATCGGCTCGTACGTCGGCGGCTTCGGCACCGCGCCGGGGCTGAAGGGCAAGGCCGTCAACCAGTACCACGCCTTCGCGAAGAAGACGTATCCGAGCCTCACGAACGCCAACTTCGACGACGGCTTCCTCTACAACTACTACCAGGGCACCAAGGCCCTCGTCGACGGCCTGAACAAGTCGGGCGGCGCCGTCGGGGCGAGGCTGCAGCGCGCTCTGCCGACGACGCTCTCCGCTCCGTTCAACATCTCGAACGGCGGGAACGTCAAGCTCGACTCGAACCGGCAGGCGATCCAGGACCAGTGGCCTGTGCAGATCGTGCAGGGCTCGAACGGCCCGACGGTCACGCTGACGGGCTATGTGCCGAACGTCGACCAGTCGTTCGGCGGTCTCTTCAAGAAGACGAGCCCGGCGCCCGGCCGCACGCAGCCGCCGTGCGTCAAGAAGACGCTGCCGTGGCAGGGCAAGATCCGCGAGGTGAAGAACGGCGTCGTCACCAACGCGGTCATCAAGTGAGCCGGTGACCGAGAAGGAAAACAGCGTGGGGGAGGGACTTCGGTCCCTCCCCCACACGGATTCACCGACGGATTCCGCGCCGACCCTCCGCTTGCGGGGGGTCGGCCGGCGTTTCGGCGGGCTGCTCGCCGTGCGGGACGTCGACCTCGACGTCGCGCAGGGCGAGCGCCGCGCGGTGCTCGGACCGAACGGCGCGGGCAAGACCACCCTCTTCAATCTCATCTGCGGCGACATGCCGGCGTCGAGCGGCACGATCGAGCTCTACGGCGAGGACGTCACGCGGAGCCCCGCGCGCACGCGGGTGAAGCTCGGGCTCGCGCGCACCTACCAGCAGTCCCGGCACTTCCTCGGGCTGACGGTGGAGGACAGCATCTACCTCTCGATCGTCGGCGTCGAGGGCGGCCGCATGCGCCCGGCGATCCTCGGCCGAGACGCGGAGATGCGGGAGCGCGCGCGGGAGGCGGCGGGGCGCGTCGCGATCGACGGGAAGCTCCGCGAGCGCGTCGGCGACCTCTCGCACGGCGAGCACCGGCAGGTCGCGATCGCGATGGCGCTCGCTGCCCGTCCGCGGATGCTGATGCTGGACGAGCCGGCGTCTGGCCTCTCGCGCGGCGAACGAGTCCTCCTGACCGAGCTCCTGCTCGGGCTCGACCCGGCGATCACGCTGATCCTGATCGAGCACGACATGGACATCGCCCTCCGCGTCGCGCAGAGCGTGACGATGATGCACGACGGGCGCGTGATCGTCGAAGGCACCCCGGACGAGATCCGCGCGAACGAGACCGTGCACGACCTCTACCTCGGACGCGCATGAGCGAGGCCGCGACCGCGCCGTCCGCGCCCGCGGAGACGACCCCGCTCCTGGAGATCGCGGGGCTCGACGCCTTCTACGGGAAGGCGCAGGCCCTCGACGACGTGAACCTGCGCATGGAGCCCGGGTCGCTCGCGATCGTCGGCCGCAACGGGATGGGCAAGACGACGCTCTGCAACGCGATCATGGGCATCACTCCGCCGGCGACGACGGGGTCGATCCGCTTCGCGGGCCAGGAGCTCGTGGGCGGCCACTCGTACCGCATCGCGCGGTCCGGGATCGGCTACGTCCCGCAGGGGCGGCGTCTCTTTCCGTCGCTCTCGGTCGACGAGCACCTCAAGATCGCGTCGCGCGGCGCCGGGGGCGGCGGCGGGAGCGACTGGACGCGGGAGCGTGTCTACGAGTTCTTCCCGCGGCTCGCGGAGCGCAAGCGCAACGGCGGCGCGCAGCTCTCCGGCGGGGAGCAGCAGATGCTCGCGATCGGACGTGCGCTCGTCACGAACCCGAGCCTCCTCGTGATGGACGAGCCGTCGGAGGGCCTCGCGCCCGCGATCATCGAGAACATGATCCAGACCTTCCAGCAGCTCGAGCGCGAGGGCCTCGCCATCCTGCTGATCGAGCAGAACCTCGGCGTGGCGACGGCGCTCGCGGAGCGCCAGCTGATCATGGTCGCCGGCACGATCGCCGCGGAGACCACGGCGACCGCGCTCTCGAGCGATCCCGAGCTCCAGCGGCGCTACCTCGGCGTCGAGCCGCTCGCCCATTAGCTTGCGCGCGGTCGTGGCGATTCGCAGCGGCCGGGCGCTCGTGCTCCTCGCGGTGGCTGCGGCAGCCGTCCTGCTCGCCGGTGGGTGCGGCGGCTCGGGCCCGCCCGGCGACGAGATCGTGTTCGTCTCGACGCGCGACGGCGACTACGCCGTCTTCGGCATGAATGCCGACGGAAGCGATCAGGGCAGGCTCTCGGACGAGAGCGGCGACACCTCGACTCCGGCCGGCACGACGTTCCAGATCGATCCCGACATCTCGCCGGACGGAAGCCGGATCGCCTTCGCGAGCGCCCGGAGCGGCTCGCTCGACGTCTACGTGATGGACGTCGACGGGTCCGACACGCGACGCCTGACGACGACCCGTGGCAACCAGTCGCAGCCGACCTGGTCGCCGGACGGGTCGCGGATCGCGTTCCAGAGCGACGAGGACGGCGATCACATCTACGTCATGAGCTCCGACGGGAAGGACGCGCGCAGGGTGACGAACGACCCCGCACCGGAGATCGAGCCGGCCTGGTCGCCCGACGGCCGGTGGCTCGCCTACTCGCGGCGGCTGCCGGGCGCCGAGATCCGGGAGCTCTGGCTCGTGCATCCCGACGGCTCGGGGAGACGCCGGCTGTCCGCGCGCGCGCAGGCCGCCTACGCACCCGCCTGGTCGCCGGACGGGAAGACGATCGCGTTCGCGTCGACGGAGGCGACGGGCCGCTTCGAGATCTACGCGATCGGCGTCGACGGGAAGGGCCTTCGGCGCGTGACGTTCTCGACTGAGGATGCGTTCGAGCCGGCGTGGTCCCCGGACGGGAAGACGCTTGCCTTCTCGCGCGACGGGTCGATCGTCACCGTCGACGCGAGCGGCGCGCATCCGCAGGTGCTGACGGGCTCCGAGACGAACGACTCGAGCCCCGACTGGAACCCTCGTCCCACCGACGGAGAGGAGGAGAGCTGATGGCGACCGTGGTGCTGGTGGGCACGCTCGACACGAAGGGCAGGGAGTACGCGTTCCTCGCCGACCGGATCCGCGAGCACGGCGTCGACGTCGTCCTCGTCGACGCGGGGGTCATGGGCGAGCCGTTGGCGTCGCCGGACGTCACGCGCGAGGACGTCGCTGCCGCCGTCGGCGCCGACGTCGCGGCGCTCGCGGCGGCCGGCGATCGCGGCGCCGCTATCGCGTCGATGGCGCGAGGAGCCGCGGAAGTCGTGAAGCGGCTGGAGGCGGAGGGACGGCTCGACGCGATCGGCGGCCTCGGCGGCTCGGGCGGGTCGGGCGGCTCCTCGCTCGTGACACACGCGATGCGCGCGCTCCCGATCGGCGTCCCGAAGCTTATGGTCTCGACCGTCGCTTCGGGTGACACGAGCCCGTACGTCGGCTCGGTCGACGTGACGATGATGTACTCGGTCGTCGACATCGCCGGGATCAACCAGATCTCGGCGCGGATCCTGACGAACGCGGCAGCGGCGCTCGCGGGCATGGCCGGCGCGACGCCGCCGCCGCTCGGCGAGGAGCGGCCGCTGATCGCCGCGTCGATGTTCGGCGTCACGACACCCGCGGTCACGACCGCCCGCGAGCGGCTCGAGCAGCTCGGCTACGAGGTGCTCGTCTTCCACCAGACCGGCGCCGGCGGCGGCTCGATGGAGGAGCTCGTCAAGGCAGGCTTCGTCACCGGCGTCCTCGACGTCACGACGACCGAGTTCTGCGACCTCGTCGTCGGCGGCGTGCTCCAGGCGGTGCCCGACCGGCTCGAGTCGGCCGGCCGCGCCGGCATCCCGCAGGTCGTCTCGCTCGGCGCGCTCGACATGGTCAACTTCGGGCCGAGGAACACCGTGCCGGAGCGCTTCGCGGACCGGAACCTCTACGTCCACAACCCCACGATCACGCTCATGCGCACGACGCCGGACGAGTGTCGCCGGATCGGCGAGCTGATCGCGCGCTAGCTCAACGCGGCGACCGGCCCGACCGAGCTCTTCGTCCCGCTCCGCGGCGAGTCGGCGATCGCGACCGAAGGCGGCGTCTTCTACGACCCGGAAGCCGACGAGATGCTGTTCGAGACGCTGCGCGCCTTCGTGGACAGCGACGTCGTGCGGCTCGTCGAGATCGACGCGGACGTGAACGCGCCCGAGTTCGCGCTCGCGATGGCGAACCGGCTGCACGAGCTGATCGAGGCGCGGTCGTGACCCGCGAGGAGGCGCTCCGGCGGCTGCGCGCACAGCTCGACGCGGGGAACCCGATCATCGGCGCCGGCGCGGG
>JBKPNM010000053.1:0-10715 GCA_046732615.1 Actinomycetota bacterium | reverse complement strand
GCGGTCGATCTCGATGCCGTCGTCCTCGAGCTCGGCAAGCGCGCCGATGTGCGCGAACCCGCGCGCGCCGCCGCCGGAGAGGACGACCCCGAGGGCGCGGCCGACGAGCCGTCGGGCGAGCCGCCCGGCGCCGGGGTCGGTCGGCTCGGTCGAGGCGAGCCGGTGGTGGGCGCGTGGCGCGACCGCGTCGAGCAGTGCCCGCAGCGCCTCGCCGGACGACGGCCCGAGCACGACGAGATCGGCGTCCGGGGTCGGGACGGGCGGAGGCGGGCTCTCGGCCGTGGCGACGAGGAGCATGCGGTCGGCCTGGCGCGCGCAGAGGTCGCTCCAGACTCCCGCTCCCGCCTCGTCGAGCAGCAGCACGTGGGCGTTCTCGTCCTCGGCCCGCTCGACCGCGTCCGTGCCGGCGGCGGCCGCATCGAGGATCTCGACCGGGCCGTACGGCGCCAGCGCCCGGGCAAGCGAGGAGGCGACCTCGACGAGCGGCACCTCCGGTCCGAGCCGCCGCAGCGCCAGCAGCACCGGTCGCGTCGGCGGCGCGTCGAGGCCGCCGCTCGCCTGGAGCTGGGCCGCGAGCTCGCGTGCGACGGCGGCGGCGAACCGGCCGTCGCGCTCCATCAGCTCGACGAACCGTTCGCGGCGGAGCTGGAGGAGCGTCGTGTCGCGCACCGCCTGGACGGACGCCGAGCGGGGCGCCCCCGTGAGAAGGGCGAGCTCGCCGATCGCGGCGCCCGGGCCGAGAATTCGCAGTGTGCGCTCGCCCTCGTCCGACCTCGTCACGACCCGCAGGCGGCCGCGCAGGACGACGAAGAGGTCGTCGGCCTCGTCGCCCTCGCGGATCACCCAGCCGCCGGCGAGAAGCCGAAAGGGTCGGGCGTCGGCCGCGAGCGTGTCGAGCGCGTCCGGGTCGGCTCCCGCGAGCAGCGGGACGCCCGCGAGCGTCGACGTCGAGACGCCGACCGCGCTCATGCCGGAGTCCGCCGCATGCGCTCGATCGTACGCCTCGACCGGCCACGCTGCGAGTGCGGCAGCCGACAGCGCGATTTCGTCGTCTCAGTGGGTGAGGGTCGTGAGATGACGGGGTCAGAGGACATGGGGCGGCAGCCGCCCGAGAAGCTGCGCGCTGCGCAGGAACGCGAGCTCGCCGCGGGATTCGCGCTGGCTTCGATGGAGCACGCCCTCGCGCGCGAGGCGTTCCACGTCGGCGTCGCACTGCGCGAGGCGGGCGTGGAGCTCGACGCGCGAACCTTCGTCGCCCTGCGCATCCTCGAGGTTTGCGTCGCCGAGCTGATCGACCCGTCGCGCGCGCTGAGCGAGCTCGTCGAGAACGGGTCGCTCCAGCGCTCGGTCGAGCTCGCGACGACGCTGCTCGAGCGCGACGCGGCCTGACCCTCAGCGCGCGGGCTACGCTCCGTGTGTGGAGTTTGCGACGATCGACGAGCTCGAGGACGCCCTGCGCGGCGCCGACTACCTGCCCGACCGCGGGCTCGCGACGGCGCTCTACCTGTCGCTCGCGCTCTCGAAGCCCGTCCTCCTCGAGGGCGAGGCAGGAGTGGGGAAGACGGAGGCGGCGAAGGCGCTCGCCACCGTCCTCGGCGCGCGGCTGATCCGGCTCCAGTGCTACGAGGGCCTCGACGTGGCGCACGCCGTCTACGAGTGGAACTACCCGCGCCAGCTGCTCCATATCCGCGCCGCGCAGGAGGGGACGCTGCGTGAGGAGGAGCTCTTCGGGCCCGAGTACCTGATCCGGAGGCCGCTGCTCGAGGCGATCGACTCGGACGGGCCGGTCGTGCTGCTGATCGACGAGATCGACCGTGCCGACGAGGAGTTCGAGGCGTTCCTGCTCGAGGTGCTCTCCGACTTCCAGATCACGATCCCGGAGCTCGGCACGATCGCGGCGCGGCGTCGCCCGGCGGTGATCCTCACGTCGAACCGCACGCGCGAGCTCCACGACGCGCTCAAGCGGCGCGCGCTCTTCCACTGGATCGGCCATCCGTCGATCGACCGGGAGATCGCGATCGTGCGCCTTCGCGTCCCCGGGATCCCCGAGCGGCTCGCCGGCGAGGCGGCGGCGTTCGTGCGCGAGCTGCGCGGGCTCGACCTCGCGAAGCCGCCCGGCGTGGCGGAGACGATCGACTGGGCGATGGCGCTCAATGCGCTCGGCCGGCAGGAGATCGACGCCGAGGTCGTGCAGCAGACGCTCGGCTCCGTGCTCAAGTACCGCGAGGACATCGACCTGGTCCAGGACGAGACGCTCTCCCGCCTGGTCGAGGCCGCGCGCACCGCCGCAGCGGCGGGATAGCCGTGCCTGCCGGGGACGCGATCCTGGGGCACGTCGTCACCTTCGGACGGGTGCTCCACGAGGCCGGGCTCGAGGTCGGACCGGGCCGCGTGGCGGACGCGCTGCGCGCGCTCGACGCCGTCGACCTCGCGCGGCAGGAGGACGTCTACTTCTCGCTCCGCCAGACGCTCGTCTCGCGGCACGACGAGCTGGAGCTGTTCGACCGCGCCTTCAGCGCGTGGTTCCTCCGCGCTCCGGTGCTCCCGCCGGTGCGGTCGCGCTCGTCCGCGGAAGTCGAGACCCGCGTCGGCCAGGCGGTCGATCGTCTCCGCAGCCGTGAGAACGAGGAGGACGAGGCCGATCCCGGCGATCCGCTCGAGCTCGGCGCGTCGGGCCACGAGCTGCTGCGCGACAAGGACTTCGCCGAGCTGACGGGCGACGAGCTGCGGCGCCTGCGCGAGCTGATCGTCCGCATCGGGCGGTCTCGTCCGCAGCGCCACTCGCGGCGAAGGACGGCCGATGCGCGTGGCGACAGGCTCGACGTGCGTCGGATGATCCGCCGCTCGCTCCGCGCGGGCGGCGACCCGCTCGACCGGCCGCTTCGCGCGCGGAAGGACGTGCCGCGCAAGCTCGTCGTCCTCTGCGACGTCTCCGGCTCGATGGACAGCTACGCGCGGGCGCTTCTGCTCTTCCTCCACGCGGTCGTCGGGACGGGGCGCGGGGTGGAGGCGTTCGCGTTCGGCACGCGCCTGTCGCGCCTGACCCCCGATCTCGCGACGCGCGACCCGGACGCAGCGCTCGCACGCTGCACCGAGGCGGTCGTCGACTGGGGGAGCGGGACGAGGATCGGTGCGTCGCTGCGCGAGTTCAACGAGGTGTACGGCCGGCGCGCGCTCTCGCGCGGGGCGATCGTCCTGATCGTCTCCGACGGCTGGGAGCGCGAGGACCCCGAGCTCGTCGGGCGCGAGATGGCGAAGCTCGCCCGCGCCGCCTACGCCGTCGTCTGGGTCAACCCGCTCAAGGGGAACCCCCAGTACCAGCCGCTCGCCGGCGGCATGCGCGCGGCGCTGCCGTACGTCGACCGATTCCTGCCCGGCCATAATCTGAGGAGTCTCGAGGAGCTGGCGGCCGTGCTCGCCGGCATCGAAAGGAGGCATGCAGCGTGAAGGAGATCCTGCCCGAGGTCGAGGCCTGGCAAGACGCCGGAGAAAAAGTCGTCGTCGCCACCGTCGTCGCCACGCGGCGCTCGGCTCCGCGTCCCGTCGGGACGAGCCTCGCCGTCTCGGAGTCGGGGAAGATGTTCGGCTCGGTGTCGGGAGGCTGCGTCGAGAGCGACGTCTTCGACAACGCCATGGAGGTCATGCGGACCGGCGAGCCGAAGCTTCTCCACTACGGCATCACCGACGACCAGGCATGGGAGGTCGGCCTTCCCTGCGGCGGCGAGATCGACGTCTTCGTGGAGGCGGTCGAGTGACGGTCGTCCTCTCCCGCCTCCGGCAGCTCCTCCGCGACGGCGGCCGCGGCGTGCTCTTCACGGTGGTCGAGGGCGACGGCGTCGGCGGCAAGGCGCTCGTCGTGGAAGGCGGCGACACGATCGGCGACGGCGTCCCCGCGGCGGCGCTCGACCAGTTCCACGAGCTCGTGCGGCGCGGCCGCAACCGGATCGTCGAGGTCGACGGCGCGAAGGTCTTCGCCGAGTGGTACGGCCCGCCGCCACGGCTGCTCGTGTACGGCGCGGTCGACACGGCGGAGGCCCTCGCCCAGGCCGCGAAGCTGCTCGGCTGGACCGCGATCGTCGCGGACGCGCGCGCGACCTTCTTGACGCCCGAGCGGATCCCGTCGGCCGACCAGCTGATCCCGAAGTGGCCGGAGGACGCGATCGCCGACGTCGCGCCCGACCACCAGACCGCGATCGTCGTCCTCACCCACGACGACAAGTTCGACGAGCCCGCGCTGATCGCCGCGCTCGACACCGAGGCGTTCTACATCGGCGCTCTCGGGTCGCGGCGGAACCAGGAGCGGCGCCGCGAGCGGCTGCTCGAGGCAGGCGTCGCCGAGGAGCAGCTCGCGCGGATCAGCGGCCCATGCGGCCTCGACATCGGCGCCGACACGCAGGCCGAGACGGCGATCTCGATCCTCGGCGAGATCCTCGCCGTGCGGGCGCAGCGCTCGGGCGGGCCGTTGCGCGAGGCGAAGCAGCGGATCCACGCCGAGGTGGCGTAGGGGCTCGGGGCCCGGGGGCGTGGCTTCAGCCCCGCCCCACTAGGGCCGCCAGCTCTTCCGTCCCACGGCCCACAGCTGGAACGGCAGCAGCGGCCACAGCGCGAGCTCGCGCACGCCGGCGCGGCGCGAGCCGCCGGGCGGCGAGGTCGAGCTGACGCGGATGCCCGTGTGCCGGAGCAGCCACCGCAGCGCGGTCTTCGCGCGGGCGGCGTGCCAGGACGACGTCACCACGACCACCTCGCCGGCCCCGACGCGAAGGACGTCGTTGAGCGCGTTTGCCATGTTCTCGACCGTCGTGCGGGCGTCGGGGTCGACCACGACCTCGCGCGCGATGCCGCGCCAGGCGTCACGCATCAGCGCCGCCTCCGAGTGCGTCCCCGAGACGCGCGCCCAGCCGGAGAGGACGACGACGTCCTCCTTCGTGGCGATCTCCGCCGCCCGCTCGAGCCGCGCAGCGCACACGGGATGCAGCTCACCGCGTCCACCGTCCGAGTAGCCGAGCACGACGACGACCCGCGTCGCCGTCACCGCCGTGTCCGGGCCGGACGTGGCTTCGTGCCTGGCACGATTTCCTGTCCGTTCGTGGCACCTTGACACGTGTGCATCTCGGCCTCGCCGGACGCGTCCGAAGCGACCGTGTCCACGTGCCTGGCACGGTCGTGCGCCCGCTCCGCGCCGCCGGGCGCCCCGCGGCCGCTCACGCGCTGCGGTGCCGGAGCCAGCGGAAGAACAGCAGCGTGCCGACCACTGTGAGCACGAGCTTGACGGCCTTCTTCCCCTGCAGCTTCGAGTGCCCGTGCGAGCGCTCGCGCATGTGGACGGCGACCTCTTCGACGCGGAGCCCGGCCTCCTTCAGCCGCAGCAGCGCCTCCACCTCCGGCGCGCCGCTTGCATATGGCCGCGCCATCACCGGCATCGCCGCGCGGTTGACCGCCGCCATCCCGGACGTCGGGTCGTGGAACGGCCGGCCGAGCCGGACGTGCATCGCCTTCTGGAGCAGGCCGATGCCGAAGCGTCGCGCGGCGGAGGGCTCGTAGCGCTCGGCCCCGTACCCCTCGCCCTCCGCGAAGCGCGATCCGACGGCGACGTCGCACTCGTCCGAGCGGACGAGCTCGAGCAGGCGCCGGAGCTCGTCCACCGGATGCTGGCCGTCCGCGTCGACGCGGCCGCAGAATGCGTAGCCGCGCTCGTGCGCCTCGCGGTACCCCGCTGCGATCCCGGCCCGCAGCCCGCGGTTCTCGCCGAAGGAGACCACGATCGCGCCGCGCGCCGCAGCGACGGCCGCGGTCGCGTCCGTGGAGCCGTCGTCGATCACGACGACGTCTGCGTCGGGCAGCCCGGAGTGGAGCTCGTCGAGCACCGCAGGCAGCGCCTGCTCCTCGTTCCAGGCGGGGATGAAGACGACGGTGTCGCGCTTCGGCATACGCGGAGCCTAGACGCGTCGAACGATCGATCATCGATTCGACGACCGCTGTAGAGTCGCCTGGAGACGACGCAGTCACGAAAGGAGAACGCCGTGTCGGGTATCGACGCGAAGTCGGACGCGATCTTCGAGCTCGTCGAGGAAGGCTCGGCCGTCGAGCAGCTGGCCACCGGTTTCACGTTCACGGAAGGGCCGATCTGGCACCCGGGAGACGAGGTCCTCTACTTCTCCGACATGCCGGGCGACGTCCGGCGCAAGGTGACGCTCGACGGCCAGGTGACCGAGGTTCGCCGGCCGTCGTTCAAGTGCAACGGGATGACGCTCGACGCCGACCACAACCTCCTCGTGTGCGAGCACGTCACGAGCTCGCTCGTGCGCGAGCGGCCGGACGGCGTCCGCGAGACGCTCGCCTTCCACTACGAGGGGAAGTACCTGAACAGCCCCAACGACGTCACCGTCCGCTCGGACGGGACGATCTACTTCTCCGACCCGTGGTACGGACGCTTCCCCGGCTTCGGGATCGAGCGCGAGCGGGAGCTCGGGTGGCAGGGCGTGTTCCGGATCCCGCCGGGAGGCGGCCAGGACGAGCTCGAGCTCGCCGTCCCGCAAGACGAGTTCGACATGCCGAACGGGCTCTGCTTCTCGCCCGACGAGTCGCTCATGTACATCAACGACACGCCGCGCGCGCACATCAAGGTCTTCGACGTGAATCCGGACGGCACGCTCGCGAACGGGCGCATGTTCTTCGAAGGCGTCGGCACGGGCGTGATCGAGGAGGGGATCCCGGACGGGATGAAGTGCGACGAGCGCGGCAACATCTGGGTGACGGGGCCGCAGGGCGTCTGGGTCATCTCGCCCGAGGGCGAGCACCTCGGCACCGTCCTCGTCCCCGAGAACGTCGGCAACCACACGTGGGGCGGGCCCGACTGGCACACCCTGTTCATCCCCTCGAGCACGTCGGTCTACACGATCCGCACGACGGTCGGCCCGCGGCGCGAGCCGTACATGCGTTAGGAGGAGAGAGATGCCCGACTACACCCTGGATGCGGCCCGCTGCGTCCTCATCGTCCAGGACCTCCAGAACGACGTCATCATCGACGGCGGCGCCTTCGCCGAGTCGGGGTCGCCGCAGCACGCGAAGGACCAGAACGTCGTCGAGAACGTGAAGGACCTCGCCGCCTTCTGCCGCGGCAAGGGCATTCCCGTGATCCACGTCTGGTACGTCGTCGAGGACGGCGCGCCTGGGCTCAAGGTCAACGCGCCGCTGTTCGAGGGCGTCGCTGCCGGCGCGCTCGTGCGCGGGTCGTGGGGGGCGGAGCCGGCCGAAGGGCTCGAGCCTCAGGACGGCGACTTCGTGATCGAGAAGATGCGGATGTCGGCCTGGCAGGGAACGAAGCTCGAGAACCTGCTCGCCGGGCTCGGCCGTGACACGATCGTCGTCACGGGCGCGTGGACGAACATGTCGATCGAGCACACCGCGCGGACGGGCGCCGACAAGGGCTTCTACATGGTCGTCCCCGAGGACGCCTGCTCCACGATGAACGCCGACTGGCACAACGCGTCGATCAACTTCGCGCTGCAGAACGTCTCGACCGTGACCAACTGCGCGGACGTCAAGGATGCGCTCGGAGGCTGAGCGCCGAGAGCGAAGCAGCCCAAGTGACACTTTGTCACTTGGGCTTTCCGCAGGCGCCTCGGTCGTGGCGGTGACGATCGTGGCTGCCGTCGTCGGCCCGTGAAGACCCGCGCAGCCCTCTTCCACGCCGTCGGGGAGCCGCTCGAGGTCGCAGAGATCGATCTCGAGGAGCCCCGCGCGGACGAGGTCCTCGTCCGCATGGTCGCGGTCGGGATCTGCGGCACCGATCTCCACCAGGTGAAGGGCGAGTTCCAGCGGCCGACGCCGATGGTGCTCGGGCACGAGGGAGCGGGCGTCGTCGAGGCGATCGGCGACGCCGTGACGGGCGTTCGGCCCGGCGACGAGGTCGTCCTGTCGTGGGCGCCGTCGTGCGGGGAGTGCGCCGGCTGCCGTCGCGGGCGCCCTGCGACCTGCCGCGTGCTGAACGCGGCCATCCCGAACGGGACGCTGCCCGACGGGACGACCCGCATGACGCGGCGCGGCGAGACCGTCTACCGCGGCACGGCCACCGGGTGCCTCTCCGAGCGGATCGTCGTCACCGAGCAGGTGGCCCTACCGCTCGGCGCCGGCGTCCCGCTCGACCAGGCGGCCCTGCTCGGCTGCGCCGTGCTGACCGGCGTCGGCGCCGTGCTCTCGGCCGCGCGGGTCGCGGCAGGCTCCACGGTGCTCGTGATCGGCGCGGGCGGCGTCGGGCAGTTCGTCGTCCAGGGCGCGCGCATCGCCGGTGCCTCGGCGATCGTCGTCTCGGATCCGGTCGAGGCGCGGCTCGACGCGGCACGTCGGGCGGGCGCGACGCACCTGGCGACTCCCGACGAGCTCCGCGACGTCGTGCGTGCGGAGCTCCCGGACGGCGCCGACTACGGCTTCGACGCCGTCGGCGACCCCGCGACGACGGCCACGGCGCTCCGCTTCACGCGTGACGGCGGGACGACGGTGATCGTCGGCCTGCCGGCCCAGGGACTGCGGCTCGACCTCGACCCGTTCGAGCTGATCCGCAAGGAGAAGGTGCTGACGGGGACGCTCTACGGCTCGCAGGATCCTGCAGTCGCACTGCCCGCGATGCTCGAGCACGTCCGCGCGGGTCGGCTCGAGCTCGCGTCGTCGCTCGGCCCGTCCTTCCCGCTCGACGAGGTGAACGACGCGGTCCAGGCAAGCCTCGCCGGCGAGGCCGGCCGCGTGCTCGTGCAGCCCTGACCTTGTTGCGCAAGCAGGAATCCGCAGAAGTGAGTTCCTGCCGCTCGATCCCGCCCTCGGCGGGGGCAGATCCCTGAGGCGTCGCCTTCGGGCCGCAACTGCCCGAGGTCGGGCTCAGTCGTCCAGCGCTGCGGAGAGGCCGTGAACGACCTCCTCCTGCAGCCATGAGAGCCAGTGGTAGAGCGCGAGCCGCGGCGCCTCCGGATCGTCGGCGCGGAGCGGGCCGTAGCTCTCCTCGGTGACGTCGAGCTGCGTCCCGAGCGCGAGGCGCAGGCTCTCGAGCGCGCCGAGCCAGGTGCGCAGCTCCTCTTCGCTGAGCGAATCGGCATGCGCGGTTCGCTCGAGCTCGGCGAGCGCCCGCAGCTTGCCGTCGAGCAGCGTGCTGCCGACGAGGCCGGCGTACTCCGCGTTCGCCGCGTCGTCGTCGACGAACGCGGGCGGAAACAGACGGTAGAGCGTCGGCTCCCCCGCGGTGAGCGCCTCTCGCAGCTGCCCCGGGAGCGATGCGAGCACATCCCGCTCGTCCTTGGGCAGGCGGACGCGGTAGCTGCCGTCCCGCCGTCGATCGATCCCGCGGCGCACGGTCGTCAATCCTGCTGCATCGTCGCCCAGAGCCCGTGCGCGTGCAGACGCGAGACGTCGAGCTCGGCCTTCTCGCGCGTCCCGGTCGAGACGGCGGCCTTCCCCTCGTTGTGCACCTGCAGCATGAGCTTCGTCGCCTTCGCGCGCGAGTACCCGAACAGCTGCTGCAGGACGAGCGTCACGTAGGACATCAGGTTGATGGGGTCGTTCCACACGATCACGACCCACGGACGCTCGTCGAGCGGGACGTCGTCGGCGGTCGGCTCCTGGACCTCGACGGGTGCTTCGACGACCTGGCTCATGCCGTCAGTCTGACCGACGGTCGCTGGTGCGCGGCTACTCGCCTTCGGCGGTCCGTGTCGCCGGAGGCCCGTCGTCGCCGACGGTCTCGTCGACATCGGCCGCGCCGACCTCGGGCGCGACGGCGGGTTCCTCGGACGCGGGCGGGTCCCCGGCGTCGCGTGAGTAGACGCGGAGCCGCTCGACGATGTCCGGGATCGGCGCCGCGGGCGTCTCGTCGTCGTCCTCGAACTCGTCGTGCTCCTCGCGCTTGAAGAGACGCCCGAGGCCACCTCCTCGCTGCGCCTTCGCGGCCGCCCTCTGGCGTCGACGCTCCTCTTCCTCGGCCAGGCGCGCCTGCTCGCGCTCCTCGGCCTGCCGGCGGCGCTCGTCCTCCGCCGCCTGCTTCGCTGCGGCCTTCTCGGCCTCGCGCGCCGCCGCTTCCTCGCGCTTGCGCCGCTCGGCGTCGAGCTTCGCCTGGACGCGCTCTTCCTCCGCGCGGCGCTTCGCCGCCTCCTTCTCCTCCTCCGCCCGGCGCTTCTCGTCCTCGGCGCGCTGCTTCGCGGCGAGCTTCTCCTCCTCGGCGCGTCGCTTCGCGTCCTCACGCGCGGCGGCCTCGTCTCGCTTGCGCTGCTCTTCCGCCTCCTTCGCAAGGCGGCGCTCCTCCTCGGCCCGCTGCTTCGCCTCTGCCTTCTCCGCGCGCCGGCGCCTCCGAGCCTCGCCTCTCGACTCCTTCGCATCGCTGGTCTCCGCCGAGCCGAGCTCGTCGTCCTCGTCGAGGTCCACGACCTCGTCGAGCTCGTCGGGCGCCTCGGCGAGCGCCGCCAGGGCGGCCGCGGCGGCTTCATCTTCCTCGGCCTGGAGGCGCGCCGCCTCGGCGGCCTCGATCCGGGCCCATGCCTCGGCCTCCGCCTCCGCACGGGCGCGCTCGGCTGCCTCGGCCTCGGCGCGTGCGCGTTCTGCAGCTTCTGCCTCTGCTTCGGCGCGGGCGCGCTCTTCCTCCTCGGCGCGCCGGCGTGCCTCGGCCTCCTCTGCTTCGCGACGCGCGCGCTCGGCTGCCTCGGCCTCTGCGCGGGCCCGTGCGGCGGCCTCGGCGT
>JBKPNM010000052.1:0-8966 GCA_046732615.1 Actinomycetota bacterium | reverse complement strand
CCCGCGGCGACCGCGCCGTGCAGCGAGCCGGGGTCGGCGGCGATCGTCATCCGCGCCGCGACGTTGGTCGGCATCATCCCGTGCTCGGCGATCGCCACGAGCAGCAGGTCGAGGAAGTACCGCTGCTCGTCGGTGGGCTCGTGGCCCGTGAGCAGCAGGTGGAAGTACTCGGTGAACGTCACACGGCCCATCAGGTCGCCGCAGAGGTCGCGTCCCCGGACCTCGACCCGGTCCGGGTACGCCTGGGCGATGCGGCTCACCCCCTCGCCGTGCATGTGCTCGGCCATGGTGCGAGTGTCACACGCGAGGCCTGCGTCCCGCCAACGGCCCCGTGCGGCTACCGCCGCCAAAGCAGGCGGTGGACGGGGCGCGCACGCATGCCCGTTGCGACGTCGGGAAGGGCAGGAACCAGAGTGGTCCCGGCGGACGCCGCCCGCGGGCGAGACAGCCGGGGAGCCGTTGCGGCGGCCCCCCGGCCGGCAGATCCTCAGAAGAGCCCCAGCGGCTTCGGGTCGTAGCTGACCAGCAGACACTTGGTCTGCGTGTAGTGGTCGAGCATCATCTTGTGGTTCTCACGCCCGACGCCGGAGCGCTTGTAGCCGCCGAAGGCCGCGTGGGCCGGGTAGAGGTGGTAGCAATTCGTCCACACGCGCCCTGCCTGGATGCCGCGGCCCATGCGGAACGCCCTCGTCGTGTCGCGCGTCCACACGCCGGCCCCGAGGCCGTAGAGCGTGTCGTTCGCGATGTCGAGCGCCTCGCGCTCGCCCTTGAACGTCGTGACCGCGAGCACGGGGCCGAAGATCTCCTCCTGGAAGATCCGCATGTCGTTGCGGCCCTTGAAGACGGTGGGCTGGAAGTAGTAGCCGCCCTCCAGGTCGCCGCCGAGGTGTGCGCGCTCCCCGCCGGTCAGGAGCTCCGCTCCCTCGTCGAGGCCGATCCCGACGTAGCTCTCGATCTTCTCGAGCTGCGCCGTCGAGACCTGCGCGCCGAGCTGCGTGTCGAGGTGCAGCGGATGGCCCTGCCGGATCTGCTCGATCCGCTCCAGCGCCCGCTCTATGAAGGGCTCGTAGATCGACTCGTCGATCAGTGCCCGCGACGGGCACGTGCAGACTTCACCCTTGTTGAACGCGTAGAGGACAAGCCCTTCGACTGCCTTGTCGAAGAAGTCGTCGTCCTCCGCCATCACGTCGGCGAAGAAGATGTTCGGCGACTTGCCCCCGAGCTCGGTGGTCGAGGGGATGATGTTCTGGGCGGCGTACTGCATGATCAGCCGCCCCGTGACGGTCTCGCCGGTGAACGCGATCTTCGCGATCCGCTCGTTCTGCGCGAGCGCCTTGCCGATCTCGCCACCAGGGCCGTTGACGACGTTGATCACGCCCGGAGGCACGATCTCGCCGATCAGCTCCATCAGCACGAGGAGCGACCACGGCGTCGGGCTCGCTGGCTTGATCACCGAGCAGTTCCCGGCGGCCAGTGCCGGCGCCAGCTTCCACGCCGCCATCAGGATCGGGAAGTTGAACGGGATGATCTGCCCGACCACTCCGAGCGGCTCCTTGAAGTGGTACGCGTATGTGTCCCGGTCGATCTCCGCGATCGAGCCCTCCTCGCCGCGGATCACCGAGGCGAAGTAGCGGAGGTGGTCTGCCGCGAGCGGGATGTCCGCCGCGAGGGTCTCTCGCACCGGCTTGCCGTTCTCCCAGCTCTCCGCGACGGCGAGCAGCTCGAGGTTCTCCTCGATCGCGTCCGCGACCCTGGTCAGGGTCCGGGAGCGCTCGGTCGTGGACGTCTCGGCCCACGCCTCGCGCGCCGCATGGGCCGCGTCGAGCGCGAGCTCGATGTCCTCCGGGGTCGACCTCGGAACCTCGGTGAACGGCTCACCGGTGGCAGGCGTGAGGTTCTCCACGTACTCGCCGTGCACCGGTGGAACCCAGTGGCCGCCCACGAAGTTGTCGTAGCGCGGCTTCAACTCGACGGGGCTGCCGGGCTGCCCGGGCGCCTCGTACGTCGCAACCTTCTCGATGGTTGCCATGCCGTCTCCTTTCCGAGAGGCTCGTGCGCGCACGCAGTGCGCGCATCGTTCCCAGCGTCGCCGCGCAGGCCCGCCGCTGCATCGGGGTCGGACCGGATGGCGGCCGCGGGAAGGCCACAGCTCGCGGTGGACGGTTGGTGTCCGACTTTAAGTCGGACACCAGGCGGATCAGAATCCGCGGTAGGCGTGCCCGGCCATCGCGTCGGGGTCGAGCATCACGTTCACGATCGCCGGCTCGCCGGAGGCGAGGGCGCGCTCGAGCGCCGGGGCGAGCTCGTCCGGCCGCTCGACGTGCTCCGCGTGGCCGCCGAACACGTCGCAGAGGCGGTCGTAGCGACTCGGCGCGAGACGGGTCGCGACCTCCCCGTCGGGCCCGTACATCCCGACCTGCGGCACGCGGATCTCCCCCCACGCGCCGTCGTTCCCGACGACGAGCACGGCCGGGATCTCGAAGCGGACGAGCGTGTCGAAGTCGAGGCCGTTGAGGCCGAACGCGCCGTCTCCCATCACGCAGACGATCCGTCCGCCGAAACCCGCCTCGTGGACGCCGATGGCGTAACCGGGGCCGACGCCGAGGCAGCCGAAGGGGCCCGGGTCGAGCCAGTGGCCGGGCCGGTGGATGCGCAGCACCCGCGACACCGCGGCGACGACGTCGCCGCCGTCGCCGATCACGACGGTGTCCTCGTCGAGCACGCGGTCGAGCTCGGCCCCGAGTCGGTAGTGGTGGAGGGGGGCCGCGTCCGACTCGATCTCTGCACGATGCGAGTCCCACCAGGCCGACTCAGCCGCCCGGAGGCGCTCGAGCCACGCCGCGCGCCCTTCGGCGGGGCGCTCGACGGCGGACGCGAGCGCCGTGAGCACGGCGGCGCAGTCGCCGACGATGCCGGCGTCCGGGACACGGTTGCGTCCGAGCTCGCGCGGGTCGACGTGGACGTGGATCAGCTTCTCCGCCCCAAACCGCCCGTAGCGGAGCCGGAAGTCGAGCGGCGTCCCGATCACGCAGACGACGTCGGCCTCCTGGAGCGCGGCGCTGCGCGAGTGCTGGAAGAACAGCTCGTGGCCCGGGGGCAGCGACCCGCGTCCCGAGCCGTTGAGGTACACCGGCAGGCTGCCGTGCTCGGCGAACACGGCGAGCTCGGCCGCCGCGCTGTCCCACCAGATGCCGCTTCCCGCGACGACGGCGGGCCGCTCGGCCGTGCTCAGGAGCTCCGCGGCGATGACGAGCTCGCGCGGGTCGCCGAACGCCCGGGTGGCGTGTGGGGGCGGGACGACCTCCGCGTCGCCGTCGGCGAACAGGATGTCGGCGGGCAGCTCGAGGTAGACGGGGCCACGCGGCGCGGCGAGCGCGTGGCGAAATGCGATCGCAACGTACTCGGGGATCCGCTCGGTCGACGGGCAGACCGCGGCCCACTTCGTGATCGGCTTCATCAGCGACAGCTGGTCGAACTCCTGCAGCGCGCCCCACTCCGACTGCGCGAGCGGCCTCGCGCCGCCGAGCACCACGAGCGGCGTCTGAGCGGCGAGGCAGTTGGCGACCGCCGTGACCGTTCCCGTGACGCCCGGGCCGGCCGTCACGAGCGCGACACCGCACGCGCGCCGCACGCGGCCCCACGCCTCGGCCGCATGGGCGGCGGACTGCTCATGGCGGACGTCGACGATCCGGACGCCCTCATGGCGGGCGCCCTCGTAGATCGGCATGACGTGCCCGCCCGACAGCGTGAACACGCGATTCACCCCGGCGGCGGCGATCGCGCGGGCCGCCAGCCTGCCTCCCTGCACGCGCTGGCCCACGGGCCGACTCTAGACTCGGCCCGAAGGTCGTGTCGCGTGGAGGAGGCCGGATGAGAAAGTCCGTCAGGATCGGCATCAAGGCCACGGCGACGCTCGCCGCCGTGGGCGTCGCAGGCCAGGCGCTCGCCCGCCGACGCACCGTCGGCGACGAGACGAGCGACGCGTTCGAGCTCGCCGTGTATTTCGGCGGCGTCGACCGGGGGAGCACCGCCACCGCGCTCCGTCTCGGCGTCGTCAGCGTCTTCTGCGGCGGGGTCGACCTCGACCTGCGCGACGCCACGCTCGCACCCGAGGGTGCGACGCTCGACCTCTCCGCCACCTGGGGCGGCATCGACATCGTCGTGCCGCCTGCGTGGAAGGTCGTCGTCGACGGCCGCTCTCTGCTCGGTGGCTTCGACGCCGACGTCACCCCGCCCGAGGACCTCCCCGACGACGCGCCGCGCCTCGACGTGTCGATCACGGCGCGCCTCGGCGGCGTCGGCATCCGGGCGGCCGAGCCGGACGACGAGTCAGCCGAATCGGGATTGCCCCCGGAGCTCAACGCGACCGGTCGCTGAGCGAGGGACGCGCGCGGGGCGGGCGGAGACCCGGCCCGCCCCCTTGGCTCAGGACTGCGCGTCCGGCCGCTCGAAGACGAGGATCGAGACGCCGTCGCCGACGGTCTGCGAGCTCGCGAGTCGCAGCGGCTTTTTGTCGCTGGTCTCCCCGAACAGCCGCTTGCCAGTACCGAGCACGACCGGGAAGACCATCAGCCGTAGCTCGTCGACGAGGTCGAGCTCGAGCAGTCCCTGGACGAGCTGCGGGCTGCCGTGCACGACGACGTTCCCCTCGTGCGCGGCGCGTACCCGAGCGACCTCCTCGGCGAGCTCGCCGGCGAGGACGGTGGTGTTGTTCCACTCGGGCGCCTCCAGGGTCGAGGAGACGACGTACTTCGGCATCGTGTTGAACTTGTCGGCGAACTCGCCGTCGCGTGACGGCCAAGCGGCCGCGAAGCCCTCGTAGGTGTTCCGGCCGAGCAGCAGCGCCTCGGAGCTCATCGTCTCCTCGAGCTTGAACTGGTTCCCCTCGTCGCCGCGGTCGATCTCGAACGACCAACCGTCGTGCCTGAAGCCCTCGCCTCCACCCGGCGCCTCGACGACACCGTCGAGCGAGACGAACTCCGTCACCACGATGCGTCCCATCTCCGTACCTCCCGGTCTCGATTCGACGCAGATCAGACCGCTCGCGGTGCCGAGGGTCATCGGTCGTAAGGAAACCGTACGGAAGGGAAACCATTGCACCGTCGCGAACGTCAGAAGTCCTGTGAGCCGCGATTCCCGACCCCTCGCTCCCGGCGAGACCGTCTACCTCCTGACCGAGGTGCGCGATGGCGAGCGCATCCACGAGATCGGCACGCACGCGCGCGTGCTCGAGGACCACGGCACGGTCGTCGTGCTCCATCTCTTCGGCTCGGAGGCAGAGATCGTGACGTGCCCGAGCGATCGCGTCGCGCGCGCGGTCGAGCGCGAGGTGCGGGGACGTGCCCCGCGCGCAGCGGGCGGCTGGCTCCGCCCGACGCCGGCGTAGACCTCAAGCCTCCGGGATCGCTACCCGGTCCCGCTCACCGATCTCGCGCACCACGCGCGCGGGGACGCCGGCCGCGACGACGCCCGCGGGAAGGTCGCGCGTGACGACGGCACCGGCTCCGACGACGGTGTCCTGGCCGATCGACACGCCCGGGCAGACGACGGCGCCGCCGCCGAGCCAGACGTTGTCCCCGAGCTCGATCGGCTCGGCCGACTCCCAGCCGAGGCGCCGCGCCTCGGGGTCGACCGGGTGCGTCGCGGTGAGCATCTGGACGCGCGTCGCGAGCTGGCACGCGGCGCCGATCCGGATCGGGGCGACGTCGAGCAGCACGCAGTCGTAGTTCACGAACGTCCGCGCGCCGATCGAGATGTGGTTGCCGTAGTCGCAGTAGAGCGGCGGCCGCACGACGACGCCCTCGCCGACCGCGCCGAGCAGCTCGCGGAGCAGGCGGTCGCGGAGCTCCTGCTCGTCGTGGCGGGTCGCGTTGTAGCGCTCCTGCAGCTCCTGCGCCCGCGCCTGCGCCGCCGCGATCTCGGGATCGTCCGCGAGGTAGAGGTCCCCGCGGAGCATCCGGCGCATCATCTCCGACATCGCGGCCGACCCTAGACGATCGTGCCGGACGTCTCGTGCGCCCGAGTGCGACCGCCGGCGTGACCGCCTGCGTAGCCTGGGTCGAAAGCGACGAACGGGACGCGATGCTGCTGGGAATCGGGCTTCCGAACACGATGGCGCACGAGACCGACCGGGCGCTGATGCTCGACTGGGCGAGACTCGCGGACGAGGCCGGGTTCCATCTGCTCTCGACGATCGACAAGCCGAACTACGACCTGTGGGACCCGCTCGTCACGCTGGCCGGCGTGGCCGGCGTGACCGGACGGATCGGGCTCGCGACGACGATCCTGCAGCTGCCGCCGCGAAACGAGGTGCTCGTGGCGAAGCAGGCGGCCGTCGTCGACCGGCTCTCGGAGGGGCGCCTCACGCTCGGCGTCGCGCAGGGCGGTCGCGAGGACGACTACGAGGTCTTCGGAGCGTCGTTCCGTGGCCGCGCGACCAGGTTCGAGCGCCAGGTCGAGCGGATCCGCGAGGTCTGGGCGGGCGCCCGCGCCTCCGACCGCGAGCACGGCGTCCTCGGGCCGGCTCCCGTGCAGGACCCCGCTCCCCCGATCTGGGCCGGGGCGACCACGGCGCGGTCCATTGCGCGCGCTGCACGCGTCGCCGACGGGTTCGTGATCGGCACCGCCGGGAGCGCCGCGATGCACGAGGGCGCGCCGGGCATCCGAGAGGCGTTCGCCTCCGAGGGAAAACCGGACATCGTGGTCGCGGGGCTCGCGTACGTCGCCGTCGGCGACGACTCGCAGGCGGCGCTCGACGAGGCGTCGCACCACGTGCTCCGCTACTACGGGCAGCTCTGGACGGAGCCCGCGAACCTGATCCACCACGGCCCGCCCGCGAAGATCGCGGACGAGATCGCGGCCTACGACGGAGCGGTCGACGTGCTGATCGTCTTCCCGCAGATCCCGAGGCTCGACCAGGTCGAGCGGCTCGGCGAGCACGTCCTCCCCGCGTACCGGACGGAGGCGGTCGCGGCGCGCTGAGGTGATCCCGCTTCACAGCGGCGCGACATGCGTGAGCTTGTCGGGGTTCAGGACGGAGCGCACCGCCACCACGACGCCGTCGGCGATCTCGAGCGCAGCGACCCAGACCGCGCGTCCGTCGGGGCCGTAGAAGACGATGCCCGGCTCGCCGTTGACCGGCGTCGGCCGATGCGTGAAGCCGCGCTCGACCGCCTGGCGCCCCCAGCCGATGAGCGCCTTGGCCACCCGCTCCGCGCCGACCAGGGGCACCGGCACGGACGGCGCCTTGCCCCCGCCGTCGCCGTGAACCGTCGCGTCCGGGGCGAGCCAGCCGACGAGCGCCTCCGTGTCGCCCTCCTCCCAGGCGGCGAGGAACCGGCGCGCGACCTCGTCTCGCTCCTCGCGCGAGACCTCGAACCGCCGCCTTCCCTCCTCGATGCGCGCATGGGCGCGGGCGAGGATCTGCCGGCAGTTGGCGGCCGACTTGTCGACGATCCGCGCGACGTCGTCGTAGTCGTAGTCGAACACCTCACGCAGGAGGAAGACCGCGCGCTCCACCGGCGAGAGCTTCTCGAGCAGGTGGAGGAAGGTCAGCGAGAGCGAGTCCGCCATCTCGGCGTGACGTGCGGCGTCGTCCTCGACGAGCGGCTCGGGGAGCCACTCGCCCGGATAGACCTCGCGCCGGCTTCTCGCCGAGCGCAGCTCGTCGATCGCGAGGCGGGTCGTCACCGTCGCGAGGTACGCCTTCGGCGACTCGGCCTCGACGTCGGCGGCGTGGTAGCGCAGGAACGCCTCCTGCACGACGTCCTCGGCGTCCGCGACCGACCCGAGCATCCGGTAGGCGATCGCGAACAGGTAGGGCCGTAGCTCGTCCTCTGTCTCCATGCCCTGGAGACGGGATAGCAGGTATCTGTGTGACACCGTCACAAGCGCTGCTTCCGTCTCGTCTCCTGGAGAGAACCGAACGAGAGGAGAGAACGATGCGCGTATTCGTCGCAGGCGCCACGGGCGCCATCGGACAACGGCTCGTCCCACAGCTCGTCGAGCGGGGACACGAGGTGATCGGCACCTCGCGCAGCAAGGAACGGGCCCGGAAGCTCGACGCCCAGGGCGCCGAGCACGTCGTGCTCGACCTGCTCGATCCGCCTGTGGTACGTGCCGCCGTGCTCGCTGCGCGTCCCGACGCGATCGTCCACGAGGGGACTGCGCTCACCGGCAGCCTCGACACCAGGCATTTCGATGCGAGCTTCGCCGCGACGAACCGGCTGCGCACCGCAGGCACCGACGCGTTGCTGGCCGGCGCGAGCGACGCGGGCGTCGACCGGGTCGTCGCGCAGAGCTACGCAGGCTGGCCATCCGGCCGCGAGGGCTCGCTCGTGAAGACCGAGAGCGACCCCCTCGACCCCGACCCGCTCCCCGACATGCGCGAGACCCTGGAGGCGATCCGCCACGTCGAGGACCGCGTCGTCGGCGCGGGCGGGATCGCGCTCCGCTACGGCGGCTTCTACGGGTCGCTCGACGACGTCCAGCTCGAGCCCGTGCGGAAGCGGAGGTTCCCGATCGTCGGGGACGGCGACGGCGTGTGGTCGTTCGTCCACCTCGACGACGCCGCCGCGGCGACCGTGCTCGCGCTCGAGCGAGGCAAGCCGGGGATCTACAACGTCGTCGACGACGACCCGGCGCCTGTCCGCGAGTGGCTCCCTGCGCTCGCTGAGGCCATCGGCGCGAAGCCGCCGCGCCACGTCCCGACGTGGCTCGCGCGCGCTCTCGCCGGCGAGGCCGGCGTCGCGCTGATGACCGCGGTCCGCGGAGCATCGAACGAGAAGGCGAAGCGGGAGCTCGGCTGGACGCTCCGCTACCCGAGCTGGCGGCAGGGCTTCCCGGAGGCGTACCTGAGCCTCCGGGCCGCCGCGTAGGCCACCGCACGCGACGGGGGGAGAGCTGCCTCATCGCAGCTCTCCCCCCGCGCTTCCGTTCTCGCGGCGCATGTTCGAGCGGGTCAGCCC
>JBKPNM010000051.1:0-6130 GCA_046732615.1 Actinomycetota bacterium | reverse complement strand
ACACTGGGCGATGACCGGGACGCCGGACGGAGTCGGCGGCCGGAGGCGAGATCGTCGCATCGATGATCTAGCCTCGGCTGGATGCGCGTCTGGACGATCGGCCACGGCACGAGGAGTGCCGACGAGCTGGTCGAGACCTTGCGTGAGAGCGGTGTAGAGACGTTGGTCGACGTCCGCCGCTTCCCCGGCTCGAGGCGCAATCCGCAATTCGGCCAGGGGGCACTCGCCGCCGAGCTGGAGCGCGCCGGGATTGCGTACGTGCACCTCCCGGACCTCGGCGGCCGTCGGTCGGGCGTGCCCGGGGAGGATCGATTCGGATGCCTGCGTGTTGCGGCGTTCCGAAGCTATGCGGCATGGATGTCGTCGAGCGAGTGGCAGCAAGCCCTCGCCGCGGCGCTCGCCCGCGACAACCCGTGCTTCATGTGCGCGGAGACGCTGCCGTGGCGCTGCCACAGGAGACTGATCGCCGATCTGCTCGCTGCGCGACACGTCGAGGTCGTGCACTTGCTCGGACCGGGCGCCACGGTGGAGCAGCGGCCGTTCGCCGAGGCGGAGGTCCGCGACGGTCGTCTCTACCTCTGCGGAACGCTCGTCGCATAGATCGAAACTCGGCATCGGGTGGACGGTTGATGCGAGACTGCGGGCACATCGTCTTCGAGCGCGGGAAGGAGGCCGGTGGCCAAAGCAGCCGATAAGACCGTCGACGTACTCGCCGACAAAGAGCAGGCACTCGGTCTGCTGCGCATGATGCTGCTCATCCGGCGCTTCGAAGAGCGCGCCGAAGAGCAGTACACGCGCGCACGCATCGGCGGCTACTGCCATCTTGCGATCGGCGAGGAGGCGGCCAACGTCGGCAGCATCGACTGTCTCGAAGCCGACGACTATTTGTTCGTGAGCTACCGCGACCACGCCGCCGCCCTCGCCGTCGGGAGCTCGCCCGCAGCAGTGATGGCCGAGTTGTTCGGCAAGGAAACGGGTGTCGCCCGCGGCTACGGGGGTTCGATGCACCTGCTCGACGTCGAGCGTCACTTCCTGGGCGGCTGGGGCATCGTCGGCGGGCATCTCCCGATCGCGGTCGGCGCGGCGCTCGCGCTCGACTACCGCGACGCTCCCGGTGCGGTCCTGTGTCAGTTCGGCGACGGCGCCACCAACACCGGGGCTTTTCACGAAGCTCTCAATCTCGCCGCCGTCTGGCGCCTCCCGATCGTCTTTCAGGTGATCAACAACCTCTACGGCATGGGGACCTCGGTGGATCAGGCGTCGGCCGAGCCCGAGCTCCACAAGCGTGCGTGCGCCTACCGGATGCACGGCGAGCGAGTCGACGGGAACGACGTGCTCGCCGTCCGAGAGGCGGCCGGCCGGTTGCTCGCGCAGGCACGCGAGGAGTCCGAGCCCGCGCTGCTCGAGACGACGACCTACCGCTACCGGGGGCACTCGGTGGCCGACGCCGGGAAGGTCTACCGCACCCCCGAGGAGGTCGCCTCGTGGCGCGAGCGCGACCCGATCACCCGCTTCGTCGCTGTCCTGCAAGAGCACGACCTGCTCGACGACGAGGAGCTCGAGACGATGCGCAAGGAGGTCTCCGACGAGGTCAGCGAGGCGATTCGCGAGGCGGCGGCTGCGCCGACGCCCGAGCCCGGTGAGCTGTACGACAACGTGTACGGCGACGAGCACTGGCACCAGCAGTTCGAGTCGATGGGCACGGCGGCGCCGTTCGGCGAGCGCGAGGAGACGCGATCCTGGCTGAGGTGACCTATCGCGAGGCGCTCAGGCGCGCGCTCGACGAGGAGCTCGACCGCGACGAGCGCGTGTTCCTGATGGGCGAGGAGATCGGCCGCTTCGAGGGCTCGTACAAGGTCACCGCGGGGCTGTGGGAGAAGTACGGGCCGAAGCGCGTGCGCGAGACGCCGATCTCGGAGGAAGGCTTCGTCGGAGCCGGCATCGGGGCCGCGATGCTCGGCCTCCGCCCGGTCGTCGAGATCATGACGATCAACTTCATCCTCGTCGCACAGGACATGGTCGTGAACCATGCCGCCAAGATCCGCTACATGTTCGGCGGCAAGGTCGGCGTGCCGATGGTCATCCGCACGCCGGGGGGCGCAGGCGCCCAGCTGACAGCACAGCACTCACAGTCGCTCGAAGTCTGGTTCGCGCACGTCCCGGGGTTGAAGGTCGTTGCGCCGTCGAACCCGCGCGATGCGTACGGCCTCCTGAAGACGGCAATCCGCGACGACGACCCGGTGCTCTTCGTCGAAAATCTCGTGCTCTACAACGTGAGCGGCAGCATCCCCGAGCCGGACGAGGATTTCACGGTGCCGCTCGGCAGCGCGCACGTCGCGCGTGAGGGCACGGATCTCACGATCGTGGCGCACTCGTACACCGTGCGGCGCGCGCTGGCGGTCGCCGACCGCCTGGCCCAGAGCGGCTTCGAGGCCGAAGTCGTCGACCTGCGCTCGTTGCGCCCGCTCGACATCGACACGGTGGTCGAATCGGTACGCAAGACGAACCGCGTGCTCATCGCCGAGGAGGGGTGGGCGACGTTCGGGGTCGGCGCCGAGCTCGCCGCTCGAATCGGCCGCGCGTGCTTCGACGACCTCGACGCCCCGCCGGAGCGCGTCGGGGGGTCAGAGGTCCCGATGCCCTATTCCAAGCCCCTCGAGCTGGCCGCGCTCGTGCTCGAGGACAAGCTGGAGGCCGCGGCCCGCTCACTGCTCGCGGAATGTGGGCTTGCTGGCGCCGGGGCGGGGAGGGACTGATGGCCGTCGAGGTCCCGATGCCACGGCTGAGCGACACGATGGAGCAGGGGACGGTCGCTCGCTGGGTGAAGCAGGAAGGCGATCGGGTCGCCGCGGGTGACGTGATCGCCGAGATCGACACCGACAAGGCCACCATGGAGCTGACGGCGTACGAGGACGGCGTGCTGCTCAAGATCCTCGTCGGTGAGGGCGAGTCGGCGGACCTCGGCACGCCGATCGCGCTGATCGGCGCCGAGGACGAGGAGGTGCCCGAGACCACCGCCGGCGGAGACGGGGAGGCTCAGACGGCTCCGGCTCCGGCTCCGGATCCGGCGGAGGCCCGGCCGGACGAGGCGCGCGGCCCCGAGACCGACGGAGGAGACGAGCCCGCGGCCCCCGAGGACGCGCGCGAGGCGCCCGCGTCAGAGGCCAGTGCTCCGGTCGGCGGCGAGCTCAGGGCCAGCCCGATCGCGCGCCGCATCGCAGCCGAGGCAGGGCTCGACCTGCGTGAGCTGGCGGGGAAGGGCAGCGGCCCCGATGGCCGGATCGTCAAGGTCGACGTCGAGCGTGCGCTCGAGGGGCAGGGTGGAGCCGCGCGACCCGCTGCCGAGCGCGCTAGCGCGGAACCGACCACGCCGGGCCGGCCGCCGTCGGCCGACGACGAGATCGTCGAGGCAACGCCGATGCTCCGCGCGGTCGCACGCCGTATGAGCGAGTCGAAGGCGACCGTCCCGCACTTCTACCTCGACGCCGAGATCGACATGGGCCGAGCGCTCGAGATGCGGGAAGAGCTCAACCGGGCGCTTGCCGACGACGGCGAGAAGGTCAGCATCAACGACCTCGTCGTGCGAGCCGCCGCGCTCGCGCTGATCGAGAACCCCAAGTTCCACCGCAGCTGGCACGACGGCAAGTTCGTGCTCCACAAGAGCGCCCACGTCGGCATCGCGGTCGCGCTCGACGACGGTCTCATCGTTCCGGTCCTCCGCTCGGTCGAGCAGAAGAGTCTGCGCGAGATCGCGCGCGAGTCGCGCGACCTCGTCGAGCGCGCGCGGGCGGGCAAGCTGAAGCAGACGGAGATCGAAGGCGGCACCTTCACGGTCTCGAACCTCGGTATGTTCGGGATCCCGAGCTTCAGCGCGGTCGTGAACCTCCCCGAGCCCGGCATCCTCGCGGTCGGCGCGACCGTCGAGCGTGCGGTCGTCAGCGACGACGCCGTCGTGATCCGGCCGGTCATGGCCGTCACGCTGTCGGTCGACCACCGTGCCACGTCGGGGGCGGAGGGCGCGCGCCTGCTCGAGTCGATCCGGCGTCTCCTCGAGCAGCCCCTGCTGCTCGTCGCATAGGAGTAGATTCGGACCGATGCAGCTTGCCGACCTCATGGCGACCGACGTGGTGACGGTGTCGCCGGACACGACGATCGGCGATGCAGCGCGACGCATGGTCGCGCGGGACACAGGGGCCGCCGTCGTCGTCGAGAACGAGGATCTCGTCGGCCTCATCTCGGAGCGCGACCTCATGCGCGCGCTGCCCGACGCCTGCAGTCCCGAGACGCCGGTCTCCGAGCGCATGAGCCGGCACGTGATGACGGCGTCGCCCGGAACGAGCATCCCCGAGGCGATGGCGATCATGATCGAGGGCCGCTTCCGCCACCTTCCCGTCGTCGACGGCGGACGCGTGCTGGGGATGGTCTCCATGCGCGACCTCATGTCATGGACGTCGTTGCGCCTCCGCCTCGGCCCGCTCGGAGACGACGACGAGGAGATCGACAGCGCCGAGCTCCTGGCAGCGATCCATCGCATGCGCACCGGAGCCGCGTGAGCCTCTAGTAGCCACTGTAGCGCTCGGCGATCACGTTCTCGTCCCGCACGCCGGCCTTCTCGAGCGCGCCGTGGACGGCTTCGGCCATCGCCGGTGGGCCCGCGACGAGAAACGTGTAGCCGTTCAGGTCTTCGTCGAGGTAGTCCTTCACGAGCTCGGGATCCACCCTGCGCGTCTCGCCCTCCCAGCCGGGGTCTTGAGTCATCGTGAGGATCAGCCGGAAATTCGGAAGCGCGCCCTCGAGCTCGCGCAGCTCGTCCAGAAAGGCCGTGGAAGCGCGGTCGCGGTTCGAGTAGATCATGGTCACGCGGTACGGGAGCCGCTCCTCCTGGATGTAGCGGAGCATGCTCCGAAAGACTGTGATTCCGATTCCACCGGCGACGAAAACCAGCGGTCGCGACGGATCATCGGGCAGCCGGAAGGAGCCCTTCGGCGGTTCGACCTCGACGTCGCTCCCGACGGGAAGCTCTCGCAGCGTACGCTTGAAGGCGCTGTCGCGCATGCGCGTGGCGAAGCCGAGCACGCCCTTTTCGTTCGGCGAGGTGACGACGGTGATGTGCCGGCGCAACCCCTTGGCGTCGTCTTCCCCGAGGCTGGGAAGGGTGACGTGGAAGTACTGCCCGGGCGTGAAATCGATCTGTTCCCCGAGGAGGTCCAACGTCACCAGGAGCGTTCCCTGCGCGACCTCCTGCTTTGCCTTGATTCGAGCTTTCACGCTCATCGTCCTTTCGTCGGCCGAAACGAGTCTCTCTTCCCTTGGTTGGAGTCGCAGACCGCGCTGGTTCTTACGTGCCCTCCGTCCGGACGTCGTCGAGGAACGTCAGCACGCGCTCGGTCAGCAGAGCGGCAGCCGCGGCGTCGTATGCCGCGAGCGAGGAGTCGGCGAAGAGGTGTTCGTCGCCGGGGTAGAGGAACAGCTCGGCCCGGTCGGTGGACTCGACGAGTGCGTGCGCGGCCTCGAGGTCTTCCGCGAAGAAGGGGTCTTCCTGCTTTCCGTGGACCTGTACAGGGACGTGCTCCGGCCACGCGTCCCCGAACTCCGAGACCGGGAGACAGGAGTAGACGAGCAGCGCCCCACGCGCTCCGGGCCGCGTCTGCGCGAGCTGCTGAGCGGCCATCACGCCGAACGAAAAGCCGGCGTAGACGACCTCCGGGCCGATCCCGTCCGCGGCGGCAACGCCGCGCTCGGCGAGCGCGCCGAAGCCGGCTTCGCTCGCGAAGGCCATGCCCTCCTCGATGGTCGCGAACGTCCGCCCCTCGAAGAGGTCCGGCGTGTGCACGGTGTGTCCCGCCTGCCGTAGATCGTCGGCGAACGACCTCACTCCCTGTGTCAGGCCCTGGACATGGTGATACAGCACGACCTCGGTCATCGGACGTCCTCCTGTGTTCGAGTTCTTGGGAACGGATGGCCGAGCTTGGTCGAGTTCTATCGGCCTCCGCGCTCGGGCGACACCGTGTACGGATTCGCGGTGGGGGTATATCCCAGACCATCCGACGCTGCCGACCGACGGGGTGCTCTGAAGAGGCTCGAGTTGGCGACTGGCGTCAATCCACCGTCCCGAGGAGGAGTCATGAGC
>JBKPNM010000050.1:0-9205 GCA_046732615.1 Actinomycetota bacterium | reverse complement strand
CCTCGCGGGCGCCTGCGGCGTCGGAGAGCTCGATCTCGGCGCTCTCGCGGTCGGCCAGCACGGACTGGAGCTTCTCCTGCGCGCTGCGGCGCGCGAGCGCGGCGGCGGTCCCGCGCCCGTCGGCCTCCGCTCGGCGGGCGTCGAGGGCGGCGAGGTCGAGCCGCGCGACACGGCCGCGCAACGCCGCGATCTCCCCGGCGAGCTTCTCGGCGCGCTCCGCCGCCGTCGCCTGCAGCGCGAGCGGTCGTAGGCGCTTCCGCACCTCCCCCTCGACGTCGCGCGCCCGTTCCGCCTGCGTCGCGACGCGCGCGAGCTTCAGCTCGGCGCGGTGGCGGCGGCGCTTGAACTTCCCGAGGCCGGCCGCCTCCTCGACGAGGGCACGGCGGTCCTCGGCCTTGGATGCGAGGACGGCGTCGACCTTGCCCTGCCCGACGATCGAGTGCATCGAGCCGCCGAGACCGACGTCCGCGAGCAGCTCCACGAGGTCGGTGCGGCGCACGGGCGTGCGGTTGACGAGGTACTGCCCCTCCCCGCCGCGAACGAGCCTGCGCGCGATCGAGATCTCCGAGTAGTCGAGCTCGTTGCCGAAGCCGCCGTCCTCGTTGTCGAACAGGAGCTCGACCTCGCAGTGATCGGCGGACGGGCGGGTCGTCGAGCCGCCGAAGAGGACGTCGTCCGGCTTCTCCGCACGCAGCTCCGACGGCGTCAGCGAGCCGGCCGCCCACACGATCGCGTCGGCGACGTTCGACTTCCCGGAGCCGTTCGGGCCGACGACGACGGCGACCCCGGGCTCGAGCTTCACCTCGACGGGGTCAGGGAACGACTTGAAGCCGCGCAGCTTGAGAGAGCGCAGGTGCACCGGCGGCGAACGCTAACGGCGGCGACGGACGGCGGATCTCGCGCTTGGAAGGAGGCTCAGGCAGCCGACGGATGCGCGCCGAGCGCGGCGAGCGCCTCTTCCGCCGCTTCCTGCTCTGCGGCCTTCTTCGTGGAGCCGCTCCCGCTGCCGAGCCGCTCGCCGTCGATCAGCGCCGCGCACACGAAGCGTCGCTCGTGCGGCGGCCCGTCGACGCCGAGGACCTCGTATTGCACCGTCCGCCCGGTACGGGCGAGCGCCTCCTGCAGCTCGGTCTTCGAGTCGACGTGCCCGGTGCTCGCGTACTCGATCCGCTCGTCGAACGCCTCGACGATCGCGGGCGCGACGACGTCGTATCCCGTCTCGAGGTAGACGGCGGCGATCGCCGCCTCGAGCAGCGCTGCCAGGACGTTCCGGCTCAGCGAGATCCGTTGGAGCTCGGGCCCGGGGACGTCCTGCGCACGGGCCACGAGCACCGCCCCGAGATCGAGGTCGCGAGCGACCGCCGCGCAGCTCTGCCGCGAGACGACGTGCGCCCTGATCTTCGCGAGCCTGCCCTCCGACGCCTCGGGAAACCGGTCGTAGAGCGCCCGGGCGATGGCGAGCTCGAGCACGGAGTCGCCGAGGAACTCGAGCCGCTCGTAGGAGGACCCGCGGTCGGGCGCCCAGGAGGTATGCGTGAAGACCTGTTCCCGGCGGTCGGGGGGAAGGGCGTCGATCAGGCGCGCGAGCGCCTCGCCCTCCCCCTCGCGCACGTCAGGAGCCTGCACTCACTGATGCTCGACGACGTAGTCGACGGCCTGGCCGACGGTCGTCAGCTTCTGGGCGTCCTCGTCCGGGATCTTGATCCCGAACTGGTCCTCCAACTCCATGATCAGCTCGACGAGATCGAGCGAGTCGGCGTTCAGGTCCTCCTGGAACGCCGCGTCCTCCGAGATAGCGCTCTCGTCGGTGCCGAGCTTGTCGACGAGCGCCACCTTGACGCGTTCGTAGACCTCATCGCGGGATAGAGCCACGGTTCGAACCTCACTGTCGCTACTACGTGGATTGAGTCGCAGGACTCTAACAGGCAGCCGCGGCCCTCATCCCGCGGACTCGGCGCGGGCGGAGGGCAGCCGCTCGGCGAGGCGTTGCACGAGGCGGTGCTCGACGCCGCGCGCGGCCATGCGGGTCGCGTTGGCGATCGCGACGCGCGAGCTCGACCCGTGCGCGATCACGACGAGGCCTCTGAGGCCGAGGAGGTAGCCGCCGCCGTAGGTGTCCGGGTCGAGGCGCGCACGCAGGCCCCGCGCGGCCGGGCGGACGAGAAGACCGCCGAGCCGTCCGGCCACGGACGAGCGGATCTCCGAGCGGAGCGCCTCGAGCACGCTGCGGATCGTCCCCTCGAGCGTCTTCAGCGCGACGTTCCCGGTGAAGCCGTCGCAGACCACGACGTCGGCGTCTCCCTCGAGCAGGGATCGGCCCTCCGTGTTGCCCTCGAACCGGAGCCCGTGCGCCTGCGCGAGAAGGGCGTGGGCGTCGAGCGTCAACTGGTTGCCCTTCTCGGGCTCCTCGCCGATCGAGAGGAGCCGGACCGACGGATCGCGGACGTCGAGCATCTCCTGCGCGAAGACGGCGCCCATGTGGGCGAACTGGACGAGGTGCTCCGGCCGCGCGTCGGCGTTCGCACCGGCGTCGATGAGCACGGTCGGGCCGCGCCGACCCGGGATCATGACCGCGATCCCGGGGCGCAGCACACCGGGCAGCCGTCGGACGTGGAGCAGGGACGCCGCGAGCATCGCGCCCGTGTTCCCGGCCGAGACGACGGCGTCGGCCTCGCCCGCTCCCACCGAGCGGACGGCGCTCACGAGCGACGAGTCGGGCTTCGCGCGCACCGCCTCGCCCGGCTTCTCGTGCATCGCGATCCGCTCCTCGCACGGAACCAGCTCGAGCGAGTGCGTCTCGAGACCGGCCGGGCCGAAGAGGAGCGGCGCGATCGCCTCGGATGCGGCTGCGACGGCACCGGCGACGATCTCGCCGGGTGCGTGGTCGCCGCCGAGCGCGTCGACCGCGACGCGGGTCGCCATTGAGCGGGCTCTACGGGGCCGGTGCCCGCAGCGGCCTGACCTCGCGGCCGCGATACGTCTTGCACGTCGGGCAGACGTGGTGCGACTGCTTCGGCGAGCCGCAGTTCTCGCAGGTCGAGACGCGCGGCGCGCCGATCGCATGCTGCGCCCGGCGCTTGTCGCGGCGGGACTGCGAGGTCTTTCGCTTGGGGACGGCCATGAGCGGCCGCGCAGTCTACCTGCCCGCGAAGCACGAGTCCGCGGGAGCGGGGCTCGTGGCGCGGGATCTCGCCTTCGGCGGGGCACATCCCTGGAGTCGCCCGCTTCGCGTCGCACCGCCTCGTTGCCTCGAGTGCCACGCCCGATCATCGCAGCGCCAGCTCGCGTGTCTGCGCGAGCGCCTCGAGGAAGCGCCGGTCGTGGGAGACGACGACGAGGGCGCCGTCCCACGACGAGAGGGCCTGCTCTAGCTGCTCGACCGCCTCGAGGTCGAGGTGGTTCGTCGGCTCGTCGAGGACGAGCAGGTTGACGCCTGCCGCCTGGAGCTCGGCGAGGTGCGCGCGCGTGCGCTCTCCCGGCGACAGCGTCTCGCACGCGCGGAGGACGTGCTCGGCGCCCAGGCCGAACTTCGCGAGAAGCGTCCGCGCGTCGACCGCATGCAGGCCGCTTCGTTCCATGAACGTGCCGAGCAGGGGCTCGGACGAGTGGTATGCGACCCTCCTCTGCCCGATCACGCCGGGGACGACGCCTCGGCCGATCTGGGCGTGCCGCTCTCGAGCTCCAGCTCCCCGAGCAGCGCCCCGACGAGCGTCGTCTTGCCGCTTCCGTTCGGCCCGTGACCGCGAGCCGCACCCCCGGCTGAAGCTCGAGGTCGAGCGGCCCGAAGCGGAACGAGCCGCGCCGAACGACGCCGCCGGTCAGTCGCAGGACGGGGGAAGGCAGGCGTCCCGCGGAGCGCAGCTCCAGGCGGAGCTCCCACGGCTCGAAGGGCTTCTCGGGCAACGGGTTCCGCTCGAGCAGCGGTCGTGCGAGACGACGACGACCGAGCCCGGGAACCCGTCGACGAACGCCTCGAGCTGCCCGAGCCCGTCGGCGTCCAGGTCGTTCGTGGGCTCGTCGAGGAGCAGGAGATCGGCCTCCGCGAGGAGGACTGCAGCGAGCGAGGCGCGCGCCGCCTCACCACCCGAGAGCCCGTCGAACGGCCGGTCGAGATCGACGCCCAGCCCGAGCCGAGCACACGTGGTGGCAGCCCGCGCGTCGAGATCCCCGGCTCCGAACGCCAGGGACCGGGTGAGCGCAGCGTCGTAGCGCGACGCGGCATCGACGCCACCGGCGGCGAGCGCCTCTCGCTCGACAGCCTGCTCGGCGGCCGCGACGCCGGTCAGGCGCGCGAGGCGGGCGCGCAGCGTCTCGCCCGGCCGGTGCTCCGGCTCCTGGCGAAGATGGGCACCGTCGCGTGCGGCGGGTCGATCGCCACGACACCCGAGTCCGGTGCCTCCTCTCCGGCGAGCAGGCGGAGGACCGTCGACTTGCCGACGCCGTTCGGCCCGACGAGCGCGATGCGTCGCCGGGGCCGATCTCGAGCGATGCCTGCTCGAGGACGACCTGCGGTCCATGGGACTTCGAGACACCGGAGAGACGGGCTCGCACGACGGAAACCTCCTGACGGGACGTCGCAGCACCTCCGTAGAGGGCGGCCGAGGCGTGTGTCCGCGTTCAGTCCGTCATGAGCGAGCGCCGAAGCGCCCGGCCACCGTAGCAGCGCTACCCCTCCGCTTCTGTCCGCAGTGCCTCCAGCGCGGCCCACCGGGGGTCGACGGCCTGCTCGTCGTGCGTGTGCGGCTCGACGTTGAGGTCCTTGCCGCAGACCGGGCAGAGGCCGGCACAGTCGGGCCGGCAGAGGATCCGGTCGGGTACCGCGAACGCGACCTGGTCTCGCGACCAGGCTGCGACGTCGAGCTCGCCGTCCGACACGTACTCCGAGCGGAGCTCCTCGTCCGACCCCGGGTCGCTCGCCTCGTACTCCTGCGCGTCGACCTCGACGCGGACGATCGCATCGGCCAGGCACCGCATGCACGGGCCCTCGAGCATCGTCGAGAAGGTCAGGCGGAAGAGGTCCCCCGTCGTCGCGCGCTGGACGACGAGCTCGGCCGGAATCTCCGGGGGCGTCGCGGCATACGTCTGACCGCCGAAGACGAGCGGCTCGAGGGTGACCGGGACGATCTCGCGGTGCTCCTCTCCGGGTCGCAGGCGGAGACGTCTGACGGGAAAGCCGGCCATGCAGCGAGGGTAGCGCCACGACGTCGGCTCTCAGGTCGGTGTCCCGTCCAGGAACATCCGCAGGTGCGTGCGTACCGCGTCGAGCTCCCGTTCGCGCTGCTCGCCGTCGAGAGCGAGTGCAAGCGGGCGCGTGACCGCGGCGCGGCAGATCCACCCGAGACGAAGCGCCGCCGCCATCGCCTCCTTGAGGCCGTCGCGCCCGAGCCGAGCCGTGTACGGCTCGAGGTACGCGTCGCGGAACGGCGTCGTGTCGACCGACCCCTCGACGTCGTCGAGGCCCCACGCGAGAAGGCCCTCGAGCGTGACGGACATCGTCGTGAACGGATGCGAGATGCACGAGTCGCCCCAGTCGAAGACGAGGTAGCGGTCACCCGAGACGAGCACGTTGGCGTCGTGGAGGTCGTTGTGCTGGATCGTCTCCGGGACGCCGAGCTTCGCGAGCGCGCGGCACGTCGCGGCGACGTCGTCGCTGCGCTCGACGAGGCGCTCGCGCTCCTCGGGCGCGACACCCTCGGCCTCCTCGACGAGCTCCGAGTAGATCTGCGGGAGACCCGCGAGCCGGAGATCGGGCACGCCGAGCGCGACCAGCTCATCCGCGCGGGACGCGGCGTCGAGCTGGAGCTCGGCGTAGAGCGGCAGGACGTCGAGCCACCGGTGGAGAAGCCGTTCCCTCGCCACCACCTCGCGCAGCCGCTCCCCGCCGGCGTGCCCGAGCATCCAGCCGCGGTCCTGCTCGACGCGGACGAGGGCGGGAACGAGGTCTCGACGCACCGCTGCAAGGTGCTCGACGACCCGAGCCTCGTACGCGAGGAGCGGGATGTTGGCCTTGAACCAGAGCTCCCCGGCCGTCGTCGGCACGCGCATCGCCGTCGACCACGGTCGCACGTGCGGCTGCTCGATCGCCCCCGTCCGGCGAGCGCCGAGCTCTGCGATGCCTTCGTCGATCCACGCGTGCGCCTCGCCGAGCCACGCCACGTTCGTCCAGTCGGCCACGGCGAGACCGTAGTCTCGCACCACGTGTCAGCCCGCGGTCAGCGCGGGATGAAGGATCCGTAAACGGGGTGAAGCTTCCGTAAGAAGGCGGTTCGGCGCCTGGGATCGGGGATATCTCGTGTGTCGTCTCTCCCATCGAGGAAAGGACGCGCGATGCGTACGACTCGCAGGACCACCGTCGCCTGGACGCTCGCCGCCGCCGCGCTCGCGTCGCTGGCGACCGTGCTGGCGCTCCCGGGCGGCAGCGGCGCCGTCTCGAACGCCGCACCGGACAACACGGCCGAGCCGCGGATCAGCGGCAGCGCAACCGTCGGCTCCGAGCTGACCGCGAGCCAGGGCTCGTGGACCGGGTCTCCCACGAGCTTCGCCTACCAGTGGGTGCGCTGTGCGCGGAGCGGCGGGCTGCCGTCCGGGGCCGACTGCGCCGCGATCGGCGGTGCGACGACGACGAAGTACGTCGTCGCGACGGCCGACGTCGATCGCCGCCTGCGGGTCCGCGTCACCGCGTCGAACGCCGACGGGTCGAAGACCGTCGCGTCCAACGCGACCGCGCTCGTCCGCGCCGCCGACGCAGGTCGCCCGGTGAACGTCCAGGCTCCCACACTCGGCGGTACTCCGGCGCAGGGGCAGACGATCCGCGTCAACCCCGGCACGTGGAACGGCCAGCAGCCGATCGCCTTCACGTTCAACTGGCTCCGCTGCGACACGGGAGGCAACAACTGCATCGTGCAGGCGGGCTTCCGCGACGACTCCTACGTGCTCCGCGAGGGCGACGTGGGCAAGACGGTCAGGGCACGCGTCATCGCACGGAACTCTCGCGGCGAGGCGACCAGGCTGACGGCCCCGACCGCCGTCGTCCAGGGGCCGCAGGCCCCTCCTGGCCCCGCCGGCGTGATCACGCTCCCGAACGGCGAGAAGTCGATCCCGGTGACGAGCGTCCCGCCCGACCAGCGTCTCGTGGTCGATCAGGCGCAGTTCTCGCCGAGCCCGATCCGCTCACGGACGGAGCCGATCACGGTCCGGATCAAGGTGAAGGACACTCGCGGCTACGTCGTGCGTGACGCGCTCGTGTTCCTCCGCTCGACCCCGCTCGTGACACGCAGCCCGCAGGATCAGAAGACGGGCCAGGACGGCTGGCTGCAGCTCACGATCACGCCGGAGCGGGACTTCCCGGAGATCCGGCCCGCGTACGCCGTGCAGTTCTTCGTCAAGGCCTGGCGCCAGGGCGACCCCGTGCTCGCCGGCGTCGCCGGCTACCGGCTCGTCCAGGTTCCGATGGGCTGACCGACGGACGAACGGACGGGGATCCGCCGCGGGGCGGATCCCCGTCCGACGCGATCTCCCGACGCGCGAGGCCGGCCTCGCGCGTCGCTCACTGGTAGCTCTCGACCTCCGGCGACGCGCCGTCGCGGTCGATCGGGCCGATGCCTGCGACGACCGTCTCCTGCGAGCGCTCGTGGAGCCGCTCGCGGCCCCGCCGGACGGCTCCCAGGAACTTGTCGAGATTGACCTCGAGCGTGGAGAGGATCCCGTCGGCCCAGTCCTCCATCTCGAGGCGCGTCTCGCGGGCGTCGCGCCGCGCCTCTTCGACGATGTCCTGTGACTGGCGCTCGGCCAGCTTGACGATCTCCGTCTGCGACGCTTCGCGCATCGCCTGCTCGCGGGCCTCGCCGATCAGGCGGTCGCACTCGCGCTTCGCCTCGGCGAGCATCTCCTGGCGCTCCTTGACGATCCACCGGGCCTGCTTGATCTCCTCGGGGATCGTCGCGCGCATCTGGTCGAGGATGTCGTAGATCTCCTCCCGGTCGATGCGGACCTGGTCGGTCAGCGGCACCGCCTTCGCGTTGTGCACGAGATCGTCGAGCTTGTCGATGAGTACGAGGACGTCCATGCGCTGGATGGTACTCACGGTGCCGGATTACGTGTGCGCGCCGCTACTCGTCCGGGCTGAGCGGCGGCCCCGGGCGGCCGTTGGGGTAGAGCTCGCGGAACCGCTCGGCGACCGCGGGCGTGACGAGGCTCTCGACCCGCCCGCCGAACGAGGCGATCTCCTTGACGCCGCTCGAGGAGACGAAGGCGTACTCGGGGCTCGACATGACGTACATCGTCTCGACCTCCGGCGCGAGCAGGTGGTTGAGCCTGTTCATCTGGAACTCCCACTCGAAGTCCGCGATCACGCGCAGGCCTTTCACCATCGTCCGCGCTCCGTGCCTCCGCGCGAAGTCGACGACGAGCTGGCTGAAGACGTCGACGACGACGTTCCCGAGGTCGGCGAGCGCGTCCTCCAGGAACGCGACGCGTTCCTCGACCGTGAACAGCGTCTGCTTGTGGTGCGGGTCGCGGACGACGCCGACGACGACGCGATCGAAGATCGCCGCGGCACGGCGGATCACGTCGACGTGCCCGAGCGTGACGGGGTCGAACGTCCCCGGGTTGATGGCGACGATTGGCTGGCGGTCGGTCATGGGTCGAAGAGCGTCAGACGGGCGGAACCGTACCGCCGTGTCGTCCGCAGGGCGAGCGGGAGCGTCGGCTCGAGCGCGGCGTCCGTCTCGACGACGACGACGCCTCCCTGCGCGGCGACGGGCGGGACGAGTGCCCCGAGCCGTTCCTCCAGCTCCGCCCAGCGCTCGTAGGGCGGGTCGAGGAGCACGAGCTCGTGGCGACGGTGCGCCACGGCCTCGTCCCGCAGGACCCCGAGCGCGTCGCGCTGCACCACGAGGCCGCCGGTCAGCCCGAGCGAGGCGAGGTTCGCTCGGATCACCCGGCACGCCGCTGCGTCGGTCTCCGCGAAGACGCATCGGCGCGCGCCGCGCGAGAGTGCCTCGAGCCCGAGCGCGCCCGAGCCGGCGTAGAGGTCGAGCACCGACGCGCCGTCGACGGGGCCCACGAGGTTGAAGAGCGCCTCGCGCACGCGATCGCCCGTCGGTCGCGTGCAGGTGCCCTTCGGCGCCGCGATGCGGCGCCCCTTGTGCGTGCCGGCGATGATCCGCATCCCGGAGCCGCTACGACTCGCCGACGTGGTCGGCGT
>JBKPNM010000049.1:0-5028 GCA_046732615.1 Actinomycetota bacterium | reverse complement strand
GATGGGAACCGTGACGGACACGAGGGTCGGATCAGCCTGGCGCGCAGCGGCATACGTCTGCACGGTCTCGCTCGTGGTCACGTTGTCGGCGACGACGACTCCGCCCGGATCGAGCTTCTGGCGCGCGAGCCCGAAGAGGAGCTCGTAGTCGTCCTTCCACGCGTCCAGGAACACGACGTCGAAGCCGTCCTCGAGCGCAGGCAAGGTCTCCTTCGCCTCGCCTACGACGAGCTCGCCCCACTCGTCGAGCCCCGCGTCCGAGATGTTCCGGCGCCACTGCTCCGCCTTGCGCTCGTCCCGCTCGAGCGAGACGACGCGGCCGCCGTGAATTCTCGCGGCGGCCGCCAGCCAGATCGTCGAGTAGCCGCGCGACCCGCCGAGCTCGAGCACCTCGCAACCGGGGTTCGGGGCGACGAGCGCGAACAGCAGCCGCCCCGACTCGGGGCCGACGGCGAGCGACCGCTCCGCCAGAGGGACGCCGGCCTCCCGCTCGGCGGCGTCCTCGGCCTCCATCCTCGCGAGGACGTCTCTGACACGATCGTCGAGCATCGGCCGAGCCTAGTCCACGTCGACCACGATCATGCCGTCCTCGCGGATCCGGACGGGGTAGGTCGGAACCGGGAGATAGGCGGGAAGCGAGAGCGCGGCCCCCGTTCGGAGGTCGAACCGGGAGCCGTGCCGGGGGCAGACGACCTCGCACGCGTCGCGATCCCATTCGCCCTCGCACAGCGGCCCGTCGTCGTGCGTGCACCGGTCCTCGACCGCGTGGAGCTCCCCCTGGCAGTGGTAGAGCCCGATCGTGAAGCCGTCGGCCGGGACGAGTCGCATCGACCCGTCCGGCAGCTCCTCGAGCGGGAGCGCCTCGATCTCCTTCAACTGAGCGAGATCTCCCCGGACGAGGTCCCCCACTCGTCGGGGAGCGGCGTTCCCTTCGCCCGGTGCAGCGCCACCTTCAGCACCCCGAGCCCGAGCAGGGCGCACTTGAGCCGCACGGGCGTGAGCGGGATCCCGATCTCGTCGAGCAGCTCGTCCTTCGGCATCGCCGAGACCTCCTGCGCCGTCCGTCCCTTGACGATGTCCGTGAGCATCGACGTCGCGGCCTGGCTGATCGCGCACCCGCGCCCCTCGAAGCCGACGTCCTCGATCACGTCGCCCTCACCGAAGCGGACCGAGACCGTCACCTCGTCGCCGCAGAGCGGGTTCTGGCCCTCGGCGATCGCGTCGTGCGGCTCCAGCACGCCGTGGTTCCGGGGCGCCTTGTAGTGATCGAGAATCACTTCCCGATAGAGCTGCTCGAACTCCGACATCAGCCGAGCGAGGCCTTGACCTTGTGCAGCCCGGCGAGCAGCCGGTCTATCTCCTCGGGGATCGAGTAGACGTAGAAGCTCGCGCGCGTCGTCGCGGAGACGCCGAGGCGCGTCATGAGCGGCTGCGTGCAGTGGTGACCGGCACGGACGGCCACACCCTCCCAGTCGAGGATCTGGGCGACGTCGTGGGGGTGGATGCCCTCGACGTCGAACGAGACGATCCCCGCACGGCGGTCGGGCGGCGGCCCGAACACCCTGATCCACGGAAGCTCGCCGAGCCGGGCCATCGTCTCCTCCACGAGCGCATGCTCGTGCCGCTCGATCGCCTCGAGGCCGATCTCGGAGACGTAGTCGATCGCCGCCCCGAAGCCGACCGCTTCGGCGATCGCCGGAGTGCCCGCCTCGAACTTGTGCGGGAGCTCGTTGAAGGTCGTCCTGTCGAGCGCGACGGAGCGGATCATCTCGCCGCCGAGGTTGAACGGGCTCATCGCCTCCAGTAGCTCGCGCTTCCCCCAGAGCGCGCCGACCCCGCTCGGCCCGCAGAGCTTGTGGGACGAGATCGCGACGAAGTCCGCGCCGAGGGCCTGCACGTCGACCGGCCGGTGGGGAGCCGCCTGGGCCGCGTCGACGACCATGATCGCACCCTGCTCGTGCGCCCATGCCGCGAGCGTCTCGATCGGATTGACCGTGCCGAGGGTGTTGGAGACGAGGTTGTTGGCGACGACCTTCACGTTGCCCTCGCGCGCGAGCCCGTCGAGCGAGTCGAGCTGGAGCTCGCCGAGGTCGTCGATCGGGATGTTGCGGAAGCTCGCGCCCGTGCGGTGGGCGATGTACTGCCACGGCACGAAGTTCGAATGGTGCTCGAGCTCCGTGATGACGACGACGTCGCCCGGCCCGAGGTTGTCGAGCCCCCACGCGTAGGCCACGAGGTTGATCGCCTCGGTGGCGCTCCGCGTGAACACGACCTCCTTCTCGGACGGCGCGTTCAGCAGCCCTGCCACGGTGCGACGGGCGCTCTCGAACCCCTCGGTCGCGCGCTCGGCGAGCCGGTAGACGCCGCGGTGCACGTTCGCGTACTCGTGCTCGTAGAACGTCCTCATCCGGTCGAGCACCTGCCGCGGCTTCTGTGTCGACGCGGCCGAGTCGAGGAACGCGACCGGCCGGCCGTCCACGAGCTCCTCGAATACCGCGAAATCGGCGCGGAGGCGGTGTGCGTCGAGCGCGGGAAGCGTCGTCGAGGTCATGCGGCCATCGTAGCCGCGGCGCTTCGCGTGGCCGCTATCCGCCCGTGGGCTTCACGCGGCCGTTGCGCTGCGCGAGCTCCGCGACTTCGCGTTGCCGCTCCACCACCGCGGCGACAGTCTCGAGGATCTCGCAGAGCCGCCGCAGGCGGAGCCGCTCGCTCGGCTCCTCGAGCAGCTCGAGCTTCAGCTCGGGTGCGAGCTCGAACCGTGACGCGATCGCGAACGCGGGCTGCTCGAGGCTGTCGTCCGGGACCTCGACCTCCGCGCCGGTCAGCTCGACGAGCCGCGCGAAGAGCCCCAGGCCACGCTTGACGTCGTCCGGCGGGGGCGGGTCGTCGGTGTCGGCGAACGGCTCGATCGTGCCGGTGTGGAAGCTGCGCCCGTCGGTCAGCTCGACGAGGCGGAACCGGTCTCCGCCCTCGACGACGATGTTCAGCCGGCCGTCCTCGAACCGGTCGACGACCTCGACGACGTTCGCGAGCGTTCCCGTCCGGCGCAACCCGTCGTCGTCGGCGTACACGAGCCCGAACGGCTGCTCGTTCTCGAGGCACTCGGCGATCAGCTCCCGGTAGCGCGGCTCGAAGATGTGGAGCGGGACCTGCTCGGTCGGGAGCAGGACGAGCCCGAGCGGGAAGAGGCCGATCTCCTCCATCCCTCAAGCCTATGCCCCTCGCCGTTCGGGCCGTCAAGCGCCCGGGACGTCGTACTGCGCCGTCTCCCAGACGAAGCCGCGAGACACACGCGAACGCGCGAGGCCTCCGTCGCCGGCGGCACGCTCCAGCTCGACGGGCGGGTGCACGTACGAGCGGAATCGCTTTCCCACGAGCCGGAAGCAGAGATTCTCGAGCCGCGAAAATGCGCGCGTCAGAGCCCGGTCGCGCGGGTAGCTGGCGAGCAGCGTGCGCCGCGCCTTGGCGGCGGCCGCCCCGAGCAGGGCGGGCCCGTCCGGGGTGCAGCACACGACGCGGCGCAGCACGACGACGTCCGCCGGCTCGACGGTGGTGGCGTCCTCCAACAGGTCTGCCAGAAGGAACGCGCTCCGATCCGCGATCCCGACCGCGTGCGCGAGCTCGGACGCGGGGCCTTCGTAGCCGCCGACCACCTCGACGACCGTTCCCGAGGCCGCGCCCCGGCGCAGGAGCTCGGCCTGGATCTGCCCGATCCCGCCGCCGACCTCGACGACCGTCTCGCCGTCGAGACCGGCCTCGTCCGCCCACGCGGCGATCAGCCTCGCGTCGTTCCCGCCGAGGCCGTTCCCGAGGTACCGGCGGAGCTCACGGCGAGCGCCCTTCTCGCTGAAGATGTCGAGCGCCTCGCCGGCGCAGCAGGAGTGCGGCATGCCTCCATGGTGGCACGCAAGAATCCAGAGGCGCGGCTGAAGCCGCGCCTCGAAGCCGCGCCTCGGACGTCCCGGTCGTCAGCCCTGCGGGATCCGCGCCTCGAGCGCCTCGCCGAGCGCCTCGCGGACCGGCTGGAGCTCGATGCGGTCGAGGACGTCCTGGAAGAAGCCGCGCACGATCAGCCGCTCGGCCTCGGAGCGCGGCAGGCCGCGCGCCATCAGGTAGAAGAGCTGCTCCCGGTCGACCTGCGAGAGCGTCGCCCCGTGCGTGCAGCGCACGTCGTTCGCGAGGATCTCGAGCCCGGGAATCGAGTTCGCGGTCGCGGTCTTCGAGAGGAGGAGGTTGCGGTTCTCCTGGTAGGCGTTCGTCTTCTGCGCGCCCTCCTCGACCCGGATCATCCCGCGCCAGACGGTCGCAGCGGAGTCCCGCAGGGCGCCCTTGAACGCGAAGTCGGACGTCGTGTCCGGGGCGGCGTGGAGCTGGTACGTGTCGTAGTCGAGGTGCTGCTCGCCGTCTGCGAAGTACGCACCGGTGACACGCGACGTCGCGCCGCGCTCCGCGAGGTCGTTCTGGATCCAGACCTTCCCCCGCGCCGAGCCGAAGCCGCCCTCGACCCAGTCGAGCTCGGCGTCCCGCTCGACGCGTGCGTGGCACGAGGCGAAGAGCCAGGCCCTGCGCGAGAGCCGCTGGACGTTCACGATCTCGGCCCTCGCGCCGTCCCGGACGACGACCTCGACGACCCCGTTCACGTACGACTCGAGATCCTCGGCGGCCGAGGTGAGCTCCTGGACGAGCGTGAAGCGGGAGCCCGGCTCCGCGACGACGAGCACGCGCCAGAAGAGCGATCCGCCGGTCACGTTGCTCGCGACCCGGAGGTAAAGCGGCTGCTCGAGCTCGACCCCGGCCGGAACGTGGACGAGGAGCCCATGCTGCCAGACGGCGGCGTTGTGGGCGCGCAGCTTGTCGTCGGCCTGGACGAGCGAGCCCACGAGCAGGTTGTCGTCCGTCAGCGGCTCGAAGCGGATCCCCTCCGGCACACCGTCCGACACCGAGATGCCGGACTCGTCGATCGTCGCCGAAGCGGCGACGTCGAGGTCGAGCATCCACGGGACCGCCCCGGCGGACGTCGCCACGGCG
>JBKPNM010000048.1:0-5619 GCA_046732615.1 Actinomycetota bacterium | reverse complement strand
CAACCGCACACTGCTCCAGCCCGTAATCGGGCACGGGAGGCGAAAACGCCCCGTGAGCGCGTCGACTCCGCCCATGGACAAGGTGTAATCGCCGGATCGGACGTCGCCGAAACGCCGACGCCCGCCGATCCTCGCGATACGCTCCGCCCCGATGAGCGACAGGGCACGGCAGACGCACCGCGTGGAGATCGAGGGCGTCGAGCGTGATCTCCCGCTGTTCGAGGTGGCGCCCGGCCTCAGGATCGCGGTGTTCAACCTACTCGGTGACACCGAGATCGTCGAGGCCGCCGCAGCAGGGCTCGCCCGGCGCCTCGCCGACGTCGACGCCGACGCGATCGTGACGGCCGAGACGAAGAGCGTGCCGCTCGTCTACGAGCTCGCGCGCACGATGCGGAAGCCCTGGATCGTGCTCCGGAAGCAGCACAAGCCGTACATGGGCGAGACGATCGAGGCGCAAACCGTGTCGATCACGACGGGTCACCCTCAGACCCTCCACCTCGACGAGAAGGACCGTCCGCTCGTCGAGGCCCGCAACGTCGTCCTCGTCGACGACGTGATCTCGACGGGGAGCACGCTCGACGGCATGCGCGACGTCGTCCGACGGGCCGGCGGCCGCATCGTCGCCGAGGCAGCCGTCTTCACCGAGGGCGATGCCGACCAGGTCGAAGGCGTCGTCGCCCTCGGCCATCTGCCGCTTTTCCCGGACTGACCCCGGCGCGCGTCAGCGTTCGGCGGCGTCGCGGAGATCGCGGACGAGTAGGTGCTGCGCGAGCTCCGTTGCGACGCCCGCGAGCGCCTCGAGGTCGTCGAGCGCCGCACGTCGCCGCTCGAGGTCGCGTGAGCGGAGCCCGCTCGCGACGAGTTGCTCGAGCAGGGCGGACTGCCTCCCTGCCGCGGTGCGAAACGCGCGTAGGTGACGGGCGTCGAGGCCGTGACGCGCGAGCCGGCCGCACGCGGCGGCGATCTCGACGTCGCTCTCGCGGTAGATCCTCTCCCCCGCCTCGATCCTCGGCGTGACGAGGTCGTACTCCTCCAGTCGGCGCGCGAAGTCGGGCGTGATCGCGGCGCGCTGGCAGAGCGCGGGAAGGTCGAGCTCTCCACCCGGGTCCCGGAGCGCCGGTGCGCGGCGCTTGGACGGCGCTGCTCCGCGGACGTCGAGCGAGTCGCGGATCACGCGGAGCGGCAGGAACTCGTCGCGCTGCAGCCGCAGGATCGTCTCCAGGCGCTCGACGTCGCCCTCCGAGAAGAGCCGGTATCCCCCGCGGGTGCGGCGCGGGCTGAGCAGGCCCTGGTCCTCCAGGTAGCGGATCTTCGAGATCGAGATGTCCGGGAACTCGGCACGAAGGCGCTCGCAGACGGCCCCGATCGTGTGCAGGCGCGGCTGCGTCGCGGTGGGTTCGGTCGTCGTGCTCACGGGCCGACCCCAGTCGGCTCACGTGCGGGAGACACGGTTTCGCCCACGAACGCGAGCTGAGGTCGAGCGGTGCTCATGGGAGAAGAAACGTCATCCGGTACTTGCCGATCTGGACCTCGTCGTCCGCCGCCAGCACCGAGCTTTCGATCCGGCGCCGGTTGACGAACGTCCCGTTGAGGCTGCCGAGATCGCGGATCACGTAGTCGTCGTCCTCGTGGACGATCTCCGCGTGCCGGCGGGACACGGTGACGTCGTCGAGGAACACGTGGCAGTCGGGTGAGCGGCCGATCAAGGTCCGCAGGCCGGCGGTCTCGAACGTCTCCCCCGCCCGCCCGCCGCCCGCGCGGACGACCAACGCGGGACCGCGCGGCTCACCCGTCGGGATACCGGCCTCGCCGAGCTCGTCGATGTCCAGGCTCAACGTCGTCTCGCCCTGCTCGTCACGCCGCAGATAGGCGCCGCAACGCGCGCAGTAGTTGGCCGCCTCGGGGTTCTGGAAGCCGCACTCCGGGCAGTAGACATGGCTCATCGCGGCCTGCCGAGGATCGGCCCCAGGTCCTCCGGGTCGACGTGCCGCCCCCTGCGGCGACGCTCGCGCTCGGCGCGAAGGATGTCGATCCGACCGTGCAGTACGCGGCGGTGGAGCGAGATGTCGTCCTCCTCCTGCTCGAGCGAGAAGATCGTCGAGCGCAGCTCCTCGTCGGAGAGCGTCGCGGGATCCTCCTTCGTCCCGTCGGCCGCGTCTTCCGGCGGCGGGTCCCCGGTGCCCCCGAAGATCGGGCGCTCGAGTGTCTCGGGGGAGGGAACGGCGAGCGTCCCGGCCTCGGCCTGCCCGCGGAGTCTCGTCACGCGCTCGCCGCGGAGCGCGTCGATGCGCTCGTGCAGCCGCCTGCGCCGCTGCGAGATCGCCTCCTCCTCGTCCTCCGTCGCCCGGACCAAGCGGTCGAGGTCGTCGTCGCTCAGGTTCGCGAGGTCGGGCAGCGCGTTCACGGTCACGGAAACCTTTCGTCGGAGAACGACGGATTGAAGCAGCAGAGCCGCAGAGGGGTCAACCTCAGCTTGAGGCTTGCTCCAAGGTTCGCCCTTCGACCGCTTCTCCCTGCACGACCGCCTCGACGAATGCGGTCACCTCGCCGGTGAGCTCGCCGGTGAGCTCCTCGGTGGTGCCCTCCGCGTAGAGGTGGACGAGCGGCTCGTCGGGGTCGGGGAGCACCTGGACCCAGCCTCGGTCGTCGTAGGCCTTCACCCCGTCCATCAGGTCGAGCCGGCGCTCGGCGAGATGCTCGTTCACGAGCCGCATGACGAGGCCCTTGCGGCTCCACGGGCAGGGGAGCTCGCGATGGACCAGCGTCGGCCGCGGCAGCTCCGCGACCAGCTCGGAGAGCGGTACCTCCTGACCCGCCAGCAGCTCGAGCAGCTTGCAGACCGTCGTCACCGCGTCGTAGCCCGGGACGACGTCCGGGAAGACGAAGCCGCCGGTCGGCGCTGCCGCCAGCACGACGCCATCCTCAGCCGCGGCCCTCGTGAGGTCGCCGAGCGAGTGCGGTGTCCGGACGACCGAGAGGGCGGAGCGCTCCACGAGCTCGTCCACCCGGTCGGTCGCGGTGATCGGCACGGCGATCCGCCCTTCGCGACCCGCGAGCACGAGCAGCTTGACGACGAGCAGCATGCCGAGATCTGCCGGAACCGCCTCGCCCTGCTCGTCGACGAGGAGCACTCGTTCGGCGGCGCGGTCGAGCACCACGCCGAGGTCGGCGCGGACCCCTGTGACGATCCTGCGCGCGTCGACGGCGTCGAGCTCGTCCTGGACGTCCTCGACGAAGAAGCCGTGGGCGCCGATCGCCTCGACCCCGAGCGGGCCGAGCACGAGGGGCAGCGTGAACGCAGCCGGCGAGTAGCCGTAATCGAGGGCGACGCGGAACCGCCGTCTCCGGACCGCCGCGGCGTCGAGCGAGTCGAGGATGTCCTGCGCGTAGCTCTCCCGGACGCGGGCCGGATACGTGGTCTCTCCGACCTCGGCGAACGTCGCGCGCCGCAGCTCGTGGCGCGTGAAGTTCCTCTCGACCTCCTTCTGGAGGGCGTCGGTCATCTGGGTTCCGGGCCACTCGAAGAAGCGAACGTCGATCATGTCCGGATCGACGCTCGAGCGGCCGACATGGATCCCCGCCTGGAGACCCTGCGTCTTGAGGACGTGACGCGTCACGGCTGCCGGAGAGATCCGCAGGTCGGCGACGTGCACCCCGGTCGAGGTGAGGCCGGAGATGATCGCCCGCTGGATCATGCGACAGGCGTCCGCGGAGGCCCGGCTCGCGACGACGCGCTCGCCCCGACGCAGCGCAGTCCCGAACGCAGCGGCGAGTCGAACGGCCGTCTCGGGCGTGAAGTCGACGTTGACGAGGCCGGTCGCTCCCTCTCGACCGAAGGGAGTGCTCGCCGCGCGCGTCTCCCAGACGACGCTCTCGTGGATCTGCGCGCCGGTCTCGATCTCCTTGAACGGATAGACGCGCACGCCGGGGAAGAGGCTCGCCTCGGAGCCGATCGTCACCTGGTCGCCGATCGCGACGCCTTCGTGCACGCGGACGTGGTCGCGCAGGTCGCAGCCGCGGCCGATGATCGCCCCCTCGACGACGGAGCTGCGGCCGAGGTACGAGCCCGCATCGATGACGCTGCGCGTGATGCGCGCGCCCTCGCGGACGATCACGCCCTGTGAGAGCACCGCGTGCGCGCCGATCGATGCGCCGTCGGCGATCCGACAGTTCGCGCCGATGAAGGCCGGGCCCTCGACGCCGGCGACCTCGTTGATGTCGACCTCCTCGCTGACCCACACGTTGCCGCGGAGTCGCAGGCCGGGGATCTCGAGGTGGACATTGCCGTCGAGTGCGTCGAAGTTCGCCTGCCGGAACTGCTCCAGGTTGCCGATGTCCTGCCAGTAGCCGTCCAGTACGTGGCCGTAGATCGGACGCCCCATCTCGAGGAGCAGAGGGAAGAGCTCCTTCGAGAAGTCGTACGGGCGATCCGTAGGGATGTGGCGGAGGACCTCCGGCTCGAGCACGTAGATCCCGGTGTTGATCGTGTCCGAGAAGACCTGGCCCCACGACGGCTTCTCGAGGAACCGTTCGACCCGTCCGTCCTCGTCGGTGACGACGATGCCGAACTCGAGTGGGTTGTCGACGGACTTGAGGCCGATCGTGACGGCTGCACCCTTCCCGCGGTGAGCGGCGAGCAGCGCCGTGAGGTCGACGTCGCACAGCGCATCCCCGGAGATGACGAGGAACGTCTCGTCGAGGCGCTCGCGGGCGAGCCGGACGGATCCCGCGGTGCCGAGCGGCTGCTCCTCGACCGAGTAGTCGACGTCCATCTCGAGCGTCGTGCCGTCACCGAAGTACGTCCGGATCGCCTGCGGCATGAACGCGAGCGTGACGACGACCTCGTTCATCCCGTGCCGGCGGAGCAGGTCGAGGATGTGCTCCATGCACGGCTTGCCGACGATCGGGACCATCGGCTTCGGCTGGTTGGAGGTCAGGGGGCGGAGTCGGGTTCCCTCCCCCCCGGCCATGACGACGGCCTTCACGTGCGCACCTCCCGCAGCGCCTTCGCCACGTACTGCCCGGCGGCGACGACCGCGAGGCCGAGGCTGACCCAGAAGAGCGCGAGGGGCCACCACGTGTCGCGTTCGGTCACGAGGACGAGGACCAGCGAGGCGTAGAGCCCCCAGGTGGCGACCTTCCCGAGTCGTGAGACCTCGAACTCGTACCCGCGCGGCACGACGAGCTTGTACCCGCCGACGAGCAGGAGGTCACGCAGCAGGATCACCAGCGCGATCCAGGGAAGACGGTCGTAGACGACCAGCAGGACCACGCAGACGTCGATCATCAGCCGGTCGGCGAGCGGGTCGGCGACCTTCCCGAACCCCGACTCGACGCTCCAGCGGCGCGCGAGCCAGCCGTCGAGCTGGTCGGTGATCGCCGCCAGCGCGAAGACGATGCCGGCCGGCCAGCTCGGGCCGTCCTGGTCGCGTGCGAGGAGCACGACGAAGAGCGGGATCGCCGCGAACCGCAGGAGCGTCAGCACGTTCGGCAGCTGCCGCAGCGGCGCGGAGACCGAGCTCTGGGTGTGCATCCCCGTAGGTTAGTGTCGTCGCCCGTGACGCGAGCGGCGCCGCTGCCCGGGCTCGTCAACGCCCACAGCCACGCGTTCCAGCGCGC
>JBKPNM010000047.1:0-11415 GCA_046732615.1 Actinomycetota bacterium | reverse complement strand
CGGTTGTCGTCCGTCAGCGGCTCGAAGCGGATCCCCTCCGGCACACCCTCCGACACTGCGATGCCGGACTCGTCGATCGTCGCCGAGGCGGCGACGTCGAGGTCGAGCATCGACGGGACCGCCGCGGCGGACGTCGCCTCGGCGCTCCAGGCATCGGGATCGAAGCCTCGGAGATCCGTGAAGCGCCAGTGCTCGTCGCGCGTCGTCGGTAGCGCCAGCGCGCGGTAGCGCTCGAGCAGGTCAGTTCTCACGGGGCGCGTACCTCCGGTGGAGCATGAGCGTGTTCCCGTCGGGGTCGCGGAAGATCGCCATGTGGCAGACGCCGGTGTCGAACGGCTCGCCGAAGAACTCGACCCCCTTCGCCTCGAGCGCCCGCTGTGCCGCTTCGACGTCCGGCACGCGAAGCGCGATCGACGACGTGTGCGGTCCCTCGAACTCGCGGCCGATGTTCGTCGGGTCGACGAGGTACAGCGAGACGTTCTCGCCGAGCTGGAACTCCGGCCAGCCCTCCGTATCCGACACCCGGGGCAGCCCGAGCGTCTCGCCGTAGAAGCGGATCGAGCGCTCCATGTCGGTCACCGGGACCGAGACGAAGTCGGTTCTCTCGACCGTGATCACGTGTCGGCTCTCCGAAAGGCCCGGTCGGCGCTAGCCGACGGAGCCCTCCATCTGCAGCTGGATCAGGCGGTTCATCTCGACGGCGTACTCGAGCGGGAGCTCCTTCGTGATCGGCTCGACGAAGCCCGCCACGATCATCGCGCTCGCCTCCGCCTCGGAGAGCCCGCGGCTCATGAGGTAGAAGAGCTGCTCCTCGCCGATCTTGGACACCGTCGCCTCATGGCCGAGGTCGACGTCGTTCTCCTTCACGTCGATGTACGGGTACGTGTCGGAGCGCGACTCCTCGTCGAGGATCAGCGCGTCGCAGACGACCTTCGACTTCGAGCCGTGCGCTCCCTTCGCGACCTCGAGCAGGCCGCGGTAGCCGCCGCGCCCGCCGTTCTTCGAGATCGACTTGGACGTGATGACACTCGACGTGTTCTTCGCGACGTGGACGACCTTGCCGCCCGCGTCCTGGTGCTGGCCCTTGCCCGCGAACGCGATCGAGAGCACCTCGCCGTGGGCGCGCTCGCCCATCAGCCAGATCGCGGGGTACTTCATCGTCACCTTCGAGCCGAGGTTCCCGTCCACCCACTCCATCGTGGCGTCCTCGTAGGCGACCGCCCGCTTCGTGACGAGGTTGTAGACGTTGTTCGACCAGTTCTGGATCGTTGTGTAGCGGCAGCGGCCGCCCTTCTTGACGATGATCTCGACGACCGCCGAGTGCAGGGAGTCAGAGGAGTAGATCGGCGCGGTACAGCCCTCGACGTAGTGCACGTAGGCGCCCTCGTCGACGATGATCAGCGTGCGCTCGAACTGGCCCATGTTCTCCGCGTTGATGCGGAAGTACGCCTGGAGCGGCATCTCGATCGAGACGCCCGGCGGCACGTAGATGAACGACCCGCCCGACCACACCGCCGAGTTGAGCGCGGCGAACTTGTTGTCGTTCTGCGGGATCACCGTCGAGAAGTACTGCTTCACGAGCTCCTCGTGCTCGCGCAGGCCGGAGTCCATGTCGAGGAAGATCACGCCCTTGCGCTCGAGATCCTCCTGGAGCTTGTGGTACACGACCTCGGACTCGTACTGCGCCCCGACGCCGGCGAGGTACTTCTTCTCCGCCTCCGGGATCCCGAGGCGGTCCCACGTGTCGAGGATCTCCGCGGGGAGGTCCTCCCACTTGTCCGCCTGCTTCTCGGTCGGCTTGACGTAGTAGTGGATGTTGTCGAAGTCGATCCCGGAGAGGTCCGCGCCCCAGCCCGGCATCGGCCGGGCGAGGAAGTAGTCGAGGCTCTGGTGGCGGAACTTCCGCATCCAGTCGGGCTCGGACTTGTGCTCGGAGATGACGTCGATCAACTCGTGCGAGAGCCCCTTCGGCGCCTTGTAGATCGTCGACTTGTCGTCGACGTGCCATCCGTAGCCGTAGTCGGCCCGGATGTCGCGGATGACGTCGGTCTCCGACTGGCTCACGAGCTCTCACCTCCCACGCCGGCCGGCATGAACGCCTCGTAGCCCTCGGCCTCGAGCCTGTGCGCGAGCTCGGCGCCGCCCGAGGCGGCGATCCGGCCGTCCACGAACACGTGGACGTGATCCGGCGTCACGTAGTTGAGGATCCGCTGGTAGTGGGTGATGACGAGCGCGCCCATCTCGGGGCCGACGAGCGTGTTCACGCCCTCAGCCACGATCCGCAGCGCGTCGATGTCGAGACCCGAGTCGGTCTCGTCGAGGATCGCGATCCGCGGCTTCAGCATCGCCATCTGGAGGATCTCGACCCGCTTCTTCTCCCCGCCCGAGAACCCGTCGTTCAGATACCGCTGGGCGAGCTCGCGGGGCACTTTGAGGTGCTCCATCGCGGCCAGAAGCTCGGTCCGGAACTCCTTCACGGGCACCGGGTTCTCCTCACCGCCGTTCGCCGCCTTCCGCTTTGCGTTGATGGCGCTGCGGAGGAAGCTCGTGACCGTCACGCCGGGGATCGCGTGCGGGTACTGGAACGCGAGGAAGAGGCCCCGCTGCGCGCGCTCGTCGGCCTCCATCTCGAGGATCGACTCGCCGTCGAACCGGATGTCGCCCTCGGTGATCTCGTAGGCGGGATGGCCCATCAGGGCGTATGCGAAGGTCGACTTGCCGGACCCGTTCGGGCCCATGACCGCGTGCTTCGCGTTCGTGTCGACGGCAAGGTCGACGCCCTTGACGATCTCGGTGCCGTCCTCCAGGGCGACGTGCAGGTTCGTGATCTCGAGCAGTGCCACGGATGTCCTTCGGTTGCAGGTCTTCCAGAGGTGTCGCGCACAGGACCTTCCTACGCGCCCACATCCGATGGTACCCGCCTCACTGGGGTTGGGGCCCGATCGACGTTCCTTAACCGGATCCACGCGGGCGAAGTCCCGCGACCCGCTACGCTGCGGGCATGCCCTTCGGTATCGGCATCTGGGAGCTCCTCATCCTGCTCCTCGTGCTGCTCCTCGTCTTCGGCCCCAAGCGGCTCCCGGAGATGGGCCGTCAGCTCGGCAAGGGGATGCGCGAGTTCAAGGAATCGGTGTCCGGCAAGGACGACGACGGGTACGACGAGGTGGCGGAGCTGCCGCCGCCGCAGCCCGCCGACACGTCGACGACCGCGACCGCGCGCGAGCGCGACACCGTCTCCTAACACCTCCCGCGAGCGATGGCCCGCCGGATCGTGCCGCGGCGCCTGAGCCACGACGAGGAAGCCACCCTCGTCGAGCACCTGACGGAGCTCAGGCATCGGCTGCTGATCTGCATCGTCGCGATCGTCCCGGCGTTCGCGCTCGCGTACGCGTTCCACGAGCAGCTGATCAGCCGCCTCATGGACCTCGTCCCCGAGGGGACGCCGATCGTCACGCTCGGTGTGACGGAGCCGTTCACGACGTCGCTCAAGGTCAGCTTCTACGCCGCCGTCGCGCTCGTGCTGCCGATCATCCTCTGGCAGGTCTGGGCGTTCCTCGCCCCGGCCGTCGGGCAGGAGACGCAGCGGATCCTCGGCGTCTTCGTCGTCCTCGCCACGGGCCTCTTCGTCGCGGGAGTCATGTTCTGTTACACGATCGTGCTGCCGAGGGCGCTCTCGTTCCTCGTCGACTACGACTCCGAGCTCTACACCGAGCAGATCCGGGCGAGCTACTTCCTCTCGTTCGTCGCGCTGACGTTGCTCGCGTTCGGGATCGCGTTCGAGATGCCCATCTTCGTGCTCGCGCTCGTGCGGCTCGGCGTGCTCACGGCCGACCGCCTCCGCCACAACCGGCGCATCGGCTACGTCGGGATGCTCGCGTTCGCGATCCTGCTGCCGACCGTCGACCCAGTGTCGCTCGTGCTCGAGGTGGCGCCGCTCCTCGTGCTCTACGAGCTCTCGATCTGGATCGCCGTGGTGATGGAGCGCCGCTGGGAGCGCTCCGCCGCAGAAGCCCTGTGAGGGTCGTCTGCGCGGACTGGGTGCTCCCGGTCGAGGGCGAGCCGATCGAGAACGGGGCGGTCGCGATCGGCGACGACGGCCGCATCGCTGCAGTCGGCACGGCGGGCGACCTGGGCGAGGGCGAGCGGTTCGCGGGATGCGTGATCGCCCCGGGCTTCGTCAACTGCCACTCGCACCTCGAGTATGCGGTGTACGCCGGCTTCGGCGACGGGCTGCCGTTCGTCCCGTGGATCGGGCTGCACATCCGTCGCAAGGAGCGGATCGACCTCGACGAGATGCGCGCGATCGCGACCGTCGGTGCATGGGAGTGCCTCCGATCGGGCATCACGACGATCGGCGACTGCAGCTTCGCCGGCGCTGCGGCGGACGCTGCCGCCGAGACGGGACTCACCGCGGTCGTCTTCCTCGAGGTCTTCGGCAGAGACGAAAGCGCGCTCGACCGCTTCCACGAGAACCGGTCGAGGATCGAGCCGGTGCTCTCCGAGCGAGTCCGCCTCGGCATCTCGCCACACGCGCCGTACACGTGCTCGCTCGACGTGTTCCAGGCCTGTTCGGCACTCGGGCTGCCGCTGCAGACCCACATCGCCGAGAGCCCGGCGGAGCGCCCGTGGCTGGTCGAGGGCACCGGCGACTGGACGCCCCTCGCCGACTTCCTCGTCCCGCCGTCGGGCGAGACGGGCGTGCGGATGCTCGCCGACGCGGGGCTTCTCGGACCGAGCTTCTCCGCAGCGCACTGCGTGCACGTCGACGACGATGAGATCGGGCTCCTCGCGGCCGCCGGTGTCGGGGTCGCCCACTGTCCCCGCTCGAACGGGCTGCTCGGGTGCGGCATCGCCCCCCTGCGCGACCTGCTCGACGCGGGCATCCCCGTCGGGATCGCCACGGACAGCCCGGCGTCGACGCCGTCGTTCGACATGTTCGAAGAGCTCCGCACGGCGCTCGTGGCCGCGCGTGCGCGGGAGCGCCGGCCGGATGCGCTCGGCGCGGCGCAGGCGCTCGAGCTCGCGACGCTCGGCGGAGCGCGCGTCCTCGGGCTCGAGGCCGACGTCGGCTCGCTGGTACCGGGCAAGCGGGCCGACCTGACCGTCATCTCGCTCGAGGGCTCGCCGTTGGAGCCCGTCGAAGATCCTGTCGTCGCGACCGTGCTCGGGGGATCGCCCGAGCGGGTTGCAGCTACTCTCGTGGCAGGCGAGGACCGCTACCGGCGAGGCACGAGCGCATGGCCCGATTCGAGAAAAGCCGCCCGAAGAGCGCGAAGCCGCATGCTGCGGTAGCGCCCGCGCGCCCGCGCGGCTCGACGGCTCCTTCGATCGAGGACACGATGTTCTTCCCGCGCCTGCGGCGCCACGCGAAGTGGATGTTCGTCCTGCTCGCGCTCGTCTTCGGGCTCGGTTTCGTCGTCTTCGGGGTCGGCGCGGGCGGCACGGGCGTCGGTGACATCTTCCGCGGCTCGGGCGGGACGTCGGGGCCGTCCGTGTCGAGCACGCGCAAGGCGACGGAGGAGCGCCCGAAGGATCCCCAGGCGTGGCGCGACTACGCGACCGCCCTCGAGACAGAGGGCAACACCGCCGAGGCGATCGCGGCCCTGAACACCGCAATCGACCTCAGGCCGAAGGACTCGAACGCCTACCGCGAGCTCGCGGGGCTCCACCTCACGCGCGCCACCGAGCGGCAGCGCGACGCGCAGCTCGTGCAGGTCCGCGCTGCGTTCCTCGCGCCGTCACAGAGCTTCTCCGCCTTCGTCGGCTCGTCGGGGCAGAACGCGCTCGACGACCCCGTCGCGACGGCGGTCAATGCCGAGGCGAGCCAGCGGGTGAACGCCGCGCTCCAGGACGCGCAGACGGAGGCGACGCTCGCCGTCGACGCGTACAGGCGGCTCGTCGCCCTTCAGCCGAACGACCCGAACGTCCAGCTGGAGCTCGCGCAGGCGGCCCAGCAAGTAGGCGACGGGACGACGGCAATCGCCGCATACGCGAAATTCCTCGAGCTCGCGCCGGACGATCCGAGCGCAGCCGTGGTGCGCCAGCAGCTCAAGCAGCTCCGAGGAGCCGCCGCCGCCGGGTCGGGATAGACTCGCTCCCGCGTGGAGCAGGTCGCCCTTCGAGAGACGAGCCGACGCAGGCGACAGGCGGTCGCGCTGGTCGTGCTCGCCCTCGTCGCGGCGCTCGGTCTCGCGGCGTGCGGCGACACCGTCGGGTACTCGGACGGCAGCGGCGACAAGATCCGCGGCAAGGAGCTCTTCACGAAGGGGTGCGGGAGCTGCCACACGCTCGCCGATGCGGGCACGACGGGGACGATCGGCCCGAACCTCGACTACGCGTTCGTCCAGTCGCGGATCGACGGGCTCGGCGAGGACACGATCCTCCAGGTCGTGCGCGGGCAGATCGCGTACCCCGTGACGACGCCGTCGACGGGCGCGCCCGGCATGCCCGCCGACATCTTCGAGGGGCAGGACGCCGAGGACGTCGCGAGCTACGTCGCGTCCGTCGCCGGTCTCGACGCCGACGGCAATCCGATCGATCCCGCCAACCCCCCGAAGCCGGCGCCGCCCGGCGGCGGCACCGACGGCAAGGCGATCTTCGCGTCGGCCGGCTGTAACGGCTGCCATACGCTCGCCGCAGCAGGGGCGAGCGGCACGGTCGGCCCGAACCTCGACGAGGCCAAGCCCTCGAAGGAGCTCGCGATCGACCGCGTCACGAACGGCCAGGGCGGAATGCCGTCGTTCAAGGGTCAGCTGAGCGACGCGCAGATCGAAGCCGTCGCGACGTTCGTCGCCGATAACGCCGGCAAGTAGGCGGAGGGACATCTGGTGTCCGACTTGAAGTCGGACCCCAACGGGAGTTATACGCTCGTCTCGGCGGCGAGGTCGACGACGACGTGGGTCACGGGAACGTCGAAGCGCATGCGGGCGTTCTCCACGACGCCCTGCTCGAGCCAGTTCGACCGCCCGGGAGGGTGGGTCGAGACGACGATCTCGTCCGCCGGGAACGTCCGCAGGGCGTCTTCGAGCGCCTGGAGGGGGTCGCCGTCCCCGATCTCGCCCCGCGCGGTGACACCGGCGTGGCGGAGGCCGGAGAGGCACTCGTCGAGACGCTCCTGCGCGGCCGTCCGCGCGCCGTCCTCGTCCGAGGTCCACGTCCGGAGCTTCGAGTTGAGCGCGGGGCAGACGAGGAGCACGTCCTCGCTCACGCCTTGGGCCTTACGACCGAGAAGCTCGCGCAGCTCGTCGCCGCCGACCGTCTCGTTCGCGACGACGAGGATCTTCCGCGCAGGTCCGCCGTCGTGGACGACGTGCTGCTGCGGCGGCCGCTGACGCATGCCTCCTCTGATCGCCCAGAGCGCGACCGCGACGAGCACCAGAAAGACGGCGAGCCCGAGCCACGTGTTCAGCAGGGCAGCGAGAACCACGAGGATCGCGCCCCCGAGGGTGACGAGCACGACCTGGAACGCCGACGCCTCGTCCCTCAATGGATTCTTCATTCGGAGCCTCCGGCGGAGCCCCGAGAGAAGCAGCGCATACCGGTCTTCTAGCGCATTCCCGCCGCCGGTGCGAAATGCGCCGCCTAGAGGACGTACACCGCGAAGAACACGATGATCCACATCACGTCGACGAAGTGCCAGTAGATCCCGGGGATCTCGACGCCGTGATGGTGCTCGGGCGAGTAGTGGCCCCGGAAGGCTCGGACCGCCGCGATCGTCAGGAGCGAAAGGCCGACGAACACATGCGCGCCGTGAAGACCGGTCAGGCCGAAGAAGACGGACGCGAATGCTCCGTCGCTGGTGTTGAAGCCGACGTGCGCGTACTCGACCATCTGCGTCAGCAGGAACGCCGAGCCGAGCAGGATCGTGACCACGAGCCCGGCCCGGAGGCCGTTCCGGTCGCCGCGCTTGATCGCCTGGGTCGCCCAGTGGATCGTGAAGCTCGACGTGACGAGGATCGCGGTGTTGACGCCCGCGACGAAGACCGGGAACTCGTACGGCGGCGGCGGCCACGTGGCCGGCGCGTCCGGGTTGACGACGCGGACGAAGAAGTACGCCGTGAAGAACGCCCCGAAGAGCATCGCCTCGGAGGCGATGAAGAGGAACATCCCGAGCGTCGCCGGGTCGAGGCGCGAGCTGCGGTTCGCCGGCGGGGGCCCGTGGTGAGGGGCGCCGTGGTCGGAGAGCGGCTCGGCGTGAGCGCTCATCGCGCGCCTCCCGTCACTGCGGGAACGTCGGCCACGACGTGCTCCACCGGCACCCCCGCGTCCTTGCTGAGCCGCTCGACCACGTCGCGGCGCAGCCAGCCCGACCGCTCGCCCGGGAACGTCGAGACGATCAGCTCGTCGACCCGCTCGTCCTCGATCACCTGCATCGCCGCGGTGTAGGGATCCGGGTGCGCAATCTGGCCGTGCGCCTCGACGCCCTCGTCGCGCAGGGTCGTGAGCGCCTGCCGGAGCCGCCGCTCGGCCTCCGGGTGCTCCCCCTGGCCCGGGTCGCTCTGGGGCGAGACGATGAGGAAGCCGGCGGGGCTCTGCGCCGCGCGCTCCCTGATGCGATCGAGCAGCCGCTCGCCGAGGACCGTCTCGTTTGCGACGACGAGCACATTGGCTCGGCCCGTGCGGCCCGTCACGTCGGTGACGACGTGCGTGAAGGGTCGGTCAGCGGCAAGCCGGCGCAGCTCGGAGAGGACATTCTTCCTGCGCACCCAGCCCGACTTCTCCTCGGGGTGCGTCGAGACGATCAGCTCGTCGATGTTCTCGAGCGCCAGGACGTCCTCGACTGCAGCGACCGGACCTCCCTCGAAGACGTCGCCGTGGGCCGGAATCCCCGCCGCGCGGAGCTCGTCGACCATCCGGTCGATGCGCCTGCCCGCCGTCGCGCGACGCGAGTTCCGGTAGACGACATAGCCGGACGTCGGCTCGTTCACGGGCGCAATCACGACCGCGCGGATCGGTCCCTCCGCGGCGCGGGCGCGGACCGCGTCGAGCAGCTCCTCGCCCGCGAGCGTCTCGTTCGCCACCACGAGGACGTGCTTCGGCTCGCCGCTCATGTGCGTGCCTCCTCGAGGACGGCGCCCTTCAGCACCGCGTGCCTCGCGCCGGGGACGCCGTACTCGTACGGCCCGCCGACGACCTGCGGGATCTCGTCGAAGTTGAACACCGGCGGCGGCGACGAGACCTGCCACTCGATCGTCATCGCCCGCCACGGGTTGGAGCCTGCGATCGGGCCGCGAGCCCAGCTCGTGACGATGTTGTAGGCGAACACGATGACCGACGCGCCGAGCGCGAACGACGCGACCGAGACGACCATGTTGAGCGCGCCGTAGGTCCCCGCGTAGTCGGCGACGCGCCGTGGCATCCCGTCCAGACCGACCCAGTGCATGGGGAAGAACGTGACGTTGAACGCGACGAAGGTCAGCCAGAAGTGCAGCTTTCCGAGCCGGTCGTCGAACATCCGACCGGTCATCTTCGGGAACCAGTAGTAGATCCCGGCGAAGATGGTGAACACGGAGCCGCCGAAGAGCACGTAGTGGATGTGGGCGACGATGAAGTACGTGTCCGAGGCGTGGATGTCGATCGGCACGGCTGCGAGGTAGACCCCCGAGAGGCCGCCGATCACGAACGTCGAGATGAAGCCGAGAGCGAACAGCATCGGCGTGTTGAGGTGGATCTTCCCCTCCCACAGCGTTGCCAGCCATGAGAACACCTTGATGCCGGTCGGCACGGCGATCAGGAGGGTGGAGATCATCATCGGGATCCTCAGCCAGTCGGCCATCCCGGCGACGAACATGTGGTGCGCCCAGACCGAGAAGGCGAGCACGAGGATGCCGATCAGGGAGACGGCCATCAGCCGGTAGCCGAAGATCGGCTTGCGGCTGAAGACCGAGATCACCTCCGAGATGATCCCGAACCCCGGCAGCACCATGATGTAGACCGCCGGGTGCGAGTAGAACCAGAAGATGTGCTGGTAGCCGAGCACGTACCCGCCGTTGTCCGGTGTGAAGAAGCTCGTGTGCATCACCCGGTCGAACATCACGAAGAACTGCGACCCCGCGATGAACGGCGTGGCGATCACGACCAGCAGCGACGTCGTGAAGTTCGCCCAGACGAGGAGCGGCATGCGCCAGAACGTCATGCCGGGTGCGCGCATCGTGATGATCGTCACCAGGAAGTTGAGCGCCGTCGCGATCGACGATGCGCCCGCCCACTGCACGCCCATGTTGAAGAAGACCTGGCCGAACGGCTGCTCGGACGCGAGCGGCGCGTAGCTCGTCCATCCGGTCGCGAACGCGCCGCCCGGGGCCAGGAAGCTCGCCAGGAAGAGGACGCCGGCGACCGGCAACATCCAGAAGCTGAGGGCGTTCAGCCGCGGGAATGCCATGTCCGGCGCGCCGAGCATCAGCGGCACGGCGAAGTTCGCGAGCCCGGCGAACGCGGGGATGATGAACACGAAGATCATCAGCGTGGCGTGTGCCGACACGAGCCCGTTGAAGGTCTGCGTGTCGAAGTACTGCATCCCCGGCTGCGCCAGCTCCGCGCGGAAGAGCATCGCGAGGAAGCCGCCGACGACGAAGAAGAAGAACGTGGTGACGAGGTACTGGATCCCGATCACCTTGTGGTCGGTGTTGACCTTGAAGTAGTCGGTCCAGCGGTAGGCGCCGTGGTTCGCGTGGTCGTCGACGAGCGTGGGCCGGCCGGAGAGCCAGTAGAGCCAGTAGTCGAAGACGCCGATCCCGAGCAGGAAGCCGATCGGCGCGGTCACCATCCCGGCGACGAGGACGATGTACTCCCAGTCGTAGACGGGATCCCAGCCGGCGAGCCAGCGGAGCGTGACGACGATGTACATGCCGATCAGGAAGAACGCGGCCGTGCACCACAGCGCCCGGACGTAGCCCGGACGCATGAAGATTCCCCTGCGGCGCGTCGGAGGCGGCGCGTGCTGCGCCTCGTGGTGGACGGCGTGCTCTTCGGTCGTGGATGTCACGAGGCTCCCTCTCCGCTCAGGTACGCGACGAGCGCGTCGAGCTCGTCGGGCTTCAGCGTGTCACCGAACGTCGGCGGCATGACGCCCGGCTGGTATCCCTTCGCGATGACGGCGTTCGGGTCGACGATCGACTGGCGGACGTAGTCCGCGACGGGCTCGCCCGCGGCCTTCGCGTCGGCCGCGAGGTTGTCGAGGTCGGGACCGACCTGCGCATCGGTGCCCGCCGGCGTGAAGGTGTGACAGCCGCCGCAGCCGGCCGAGGCGAACGTCGCCTTGCCGAGCGCGCTCGTGTCCGAGCCCCCGCCGCCCGTCTCGCCTCCCGCGGCGCCTCCCGCCGTCCCTCCCGCCGTGCCGCCCGCGTCGGCACCCCCGGCGGAGCGCTGCTTCGTGAGCCACGCCCGGAACGCCGGCTGCTCGAGCACGCGCACGGG
>JBKPNM010000046.1:0-18901 GCA_046732615.1 Actinomycetota bacterium | reverse complement strand
GAGCGACTGGCGTCAGCCCACAGTCACGAGGAGGAGTCATGAGCGACTTCGTCGCGAGAGCGGAAACCGAGATCGACGCGAAACCCGCGGAGGTATGGGAGGCCCTCACCGAACCCGACCTCATCGAGAAGTACATGTTCGGCTCCGAGGTCGTCACGGACTGGAAGGTTGGAAGCCCGATCGTGTGGAAGGGCGAGTACGAGGGCAAGGCGTACGAGGACAAGGGGAAGGTCGTCGCGCTCGAGCCCGGCAGGCGCCTCGAGGTCACTCACTTCAGCCCTCTCGGCGGCCAGGAGGACAGTCCCGAGAACTACCACACGCTCGTCTACGAGCTCGACGAGCGGGACGGCGTGACGCACGTCTCGCTGAGCCAGGACAACAACCCCACCGAGGAAGCTGCCGAGCACTCGCGCGCGAACTGGGAGAAGATGCTCGCCGGCCTCAAGCGGGTCGTAGAAGGCGTTTGACCGGCGGCACCGCTAGCCCGGGGACGCTCCCATCAGTGGCGTGAGCCGGCGACGCACCCTGTCGGCCGCTCGCGTCACGGCTGCGCGACCCTCGCCGGCCTGAGGTCGAGCCGCCGCAGCAGCTGCGCGTTGAGCGCGACGACGATCGTCGAGAGGCTCATCAGGAGCGCCCCCACGGCGGGCGGCATGGTGATGCCCCACGGCGCGAGCACCCCGGCTGCGAGCGGAATCGCGAGCACGTTGTAGCCGACCGCCCAGCCGAGGTTCTGTCGCATCTTGCGGTAGCTGGCGCGCGAGAGCGTGACGACGCCCACGACGCCGCGTGGGTCGTCGGAGGCGAGGATCACGCCGGCGGACTCGAGCGCGACGTCGGTTCCGGCGCCGATCGCGATGCCCACGTCCGCCCGGGCGAGCGCCGGCGCGTCGTTGACGCCGTCACCGACCATCGCCACACGGTGGCCGCGGTCTTGCAGCTCGCGGACGTGGCGCTCCTTGTCCTCGGGCAGCACCTCCGCGAACACCTCGTCGATCCCGAGCTCGGTCGCGACGGCGTCGGCGACCTGTCGCGCGTCCCCGGTGATGAGCGCGACCCGGATCCCGAGCCGGTGCAGCTCGTCGACCGCCTGGCGCGCCTCGGGCCGGACGCGGTCCTCCAGCGCGAACGAGCCCGCGACCTCACCGTCGCGGACGAGGTAGAGGACCGAGGCGCCGCGGCTCCGCCAGCCCTCCGTCTCTCGCTGCAGGTCGTCGGGCACCTCGAGGCTGCGCTCGCGGAGCAGGCGCGGGCCGCCGACGGCGACTCGCGTGCCGTTCACCGAGGCTTCGACGCCGCGGCCGGTCATCGCGCGGAAGTCGTGCGCGGAGGGAATCGAGCCACGCTCGCGTGCGGCGGCGACGATCGCGCGGGCGAGCGGATGCTCGCTCTCGGATTCGACGGCGGCGGCCTGCGCCAGCGCCGCGTCGCGATCGTGCCCCGCGACGCCGGTGAGCACGTGCTCGCCGAGCGTCAGCGTGCCGGTCTTGTCGAACAGGACGACGTCGACGAGGCGGCTCCTCTCGAGGCTCAGGCGGTCCTTGACGAGGATGCCGCTGCGGGCGGCCAGCGAGGTCGAGATCGCGATGACGAGGGGGATCGCGAGCCCGAGCGCGTGCGGGCAGGAGATCACGAGCACGCTTACGGTGCGGATCACCGCGGCGTCGCCGTCGCCGAGCAGCACCCAGGCCAGGAACGTGACGATCGCCGCACCGACCGCGATGTAGAAGAGCAGCGCGGCGGCGCGGTCGGCGATCGCCTGCGTCCGTGAACGCGATGCCTGCGCCTCCGCCACGAGCCGCTGGATGCCGGCGAGGGCAGTCTGCTCCCCGACCGCGCGGATGCGTACGCGGATTGCGGAGTCGGTGGCTACGGTGCCGGCGGTGACGTCGTCGCCTTCACCCTTGGCCACGGGCTTCGACTCGCCGGTGATCATCGACTCGTCGAGCTCCGCCTCGCCCGCCAGGATCTCGCCATCGGCGGGCACGCGCGCCCCGGGCCGCACCAGCACGACGTCGCCGGGCGCGAGCTCCGCGCGCGCAACCCGTTCCACGTCTCCGTTGCGTACGCGCTCGGCCTCGTCCGGGAGCAGCTCTGCGAGCGCGCTGACGGCGCCGCGCGCCTGCCCGAGCGCCTTCATCTCCTGCCAGTGCCCGAGCAGCATGACCACGACGAGGGCGGAGAGCTCCCACCAGAACTCGAGGTCGAAGAGGCCGAGCGTCGACGCCGCGCTCGCGAGGAAGGCGACGCCGATCGCGAGCGAGACGAGCGTCATCATCCCGGGCGCGTGGCGGCTGAGCTCCGACACGGCACCCGTGAGGAAGACCGAGCCCCCGTAACAGAAGACGACCGTCCCGAGCACGGGCGGAACCCAGCCGTCACCGGGGAACTGGGGCGCGGTGAAGCCGAACCAGTCCTGGACGGTCTCGCTGTAGACGACGACCGGAACGGCGAGGATCAGGTTGATCCAGAAGCGGCGCCGGTAGATCTCGGCGTGGTCGGCATGCGCGTGCCCATCGTGTCCGTGTCCGTGCTCGGCGGGGTGCGCGTGCGCGCTCATCTGCGCGCCTCGGAGTGGGCGCGGAACGGGACGCCCGTCAAACCGCTCACCTCGACGCGAGCGATGCCGGACCCCGCGGCTCGGCCCCACGGTCTGCGCGCTCGTATCACCATCGACTCCTCGCGGCAGGATCTCACGCGTTCAGGCGTTCGGAGCGGCCTGGATCGGTCGAGACCGAGTGATCGGTCGCGGCGAGCGCTACACTCTGGAGCCAGAGCTACGGGCCCATTCCTTCCGCTTCTGCACTCTCCGCGAGTCGCGTCAGGTCTGAGCGGAGAGGAGTTGTGGCGGTGATCCGTTACGCCAACATCGAGGTACCACGGGCGGCCGTGTCGCAATTGGCGACGAAACTCGGACGCAAGGGCAACGGCACGCGTGCGCTGAGCGTTCAGCTCGGCTGGGCGATCGACAACAACCGTGAGAGCTTCAGCATCCCGGCACAGAAGCGTCACGAGATCATCGAGCTCCTCGAGCGGCACCCGATTCCCGGCCTCGAGCCGCTCGCCGAACTGCTGCGGCAGCAGGTCGACACCGAACGGCTAGGGCGGCCGCGCCCGGTCGCACTCTAGAACTCCACGCGCGGCGCTCGTTCGAAGCCCCTGGGCGGACGTGCTGCGCCGGCGCGCAGCGTCAGATGAGCTCGCCGGCGAGGATCAGAACCGAAATTCCGAGCGCGAGCGCCAACAACGCGGCCACCAACACCGCGCCGCTCGATCGCGTCTGACGGCTTCGGTTCCGCGCTCGCTCGAGGATCGCCACGGTCGCGAGGTATCTCGCGGCGGTTTTTCCGAAACGCGGCGAGGTCGTCGTGTGCCGGCCGCCGCCGCCGGGAGGTATCCCGTCGACGGGACTCCGCGCTTGCAACGGCGTGATGCGGGTAAGCCGCGACCATGTGGTTCCGCAAGCTGACGGTCAGCGTCGGGTCGAGCCTGTGGTTCGTGCCCGTGATGTGCGTTCTCGCCGGAGTCGTGATCTCCCTGGCCACCCTCGGGCTCGACCGAGCGTTCGACTATCAGGCGATCCCGCAGGAACTCGTCGGGCGGCCGACGGCGGCGACTGCGATTCTGACCACGGTCGCCGCGTCGATGGTGAGCCTTGCGGCCCTCGTGCTCACGATCACGATGGTCGTGGTGCAGTTGGCGATGGGGCAGTTCTCGCCGCGGATCGTGCAGCGGATCCTTCGAGACAAGCCGAGCCAGCTCGCGATCGGGCTCTTCGTCGCGACATTCGTGCACGCCGTGCTGACCTCACGCGAGGTCGTCGACCGCGGCGACGGCACCGGCCAGGTTCCGGGCATCGCCGTCGCGACGTCGTACGTCCTCGTGCTCGCGAGCATCGCCGTTCTCGTCATCTACGTGCACCACATCGGTCAGGCGCTACGCGTGTCGGCTCTCATCGAGCTCGTCGGGGACGACACGCGGAAGCTGCTCGACCGCCGCTATCCCGACACCGGCCGGCCGCCTCCGGTGGATCCGGGTGCTCCGCGCGTCGTCGCTGCGCGCGAGTCAGGCGTCGTCACGATGATCGGAGCGGAGGCGCTCGTGGAGGAGGCTCGACGCGCCGACTGCGTCCTCGAGCTCGTCCCGGCGCTGGGTGCATTCGTCCCCGCTGGGGGGCCGCTGTTTCTGGTTCACGGCGAGCCCGACGACATGGACGAGGACACGCTCTTGGCCGCGTTGAGTCTGAAGCTCGAACCGACGCTCGACGAGGACGTTGCCTACGGATTCCGCCTTCTGGTCGACATCGCGGAGCGATCATTGTCCGATTCGCCGTTCCAGGACCCGACCACGGCGATGCAGGCGATCGATCGACTCCACGACCTGCTCAGGCAGCTCGCACGCCGGCCGTTGCCCGATGGGCGCGTCCGTGACGACGACGGCGAGGTCCGCCTGCTCGTGAAGACCATGAGCTGGGACGACTACGTTCGCCTGGCTTTCGTCGAGATCAGGATCGCCGGCGCGGGATCGCCGCAGGTGTCTCGACGGCTTGTCGCCGCCCTCACCGATCTGCGGAGCATCGCGCTCCCGGAGCGCATCGACGTTCTCGACGAGCAACTCGCCCAGCTTCGCGCCGCGACGACCGAGGCCATGGACGACGAGCGGGACGTCCGTGTAGCGCTCGGCGCGGACCGCGAGGGAATCGGAGCCGCGGGGCCGTGAGACCGGGCTGCGACGGAAGGAGACACTGATGTCGTTCCTCGCCATCTATCTACAGGACCACCACGCGGCTGCTGTGGCTGGTACGCGACTCGCGAGTCGCGCCGCCTCGGCCGCCGTCTCGGCCGAACAGAGGACGGGCGAGCTCTCGGAGGTCGCACGCGAGATAGCGGAGGACCTCGCGACACTCGAGACGATCATGCGGAAAGCCGGGACGCGTCCGAACGGGGCGAAGGACGCGGTCGCGCGAGCCGGCGAACGACTCGGTCGACTCAAGCTGAACGGTCGGTTGCGGACGCGTTCCCCGCTGAGCGACGTGGTGGAGCTCGAGGCGCTGGTCGTCGGAATCACAGGGAAGCAGGCGCTCTGGCGCAGCCTGCGAAGCGCCAACCTGCTTCCCGAACATGAGGTCGACCGTCTCGTCGAGCGTGCCGAACGCCAGAAGCGGATCGTCGAGGGAGCGCGGGCAGCGGCTGCGCGACGAGCGTTCGAGCTTCCCGACCGATCGGCGACCGTCGTCGCGTCGAGCTAGGAATATCACTTCGCGGTGTATCGACGCGAGCGCCGCGTCGACCGTCGGCAAGAGCCGGTCCCGGGCGTCCAAAAGACTCACACGTCCAGTCGGCAGCCGAGCCGGGGGGCCCGACGAGAGCGAACGATCTGTTGGAGCGAGCGGCGCGAAGCGCCTGCTCGATCGCCCTGATACCGGGGCTGTCGAGATAGCGGAGGTCGCCGATGTCGACGATGACGTCGGCAGCGGCCGTCGACTCGATCGCAGCGCGCAGCTCGGCGGCGTTCGACGATGTCGACTTCCCCCGCGCAACGGAGGACCATCGCTCCCCCGATGTGTTCGAACGACAAGGCCAGCAACGTGCCGGTCGCATGTCTCCACGCGTGGTCGAAGCCGCGCCGCCTTCGCTCGCGAGAGGTGCGCTCGTGGCGCGCGGTCGGTGAGTCAGCCGTCTGAGTCGCCGGGCAGCGGCAGGTCGATCTCGAACCAGGTCACGTTGCGTCCGTCTCGTGGGCCTGCGCCCCAGCGGGAAGCCATCGCCGCGACGAGTGCGAGGCCGTAGCCGCCCTCGTCGCTCGGCGTCTTGGGGCGAGCCGGTGTCGCCGAGTCGTCTGCGACGTCGACGCGAAGGAGCGTGCGCTCGACGTCGATGCCGATCTCGACGGTTGCGTTCGGACCCTGGGGGCCGTGCCGGACGCTGTTGCTCACGAGCTCGGAGAGCAGAAGCTGACCCCTCTCCAGCGCCTGCTCGGGGATGTCCTGCGCCACGAAGGCGAGCGCTTCCCGGGCCGTCCTGGGACTGCTCGACGCGGCCGGGAGCGTCCGCCGCAGCTCCGCCGGTGCCCATCCCTCGGTGCGCGCCGGTACGCGTTCTTCCTCGAGGCGGTCGACGAGAGACGTCAGTGAGGCCGCCTGCTCGGCGGTGATGTCCCCTCGTCGTACGCCGTCGTCGATCAGCGACCGAGCCTGTGCGAAGAAATCGCCGGTCTGCGATGCGCCGACGGCGTCCCAAGCGCGCCCGTAGCGCGCGAAGTCGGCGGCGAACCGTCCACCGTACGCCGCCTCCTCCTCGGAGACGAGGTCCTCGGCGAGCAACATCGTCGTGACCGACACGCCGAGCCAGCTCGCGATCAGCCTCCAGCGGTCGGGAGCCGGCTTGGCCGCCTCCATCTCCCACAGGCGGTATGCCGTCCGAGCGACGTCGAGCTCGCGCGCCGCCTGTGACTGGCTGATCCCGAGCTCCGCCCGGCGGCTCTTGAGCCGCTCGGCGAGCGAGATGATCTTCTCAGCCTCGCTCATGAATCCGAAGGTTCGGGACGTCCTCCAGACACGTGATCTCGAAGAGCCGGGAGACATCGGGGGAGACGGCGGTGAGCCTGACGGTTCCCTCGGGCTCACGAGAGCGGGCGTAGGCGACGATCGCGTGCAGCCCACTGCTGTCGATGAACGTCAGGGCGGTCAGGTCGAGCGTCGTCTCGCTCGCACCGTTGAGCGTCGAGAGGGCGTCGACGAGCCGCGGGGCGGTTGCTGCGTCCACCTCGCCGGCCACCCGCAGCGTCGAGTTGTCTGGCCCGCGCCATGCGCTGAATACCTGTCTGTCGTCTGACATACGACGACAGTACAGCATCCCGACGATTCGCACAACCCCGTGCGGGCGAAAGCCAGTCCGGCGCAACGGTGAGTCAGAATGCGGAACGTGGCTCGCTATACGGTGAACAGGGAGGCCGTCAGGCACGCGAAGCGGCTGATCGACACGCGCCAGTACGTGCTCCGCTCGCGGTGGCAGGACGTGCAGCCCCGTGCCCGCGAGCAGAACGCGTTCTTGAAGGAGCACTCCTGGGACGAATACTCCGGTTGGCATCTCGGCCTCACCGACGGAGCGGCCGAGGAGACGAAGGCCCGCTACGCCTTCGTCTACGGCGACTTCCGACGCTTGCACCGCATGGGGCTCATCGCCTGCCACTACCGCGCGGCGGAGTGGCGTCACAAGGAGATCGAGCTCGCCGCACACGAGCTCCTGCAGTACCTCGACCGTAAGCTCGCCTGACAAGGTCTACCGCTCGGCGATCTCCGAGCCACAGCATCGGGGTTCCGAGGCACGCGAAGCACGCTCCATGCGCTGGAAGGCGTGTGATCGGATCCGAGCGCGGGTAGAGAAGCGGTGATGGAAGGCCGGCGGAACCTCGCGCTCAGCGAGAACATGACCGCCGATGGGGTGATCGACTTCGACGCTGGGTGGTTTTCGCCGCCCGGCGCCGACAGCGGTCTCGACACGTCGGATCTCGAGGCTGTGCTCGGTGAGCACATGGCAGCCCAGGACGCGTTGCTCTTGGGACGACGCACGTTCGAAGCCTTCCGCGAGTACTGGCCGAAGCAGGCGAACGACAAAACGGGGATCACCGCCCATCTCGATCAGGTGCACAAGTACGTCTTCTCGTCGACGCTCGACGATCCGCAGTGGGACAACACCGAGGTGTTACGCGGAGACCCGGCCTCGGAGGTGCGGGCACTGAAGGAGCAGCCGGGCAACGAGATTGCCGTCGGGGGCAGCATCAGCATCGTCTGGCAGCTCATCGCGGCCGGGTTGGTCGACGAATATCGGTTGTTCGTTCATCCCGTCATCGTGGGGCACGGCAGGCGACTGTTCGAGAACGAGGGTGCTCCGCCCAGGCTTCAGCTCACGGGCTCGACAGAGTTTCGGTCGGGCGTCGTGCTGCTGACCTATCGAACGGCATGAGACGTTCGTCGCCGCGGTGCCGCGCGATCGCCGAACAGGCGCGGAGTACGGCGGCCAACAGGCGTAGGCGAACCGCAAGAATGTCGGCGTGGCGCTTCAACGGATGGACAACGTCGGCATCGTCGTGGAATCGCTCGATGCCGCGATCTCGTTCTTCACCGAGCTCGGCCTCGAGCTCGAAGGGCGAGCCATGATCGAAGGAGACTGGTCCGGACGCGTCACGGGACTGCGCGACCAGCGCGTCGAGGTCGCGATGATGCGCACGCCGGACGGGCACGGACGGATCGAGCTCTCGCGATTCCTCGCGCCGCCCGTCGCCGCCGATCACCGGAACGCCCCGGTGAACGCTCTCGGCTACCTGCGCGTCATGTTCGCCGTGGACGACCTCGACGACACCCTGGCCCGCCTCCGCGGGCACGGCGCGGAGGTCGTCGAGGAAGTGGTGAACTACGAAGACGTGTATCGGCTCTGCTACGTCCGGGGCCCCGAAGGCATTCTCATAGGGCTGGCCGAGGAAATCGGGTGACGAACAGCCAATTGCTTCCCGAGGGCGTACACCACTGGAGCGCGACGCATCCCGAGTGGGAAGGGCCAGTGTCGGCGTACGCAATCGACGAAGGCACGCGGCTGATCCTCGTCGACCCGATCGCCGTTCCGGACGACGTGCGCGCACTGTTCGGATCGCGCGAGGTGGTGACGGTGCTCACCTCCACGTGGCACGAGCGCGACGCGGCGTCACTCGGGTTTCCGGTGTGGGCGCCGGCGCCCGACCGGCCGGAGGATCAACTCGTGCCGGCGACGCGGTATGCGATCGGCGACTCGCTGTTCGGGTTCGAGGCGTTTCCCGGCCGCGAGGGCCAGCTCGACCTCGTGCTCTGGAGCGAGCGGCTGCGTGCGGTGATCGCCGGCGACACGCTGATCGACCTGGGCGGCGGGCTCGAGATTCCTGCGAGCTGGCTTCCGGAAGGCGTCACGGTCGAGCAGGTCGCGGCCCATCTGAGGCCGCTGCTCGACAAGCCCGTGGAGTTCGTGCTGCCGACGCACGGCCCGCCCGCCGACCGCGCGGCTCTCGAACGCGCCCTCGCCTGATCTCCGCGCGAGCGCCCTCGCCTCGGGGACGTTCATCGAGGCCCGCCCCTGCGGGCGGGCCTCATGCTTCTTCACGGGGCCTTCACCGCCGTGTGCGGACGTTGGACGTCGGTTCTCCGAAGCGCCCTGAACGGCTTACGCCTCGACACTCTCTCCTCTGAGAGCCGCCTCGATCGCGGCGACGTCGATCTTCTTCATGGGCATCATCGCGTCGAACGCGCGTTTGGCCGCCGCCGTGTCAGGGCTGGTGGTGGCGTCGAGGAGGACGCGCGGCGTGATCTGCCACGAGAAGCCCCACCTGTCCTTGCACCAGCCGCAGGCGCTCTCCTCGCCGCCGTTTTCGACGATCGCGTTCCAATAGCGGTCGGTCTCCGCCTGATCCTCGGTCACCACCATGAAGCTGACCGATTCGTTCGGCGTGAAGTTCGGGCCTCCGTTGAGGCCGACGAACTTCTGGCCGAGCACGCTGAACTCGACGGTCAGCTCGTCGCCTTCCTCACCGCCGGGGAAGTCCGACGGCGCCTTGTGGGTGGCGCCGACCTGACTGTCGGGGAAGACGGAGGCGTAGAACTCCGCCGCCTTGCGGGCCTCGCCGTGGTCGAACCACAGGCACGTGATCATCGTGCCGTCAGCCATTCGTCCTCTCCCTTGTCTCGATGATGATGTGACACCGTCCCGCGCCGGTTGTGCACGGTCGTTCGTTTGGACTCGACCGCAGCGCCGAAGTCATCGGCCGGCGGACTCGACGAGGGCGACTGGGGGCGCGGTCCTCAGTCGGTGCCCGACCGAACTAGCCCTGCGCACCCCGAAGGGACACGCTCCTCGATCGCCGAGCAACTCGACCATCCGGTCGTCCACGTCTCCAGGAACGACGCGCACGCCTACTGCACGTGGGCGGGCGTATGGCTCCTCGCCGAGGCCGAGTGGGAGTTCGCCGCCCGTGGCGGCGTCGAGGGACGGGCATTCCCGTGGGTGACGAGCTCGAGCCGGCCGGCGAGCACCGGATGAACGTGTGGCAAGGCGACTTCCCTGCCCGCAACACCGCTGCGGACGGCCACCTGGGCACCCCGCCCGTCGCCTCGTTTCCCCCGAACGGCTACGGCCTCGGCTTCCACTGCGTCTCGGACGCGTGACGTCGGGCGCTGGGGCAACCATGCCCGAAGGGCTGTGTAGTCTCGCGCGCTACTTCGGAACAAACCGAAAGGAAGGACGGATCAGACGGAATGGCTGACGACCAGAGGCATGGCCGGATCTTCGGGGTGCTGTTCATCATCACGTTCATCACCTCGATCGCTGCAGTTGCGCTCTTCCAGCCCGTGCTCGACGACCCGGTCGGATACATCGCGGGTGACGGGAAAGACAACCAGATCTACCTGGGAGCCTTCCTCGAGCTGCTTCTCGTGATCTCGAACGTCGGTACGGCCGTCGTCCTCTATCCGATCGCGAGGCGACAGAACGAAGCGCTCGCGATGAGCTATGTCAGCGCGCGAATCATCGAGTGCGTCTTCATCGCGACCGGGATCATCTTCGTGCTCGGAGTCGTCGGCCTACGCCACGACCTTCCCGATGCGGACGACGCCGCCTTCACGCTCGCAGCGCTCAAGGACTGGACGTTCCTGTTCGGCCCCGGCCTCATCGTCCCGTTCGGAAACGGATTGATCCTCGGCTACCTGATGTACAAGTCCGGCCTCGTTCCGCGCCGCATGGCCTGGTTCGGCCTGATCGGCGGGCCGCTCCTCCTGTTCGGGAACTTCGGCGTGCTCTTCGACTGGTGGGAGCAGACCAGCGCGGCGAGCGTCCTTGCCGTCCCGGAGATCATCTGGGAGGCGTTCCTTGGCATCTACTGCGCCGTCTGGGGGTTCAGGCGCGACTCTCCGATCCTTCGTCCTGAGGCGCGACCGAGTGCCTCGTAGTCGGCGTCGGAGCGCTCCAGGCACTCGTCCTCGGACGACACGGCTTCGCCCGCGCAGCGTGGTGGGCGGCCGTCAGCCCACCCGCGTGGGCGCTCGCGTGGCTTGTCTCTTCGTACGTCATCACGGCGAACATCGACGAGCGCTTCACGGAACTTCGGCGCGAGCGGTGTGCCCCTTTACGCCCACGTGACCGGTCTTCTGCTCGCGTGGGTGTTCCGGAGCACGAAGTGAGAGGCGCGCAACTCGAGCCTCGATCGGGCGGCCAGAGCCCTGCGGATCGCCCTCCGGTCGCCTTTCAAGACCTCCGGTTCGCAGTATCGGCGTAGTCGGTCATCGGCGCACCCGATAGCGCCACGTGGAGCACCCGGTTGCGTCGGATCACCACGTCTGGATCCTCCAACAGTTGCTGTGCGTCGACGGGCCCGATTTCGCCGTCTTGAGGCGCTCCCACTTGCCGCCGATTGCCACTGGTGGCGACCGCTCTGCGCCATTGATGCGTTCTGGGCCGTCGTCCGTCAAGACAACAGACGGGCGGTGCGAAGCCAAACTCGACCACCTCGCCGTTAGAGAGGGGGTCGTTCTCCAGCGGGAGTGCTCACTCGTTGCCCGTTGGCCGGTTCCGCGCTCGTGATCGCGGGCGACGTGCGCCTGCACCGTCCTTGATGAGCTGTGACGGGAGCGTCTCGGCGAGCCAGCGTTCATAGGCGTCGGCGCTCCAGCCTCGCTGGCGGACGAGCAGTTGGTACACGTCGGGGTGCGTCAGCGTCCAGCCGACGTCGGTCGCCGTCGTGAGGTCGGTGGCGAGGACGCCGTCGTGCTCGAGGGTTTCCAGAATTCCGCGGACGCCGAGCTCGTAGAACTCGCGCTGGAAGCGCTCCCAAAGGGCTGCGATCTGCTGGTCGGCTGGGGCGGCCTGGCGGACGATCTCGGTCACGTGCGCGGTCCGCTCGCGGACGACTCGGGAGTTGCGCGCGACGCGGGCGAGCCGACGCCGCGGGTCGGGCTCGTCGACGATCTCGCGATACCAGCGGCGTTCGGGCATCGGCACCGGTTCCTCGTCGCCGCGCATGCGCAGGTTCCAGAGCCCGCGCAGTACCTCTGCTTTGGTGCCGAAGACGGCGTAGACGGTTTTCAGGGCCACTCGCGCCTCCTCGGCGATCTCTGCGACGGAGGTGCCGACATAGCCGCGCTCGGCGAAGAGGCGCTCGGCTGCCTCGAGGATCGCCTGCCGCGTGGCGGCTGCCTGCTCGCGCCTGCGCGGCGATTCGTAGCGGCGTCGGGGCTTGACACTCCTACTCATATTGTTATCCTAGCCACTACTTCAATATCCGTAAGAGTTAATGAATATTCTCCAGAGGAGTCGATATGGCAGTGATCCTCACCCGCATCAATGTCCGTGACTAGGAGGCGTGGAAGCCGATGTTGACGAGGATTCCGCCGGCGCTCGCCGGGCCGCCACCGGCTACCGGCGCTTCCGCAACAGCGAGAATCCGAACGAGGTCTTCATCGAGGTCGAGTTCGACTCCACCCAGGAAGCGCTCGCCGCTCGGGAGCGACTCGTCTCCTCGGGCGTCCTCGATCGCTTCTCCGACAAGACGGGGCCGACGGTGGTCGAGGAGTGCGAGGCGGTGCGTCGGTGAGTCCGGCTGTTGCCGAGCGGGCTGATCAGGTCGGCACGATGGCCGACCATCTGGTCGCGCTTGGCGGGCAGTGGGCTCTTCGGCGTGACTTCGCGGTTCGCAGCGCCGGTTTTCCGGTCGCCGGTCTCGACGCCTTTGGTCCCCACGACGAAGCGGCTCGTCTGCGCGACGTCGCGGCCGATCGGGCCTTTCGCGAGGCTGTGACGTGGCAGAACCGTGACGTCCTTGCGAACTTGGACGGCCTGCTCGAGACGGGTGGCACGCCGAGCAAGGCGCGACGGCGCGAGGAGGTCGTTGCCCGCTACTGGCAGAGGTATTGCGCGAAGAACGACACGATCGGGTTCTTCGGGGCGCTGGCGTGGGGCAAGGTTCGCGACGATGGTCCGGCGCTCGCGCAACGCTCGCGCGCGCTCGTCCGTGAGCGTTCGGTGCACATGGAGACCTGGTGCCTCGAGCGCTTCCTGCAAGCGTTCACGGACGACGCATGGCTGCCGCTCGGCCCGTGGCCTGAGGAAGACGTCCTGGCCCGCATCGAGTCGATCGCCGACGCCGCCGTCCGCGAGCGCGCCGCGACCGGGCTTGCGCGCCTCGAGGCGGCGCGTGAGCGCGTCGCCGCTGCGTCGCGGGCTTCGCTTCGCGACACCCTCGACGCATTCGATCACGTCTTCGAGCAGGTGGTCGGCGAGCCGCCGGTTCGCAGCCCGGAGCTTGCAGGCGGCGGCCGAACCCCTGTCTACATGGACGCGATGCGGGACCTCGACGTGGACGTCGGCCCCTCGGTGGTCGCAGAGCTCGCAGAGTCTCTGCCACCGTTGCTGGAGAGCTCGCGATGGCTGTGCGGCCGTAGCTTCGAGCTGGGGTGCGGGCTGATGATGGAGGCGATCGGCTCAGGCGGTCGCCGTCCGCTCGCGCCGATCTACGGCAAGGTGTTCGAGGCGTTGCGGGAGCTGCCTCGGTTGCTTGCCTCCGAGCGCCGCGAGCTCCAGCGGCGTTGGGCGGGGTTGCTCGACCACCCCAATCGGACGTCCCTCGGCGAGCGAGCGCGCGCCCGGTTCTCCGACTTCGGGCCGGCGTGGCCGAGCTCGGTCTTCCACAGCGCCGACACCCAGATTGCGGCCGCAGACGCCGACGCAATCGAGCGCGGCGACTTCCTCGTCGTCATCGGGGACTTTCACCCCGGCACGAACCCACTCGGGCAGGGCCTGTTCTCGTACCGTCACCCCGAGCGGCAGCGGTTCCTCGAGACGTGGGGGGCCGACGTCGGCACGCCGACGATCCATCCACTCCCCTTGCGAAGTCAGCAAGTCCCGTTGACCGCGCGGTTGATGCCGGCCACGAACCTTCCCGGCGACATCATCGTCCTGCCGCCGACGCCGCAGGCCCGGGCAGGTCAGGGCTCGCGCGTCGTCTCCGTCGCCGACCTGCTCGTCGACGGAGACACGATCACGGACCGCGAGGGCTCGTTTCGGGCACCGCTCCACGCCCTCTTCTGGCTGCCGATGTTCGTCGCGACCGTGTTCAACTACGAGCCGTTCCCAAGCGACGAGCACACGGAGCGGATCACGCTAGGGCGCACCGTCTACAGTCGCGAGAGCTGGCGGATTCCGGTCGCCGACTGCCCGACGGACACTGGCGCTGTCACGGGTTGGGCCCGCGATCACGCGATGCCGCGTCGAGTCTTCGTGACCATGCCCGGCGAACGCAAGCCGACCTACGTCGACATGGAGAGCCCGGTCCTCGCGCGCAGCTTCTGCCGTCAGATCCGGCGGCGCGCGGACGGCGTGGACGAGCTCGTCGGGGTGTCGGAGATGCTGCCCGGTCCTGACGACTGCTGGCTGGACCTCGGCGGCGAGCGCTACACCAGCGAGCTGCGAATCGCTGCCGTCGACCTGACCCGTCGGCGGCATGCGAGGATCGAGACCGGGTGATGGTCGCCGTCGCGCTTGGCCCGCGATGTCCGCCACCACGACAACCGCTTGCCATCGAGGAGCTCGTCAGCTGCCGTTCCGTGACGGTGCGGCGGGGAGCTGCACCGTGACGCGGAGCCCGCCGGCCGCCCGGGGCTCGAGGCCGAGGGTGCCGTCGTGCGCCTGGGTGATTCTCTTGACGATTGCGAGGCCGAGGCCGACACCCGCGTGGTCTCCCAGTATGCGTTCGGTGCCGCGAAGGAACGGCTCGTCGAGCCTGGAGACGAACTGCGGCGTGAGCTTCTCGCCCGTGTTCTCGACGGTGAGCACCGCGCTCCTCGTCTGAACGCTCGTCGTGACCCACACGCTGCCGTGCTCGGGCAGGTTGTGGACGATTGCGTTGTGCACGAGGTTCGTGCTCAGCTGCAGCAGGAGCGCGTGTGAGCCGACGGTGGGCGTCGCGTCCCCGGAGGTCACGATCGTGAGGCGGCGTTTCTCGGCGAGGGGGAGGAGCGTCTCGGTCGCCTGCTCTGCCAGGAGAGACAGGTCGACGTGCTCTCGCGTGAACGACCGCTGCTCGGCGCGGCTCAGCAGGAGCAGCGCCTCCGTGAGACCGATCGCTCGGCTGTTGACGGCATGGAGGCGGTCGACGAGCTCGTCGGTGTCGCGGCTCGGATCGTCGCGCGCGACCTCGAGCAGTGTCTGGGTGATCGCCAGCGGAGTGCGTAGCTCGTGGGATGCGTTGGTGGCGAATCTCTGCTGTTCGCCGACCAGGGCTTCGAGCCGCGCGAGCATGGCGTCGAAGGCGTCGGCGAGCTCCCGGAACTCGTCGTTGCGGCCCGGCAGCTCGATTCGGTGCGAGAGCGACCCGTCCGCGGCCGTTCGTGTCGCGTCGGTGATCCGCGTGAGCGGGGCGAGCATCCGGCCGGCGAGAAGCCACCCCCCGACGAGCCCGAACACCAGTAGAAACGCCAGTGCGATGCCCGCAGCCGGCGCGAAGGCGCGCAGAAGGAACGCGTGGTTCCCAGGCACGAGCGCACCGAGCATGCTGCTCACACCGTCCGGGAGCAGAAACTCGAACGAGCGCCCCGGCCGGCCGGCGATCCACGCGGCTGCGAGCATCAGGAAGCCGGCCAGCATGAGGAAGCCGGCGTAGCTGAGGGTCAGCTTCAGGCGAACGCTCGGACCGGGCGCTCTATCCACCCGCTTCGTCTCCGCGGCCGGTGTCCGGTCCGGCGTCGATGCGGTAGCCGACGCCGGGGACCGTGGCGATGATCCACGGCTCGCCGAGCCGCTTGCGCACCCCCGAGACGGTGATGCGCACGGCGTTGGTGAACGGGTCGGCGTTCTCGTCCCACGCCCGCGCGAGGAGCTCTTCGGCGCTGACGACACCACCTTCGGCGCCTACGAGAACCTCGAGCACGGCGAACTGCTTCCTGGTCAGCGCGACGTAGCGACCGTCGCGGTAGACCTCCCGCCGGAACGGATCCACCCGGAGACCCGCGAGCTCTCGCACGGGCGGCCTGCTGTGGCCACGCCGGCGATCGAGCGCTCTCAGACGGAGCACGAGCTCTCGGAGCTCGAACGGCTTCGTGAGGTAGTCGTCCGCGCCGAGCTCGAAGCCGGCTGCTTTGTCGTCGAGCCGGTCCGCGGCGGTGAGCATGAGGATCGGCATGCCGCTGCCGGAAGCGACGATGCGTTCGGCGACCTGGTCCCCTGTCGGGCCTGGAACATCACGGTCGAGGACGGCGATGTCGTACGCGTTGACCGCGAGCATCTCCAGGGCGCTATCGCCGTCACCGGCGATGTCCGCCGCGATCGCTTCCAGGCGCAGGCCGTCCCGGATGGCTTCCGCCATGTAGGGCTCGTCCTCGACAAGCAACACGCGCACGCCCCGATGCTAGAGCCGGCGTGTATCGCGGGCGTATCGAAAACCGGATACGGCCCGGCAACACAACGCTTCGTTGAATGGCGGCGTGCCGTACCGCACGCCCACACGGACGACCCGCCGGCGGCCCGCTCGCCGGAGGCGGGTTCGCCGGCTCCGGTTCGCGGGCGTGCTGGCCGTCATCGCGGCGATCGCCGTGCTCGGCCAGCAGTTGCCGACGTCCTCGTTCTCGACGGCCGCACCACCGATCGACGTCGTTCCGAGCGAGCAGCCCCGGGCGACGGGCGAGCCTCGGCGCGAACGTCACGGCGGGCTCGGCGAAGCCGACGGTGCCGTCCCCGACGGGACTTCCGTCTTCGACCACACGATTCCGGCCGTCGCCAACCTCGATGCGGCTCTCCTCGGGGCCTTGCGGCGAGCCGCGCGAGACGCCGCAGCGAATGGCGTCGAGCTCCTCGTCGAGAGCGGCTGGCGCTCGCCCGCGTACCAGCAACGACTACGCCGCGAGGCGGTCTCGAAGTACGGCTCGGAAGACGAAGCGGCCCGCTGGGTGGCGACACCCGAGACGTCCGCGCACGTCTCGGGAGGCGCAGTGGACATCGGCCGCCGCGGCGCCGAGTGGCTGTCCGAACACGGCGCGGCTTACGGGCTGTGCCGGATCTACGGCAACGAACCCTGGCACTACGAGTTGCGCCGCGACGCGATCGATCGCGGGTGCCCTCCGACGTACGCCGATGCCGCGCACGACCCGCGGATGCAGCGGTGACGAGGCCTCGGCGTCCGTGGTCGTCGTTGACGTGGCGAGGGTCGAATCCCGAGCGCGGCACCGACCGCTAGGTCCAACCCGGCGTGCGGCTCGCCTGTTCGATCCAGTTGTGTAGCTCCGGTCGTTGTGTCTCCTCCAGGGTGGTCAGCTTGATGTAGCGGGTGCGGTCGATGGTTCCGAGTGGCGGTGGGGAGTCGAAGTCTGCGCCGCCCAAGAAGACGACATTCACCGATACGTCGTAGGCGGCCAGCTCGATGATCCAGCCGAGCTCTGGCAGCCCGTAGTACGGGCGCTTCCATTTGACGGCGTAATGGAGACCCGGGATCGTTGCCCGGATCGACTCGTCCAACGCCCGGACAACGGGCTGCAGGTGCGGCATCTGGCGCCCGAGCCAGTCGTCGATGACGGAGTGGTTCGCTGCGGGTTCCGGCGGCCTTCGCCCCGCATTTCCCTTGATCTCTTTCGGCATGGTTCCGTCCTCCCGGCGACCAGTTCGACTCTGGATGCGCTTTCTCCGGTTGTCTCCACGATCACGGGCTCGTCGCGGTCAGCTGCACGCTGGGGCCGTCTCGGGACCCCGCCAGGTTCCATCGACCCGTTTCTTCGATCAAGGTCGCCCTCGGCTTCCTCTCAGTCGACGGCAGGCCCACGTCGCCTCGCACGGCGACCGAGACTAGACGCCGGCGCCTGCTTCGGCGGCGCTGAGGTGTGCGAGTACCGCCAGCACGCGTCGGTGGCTGTCCTCGCTCTGGGGAATGTCGAGCTTCAGCAGGATGTGGCGCACGTGCGCCTCGACGGTGCGCTCGCTCATGAACAGGCGCTTCGCGATCGCGGCGTTGCTGAGGCCTTCGGCGACGAGCGCGAGCACGTCGCGCTCGCGGTCGGAGAGGTCGGCGAGCGGGTCCCCTGCGCCGGCCGGTGCGACGAGGCTCCCGACGACCTTCGGGTCGAGCGCGGATCCGCCTTGGGCAACTCTCTCCGCTGCGGAGAGGAACTCGTCGACGGCGAGGACGCGGTCCTTGAGCAGGTAGCCGAATCCGCCGAGCGACACCAGGGCGACGGCGTGCGTGACCTCGACGTGTTGCGAGAGGACGAGCACACCGACTCCCGGGTGCGCGTCCTTGATCTGTCTCGCTGCGCGCGCTCCCTCGTCGGTGAACGTGGGCGGCATCCGCACGTCGACGACGACGAGGTCGGGCTCGTGCTCGGCGACGGCGTCCAATAGTCGGTCCGCATCCCCGAAGGAGGCGACGACCTCGTGGCCGCCGTCGACGAAGAACCGCGCAAGTCCTTCGCGGAGCAGGGCCTGGTCTTCGGCGATCACGACGCGCACGGCAGCTCCGCGGTCAGGTTCGTGCCCTCGCCGGGTCGGCTCACGATGCGAAATGTCCCGCCCTGGGCGGCGATGCGATCGGCGATGCCCGCGAGACCGGAGCCGTTCGCGGGCGCCGCGCCGCCGATGCCGTCGTCGGCGACGCGTACGACGAGGTTTCCGTTCTGCGGCGCGGCACTGAGGAGCACCGTGGATGCTTGTGCATGCTTGATCGCGTTCGTCAGGCCTTCGCAGGCGATGAAGTAGGCCGCCGTCTCGACGCCCTCGGCGAACCGCTCGCCGGTCGCTCTCACCTCGACCCGCAGCGGCGCGCGCCGCGCGAGCTCGCGGAGTGCGGCCGCCAGTCCGGCGTCCAGCTGGGCGGGACACAGGCCCCGCGCGAGTTCGCGCAGGTCGTCGAC
>JBKPNM010000045.1:0-34160 GCA_046732615.1 Actinomycetota bacterium | reverse complement strand
CGTCGTCGGCGTCGACGGAACGACCGCGTCGCCGTCACTTCTCGGACGGACCCGCACCGGCCGCGTCGGCGGCGTGATCCTGATGGGCCACAACGTCCGTTCGGCGCCGCAGGTGCGCGCGCTGACCGCGTCGCTGCGCGCCGCGGCCGAGCGCGGCGGCAGGCGCCTGCTGATCATGGCCGACCAGGAGGGCGGCCTCTCGCGGCGCTTTCGCTGGGCGCCGCCGGCCGCGTCCGCCGACGAGCTCGGACGCCTCACGGAAGGGGCGCTCCGCAGCCGCGGGCGCGCGACCGCCCAGGCCCTCGAACGGCTCGGCGTCGACATCGACCTCGCACCCGTCGCAGACGTCCCGGCGATCGAGGGCTCGTTCATCGCCCAGCAGCGTCGCGGCTTCTCGACGGTCTCCGCTCGCGCGGCGAAGGACGTGACCGCGTTCGCCGCCGGGTTGCTCGACGGAGGCATCGCCCCCACGCTGAAGCACTTCCCTGGGCTCGGGCTCGCAACGGTCTCGACCGACGACGCGGCGGTGACGATCGACGCCGATGCCACGGCTCTCGCGCCGGGCCTCGTGCCCTACCGGCGCGCGGTCGTCGCGGGGGTCGTGCCGCTCGTCATGGTCGCCAACGCCACGTACACGGCCTACGGCGGCCGGCCCGCGGCCTGGTCGCCGAGCGTCGTGCGGCTGCTCGGCGACCAGGGCTTCGCGGGCGTCACGATCACCGACGCGCTCGAGCCGCTCGCCTCGACGCACTCGGTTTCCCTCTCCGCCGCGGCCGTCCGCGCCGCGCGGGCGGGCGTCGACCTGCTGCTGTTCGTCGGCTCCGAGCGCTCGACCGCGCAGGTGTACGACGCGCTCCTCGCGGAGGCGCGCGCGGGCCGGCTTCCCCGTGCAGCGCTGCAGCGGAGCGCGTCCCGAATCGACGAGCTCGGCGCGACGTACGCCGGTTAGGCTCCCGCGGTGCGCCCGGTCGGCGAGACGGTGACGAGCGCGGCGCTCTACGGGCGCAGCGCACTCCGCATCGCCCGCCGTCGGCGCAGGCTCGGCGCGGAGGAGCGCCTCGTGTTCGTCGTCGGCTCGCCACGTTCCGGCACGACGTTCACCGGGCGCGCGCTGGGGTCGCTGCCCGGGTTCGTCGACCTCGACGAGGTGCAACCCTGGAAGGCGGCGATCCCGGCGCTTCTGGGCCTCCCGGAAGACGCCGCCGCGTCGAGGCTCCGCCGGATCCTCGAGCGCGTCCGGCTCCTGGGGCTCGCGCGCGGGCTGCGCGGCGTCGAGCAGACGCCGGAGACGAGCTTCGTCCTCCCTGCGGCGCTGCGCGCGTACCCGCAGGCCGTCGCCGTCCATGTCGTGCGGGACGGGCGCGACGTCGCAACGTCGCTGCTCGAGCGCGGCTGGCTCAGCGCCGAGCGAACGGGCGCCGACGACGCGCGCCTCCCGTTCGGGGCGCATGCGCGATTCTGGGTCGAGGCGGGGCGCGAGGACGAGTTCGCGTCGGTCTCCGATGCGACTCGGGTCGCGTGGGCGTGGCGCCGTTACGTGACGGCCGCCTGCTCGGTCCCGGAGCGCACGGTCGAGGTTCGCTACGAGGAGCTCGTCTCGAATCCCGCGGCCGCCGCCGCACCCGTCGCGGACCGGCTCGGCGTCGAGGGCGCGCTCGTCGTCGCCGCGTTCGCCGAGGCGCACGACAGCTCCGCCGGCCGCTGGCGGCGGGATCTGACGGCCGAGCAGCTCGCCGACGTCGAGCGCGAGGCAGGCGACGCCCTCGTCGCGCTCGGCTACGAGCTCGGTGCCTGACGGTCAGCCCGCGGCCGGCTCGGCGACGGGCGCGAGCCCGAGTCGCTCGAGCTCGGCGAGGACGAGCCCGACCGACTCGTCGGGCGTGAGCGCCACGGTGTCGGCGACCACCTCGGCGTCGTCGGGCTCCTCGTAGGGGTCGTCGACCCCGGTGAACTGCGTGATCTCGCCGGCGAAGGCCTTTGCGTAGAGGCCCTTCACGTCCCGCCGGGCGCACTCCTCGACCGGAGCCTTGACCCACACCTCGACGAACGGGCCCTGCTCCTCGATCAGCGCTCGCACGCGCTTGCGCGTCGCGTCGTAGGGCGAGATCGCGGCGACGACGACCGCCGCGCCGTGCCGCGTCAGCCGCGAGGCAACCCAGCCGATCCGCTCGATGTTGGTGTCCCGATCGGCGTGCGAGTAGCCGAGACCCTTGGAGAGATGCGTCCGCACGACGTCGCCGTCGAGCACCTCGACGTGGAGGCCGCGCCGCTCGAGCTCGCCGGCGACGGCCCGCCCGATCGTCGTCTTGCCGGCGCCGGAGAGGCCGGTCAGCCAGACGGTGAAGCCGGGATCGGTGCTGGACGCCACGGCGGAGTGGTACCAGAGGCCACCACGGCGAAGCCCGGCAACCGGCACCTCTGGGCGGAGGAGTCCGCCTTCGCTTCCTGAACCGGGAGTCGTGGCCGAGCCCGACGAGAACGAGGCACATCCGCGAAACTTCTTCGACCGGTTCGCGGAACGCGCGTCGGACGTCGTCAGCGAACCGGCCTTCTTCATCGCGTGCGTCCTGCTCGTCGTCGTCTGGCTTCCGAGCATCCTCGTGATCCAGAACGTGGACACGTGGCAGCTGCTGATCAACACGGCGACGACGATCGTCACGTTCCTGCTCGTGGCGTTGCTCCAGAACTCGCAGCGACGGAGCGAGGTCGCGATGCATCAGAAGCTCGACGCGCTCGCCGACGGGCTCGCAGACCTGATGGAGGGAATCGAGCCGGACAACGAGCGCCTGCAGAGCGACATGCGCGAGCTCCGGCGCGCCGTCGGGATCGAGCGCGTCGACTAGGTGTACGCCCTGTCCGGTACGCCATCTAGGCGGTCGTGGTGGTCGCCCCGAGCAGGCGTCGATGGACGTCCTGCACGGCTGAGCTGGGCGAGACCCCGAGCTCGTCGCGAAGCGTGACGCGGAGCCCGTCGTACACGCGCAGCGCCTCTGCGACGTTCCCGCTTCGCTCGAGAGCCTCCATCAAGATCCGGTAGCCACTCTCGCGGAAGGGCGCGAGCTCGACGAGGCGACGCGCGCAGTTCACTGCCTGAGGCAACTCCGGGCCGCCCAGCCCGAGGCTTGCCGCCGCGAGGCATTCCAACCCGCCCAGCCGTATCTCGTCGAGGCGTCGCCGCCAGTCGTCGAGCCACAGTCGGTCGTGACCCGGGAGCAGGGGCCGACTCGCGACATCGTAGGCGAGGCTCGCCGGTCCCCAGGCCGACGCCCACTCTCCTCTCGCTCCATGCGACTCGGCTCGGTGGAGGGCGTCGAGCGCCGCCTCGAGGTCGATGAAGGCGTCCGGCGGCAGGACGAGCTCGAGCTGCGTTCGCCCGGCCAGCAGCTCGGGCCCGGTGATGCGGCGCATCTTCGAGAGCAGGACGCTGAGCCGCGCCTGGCCGGGCGCCGCGTCCTCGCCGTAGACGGCGACCAGCAGCTCGTCACGGTCGATCCGACGGAGCCGGTTGAGCACGAGGTAGGCGAAGAGCAGCTGGCCCAGAGCCCCGGGCAGGACATCGTCCACCCGCCGCCCCTCCAACCTGACGACGAGACGGCCACAGAGTTGGATCCGGGTCTCGCCTCTCAACGCCATCGCAAAACAGCTTAGAAAGGTCGGGGAAAGGTTCGGGAAGGCCGCGGTCGGACGATCCTCGCACCCCGACCGAGAGGAGCCGTAATGCACGCGCACCACAAGCCCGTGTCCTTCCACAGCTCGCCGCGGAAGGCGATGCGAGCACCGGTGGAGGAGTTTCTCTACCTGGCCTGCATCCACGAGGGGACGGGAGTCGAGAAGCCGGACTTTCTCGCGGTCGTCGACGCCGAACAGGGCCGCCTGATCCACGAGACGCCGATGCCGAACCTCGGTGACGAGCTGCACCACTTCGGCTGGAACCGCTGCAGCTCCGCCTGCCACGGCCCCGACCGATCGCACCTGATCGTGCCGGGCTTCCGCTCGTCGCGGATCCACGTGGTCGACGTCGCCGACGATCCGCGCAGGCCGCGGATCGAGAAGGTGATCGAGCGTCAGGAGCTGGTGGCGAAGACCGGCTATACGCGGCCGCACACCGTGCATTGCATGCCCGGCGACAACATCGTCGTCTCGATGCTCGGCGACGCCGACGGGGCCGGGGCCGGCGGCTTCGCGGTACTGGACGCGAGGACGTTCGAGGTCGAGGGCCGCTGGGAGAACGGCGGCGAAACGCCTCCCTTCAACTACGACTTCTGGTACCAGCCGCGCAAGAACGTGCTCGTCTCCTCCGAGTTCGGGGAGCCGAACGCCTACGAGCCGGGCTTCGACGCCGCCGACATCGAGGCCGGCCGCTACGGCCACCGCATCCACTTCTGGAACCTCGAGACGCGCACGCGTGAGCAGACCGTGGATCTCGGCGAAAACGGCCTCCTCCCGTTCGAGGTGCGCTGGCAGCATGACCCGGACTCCGAGGAGGGCTTCGTCGGCGCGGCCCTGTCGAGCGTGATGTGGCGCTTCCACCGCGCGAACGGCGCCTGGGCGGCCGACCCGGTGATCGAGGTGGAGCCGGTCCCGCTCGAGGGCTGGCCCTTTCCCGTGCCGGGGGTCATCAGTGACCTCGTGCTCTCGATGGACGACCGGTTCCTCTACTTCGGCAACTGGCTGCACGGCGACTTGCGCCAGTACGACGTCTCCGACCCGCGTAACCCCAGGCTGGCCGCCCGGCTCTGGCTCGGTGGCGTGCTGGGCAAGCCGAGCGACGCCGGCCGCGAGCTGAACGGCGGCCCGCAGATGCTCCAGCTCTCCTACGACGGCCGCCGGCTCTACGTCACCAACTCGCTCTACTCGACGTGGGACAACCAGTTCTACCCGCAGCTCCGCTCATGGCTGCTGCGGGTGAACTGCGACCCAAACGGCGGGATGGAGATCGACCCCGACTTCTTCGTCGACTTCTCCGACCGCCCGGACGGCCCCGCTCGCGCGCACGAGGTGCGCCTCCAGGGCGGCGACTGCACCACGGAGATCTTCCAATGATCGTCGCCCACGTCATGGGGATCCCGGTCGAGGAAAGCGTCCTGCAGCTCGCACCGGCGGGGGCAGCGGTCGTGACCGCGGTCGCCATCGCAGCCCGGTCCGCGCTCGAGCGGGCCCCACGCCTCCGGCGCGGCGGACTCGCGGAGGCCGACATCCCGCCGAAAGGTCAGCGCAAGGTTCGGGAAACGACGCGTTGCGACCATGGCTTCGAGACGACGAACGGAGGAGCGATGGAATCCAGAAACGTCGAGACCTACCGCGCTGGGCACGAGGCCTTCAACCGCCGGGACTTCGGCGCGATGGTGCGCGAGTACGCCGAGAGCATCACCTGGATCGACCGGGCTCGCGGCATCACGTTCACGACACCGCAGGAGTTCGCGAACGACTTCCTGGAGGGATGGATCGAGGCCTCGTCCGACTGCCGGGTCACCGATGCCCGGTACACGGACGCCGGTGACCTCGTGCTGGCACGCTTTACGGCCCGGGGCACGAACGACGGTCCCCTCGGACCGTTCCCCGCCACGGGGAAGGAGTGGGCGCTGCCGATCTGTGAGATGTGGCATTTCGACGCCGACGGTCGAGTGGTCGGCGGCGAGATCTACTACGACCAGGTCTCGCTGCTCACGCAACTGGAGCTGTTGCCCGAGCCTTCGCGAGCATGAGCCACGAACGCGTAGAGCCTGCCGAGGACCTAGGATGACCACCGTGCAACGGGTGAACGGGCTCAGGCGAATCACCTGCGTGTGTGGCAAGATCATCGAGGGCAAGGACGATGACGAGCTCTGGGCGAAGGCCCAGGCACACGTGGCAGCCGACCATCCGGACCTGGTCGGGAAGGTGTCCCGCGAGGACGTTCTCGCGCGCGCCGAGGAGCTCTAGGTGGAGTACCCGGAAAGGTTGTCGACGCGCACGGCCGACGGGTGGAGGACGGGCACCGCGGACTCCCACCCGGAGCGGAGGAGGGCGACGAGTGACGGCGGCGTGATGAGCGTCGCCGCGCCCTTCGGTCTCGGCTCGGGCCGCTCGTAGCCCGACGGACTCCAGCTCAGCAAGGACTTTCCGAGAACGAGCTTCGGAGTGCCGTCGTCGAGAACGAACGACCCGTCCGGCAGCCCTTCGAACCGCCCGGCGTGGAGGCGACGCATCCGTGTCACCGCGTCGAAGCGCTCGTCGTGGAGGCGCGCGTCGATCGTGTCGGCTCCGCGCTCGCCGTGGAGGTCGAGCCACAGCGCCGCAAAGCGGTCGTAGTCCTCGCGCCGGCACTCGCCGCACGGGCGGTGGCCGGCCGCGAGCGCCGTCGCCTCGTCGAGGAAGAACACCTCCGTGAAGCGCCCGGGGCGCATGAGCGGCGAGCGCCGCCGGCCGCGGAAGTCGAGGCGGCACGCGATCCAGCGCTTCACCTGGTAGTGCCGCCGGATTCGCCGCTCGGCGTCGTGGAGGCAGCCGCGGTTCCCGTAGACAAGCCCTCTCGCCGGGTCGGCCACGAGCTCGCCGAGCGGCGTCACGCGGTTCGGGAGCGGCATCCGCCCGTACCGTAGCCCTCGTAACCCGGCGGCAACCCAGTCGCGACTACCGTGCGATCATCGACTGGACGCTCTTCCATGCGATCAACAGCGGCGTCGCGACCCGGGACTGGCTCGAGGACCCGACGAGGGCGCTCGCAGGCCTTCTCGTACCGCTCTACGCCGCGGCGACCGTCGCGCTCTGGTTCCTCGCGCGGCCGTACGGGAGCCGTCGGTGGAAGCTCGCATCCGCCTCGGCCCTCGTCGCCGCGGGCGTCGCGTTGCTCGCGAACCAGGCGATCGCCCATCTCTGGGAGCGACCGCGCCCGTTCGCCTCCCACCCGGAGCTGACGCATGTCCTCGGCGCGCGCACGACCGACCCGTCGTTCCCGAGCGACCACGCCGCCGCGGCGTTCGCGATCGCCTTCACGGTGCTCGTCTTCTCGCGGCGCGCGGGAGCGCTCTTCCTCGTCGCCGCGACGCTCATCGGCCTTTCTCGGATCGCCCTCGGGATGCACTACCCCGGCGACGTCCTCGCGGGGATGCTCGTCGGGCTCGGCTCCTCGCTGCTCGTCACGCGCGCCGGCGGACCGTGGATCGCCCGGCTCGTCGTGCTCGTCAGCCGCGTCACGGATCCGTTGCTCCGGCCGGTCTGGAACCGCGTCCGGGGCCTCTCTCCGCGCACCTGACTCCCCAGGACGCGAGCTCGCTGTCGAATCGAGACGAGCGACGTCACAGCGCCCGCGCGAGCGCGCGCCGCCAGCCCTCGCGCAGCGCGGCTGCCTCGTCGCGTCCCATCCGAGGCTCGAAGGTCGCACCGGGGGGAATCAGGCGTCCGACCTCCTCGGCGTCGCGCCAGACGCCGACGCCGAGGCCCGCCAGGGCCGCCGCGCCGAGCGCGGTCGCCTCGGTCTCCGCCGCGACGTGCACCTCCGTCCCGAGCAGATCCGCCTGGAACTGCATCAGGAACCGGTTCGCGGTCGCGCCGCCGTCGGCGCGCAGCACGTCGAGGCGAAGCGGCAGCGCGTCGACGACGTCGGCGACCTGGTGCGCGATCGCCTCGAGCGCCGCGCGGACGACGTGCGCCCGGGTCGTTCCGCGCGTCAGCCCGGTGATCAGCCCGCGCGCGTCGGGCCGCCACTGCGGCGAACCGAGCCCCGTGAGCGCGGGGACGAAGTGGACCCCGTCGGTCGACTCGACCTGGAGTGCGAGCTGCTCGCTCTCCGCCGCGTCGCCGATCAGCCCGAGGCCGTCGCGAAGCCACTGCAGCGCCGCCCCGCCGACGAGCACGGCGCCCTCGGCCGCCGTCTGCCGCGGTGCGTCCGGCGCGACGGCGACGGCAGTGCGCAGGACGCCCTCGCCCACCGGCTCCGCCGTCGCGCCGAGGTTGACGAGGACGAACGTCCCCGTCCCGTAGGTCACCTTCGCCTCCCCGGCGGCGTGGCAGCCCTGGCCGAACAGCGCCGCCTGCTGGTCGCCCGCCATCCCGGCGATCGGCACCGAGGCGCCGAGGAGCGTTCCCTCGGCGACGACGCCCGACGACGGGACGACCGACGGCAGCACCGAGTGGTCGACGCCGAACAGCTCGAGCAGCTCGTCGTCCCATTCGCCGCGGGCGAGGTCGAGCAGCATCGTTCGCGAGGCGTTCGTCAGGTCCGTGACGTGGGTCGAGCCGCGCGTCAGCTTCCAGACGAGCCACGAGTCGACCGTCCCGAACGCGAGCTCGCTCGCCGGCAGGTCGCAGCGGCGCAGGATCCACTCGAGCTTCGTCGCCGAGAAGTACGGGTCGGGCACCAGCCCGGTCCGCTCGCGTACGAGCTCGGCGGGGAGCTCCGCGCAGCGCTCCGCCGTGCGCCGGTCCTGCCACACGATCGCGGGCCTGACCGGCCGTCCCGTCCGGCGCACCCAGACGATCGTCGTCTCGCGCTGGTTCGTGATGCCGACCGCGCGGAGCGCCGCCGGTGCAACACCGGCGGCGGCGAGCGCCTCCCGCGCCGCGTCCTCGACGCTCCGCCAGACCTCCTCCGCGTCGTGCTCGACCCAGCCCGGCTGCGGGAAGTGCTGCGCGATCTCGCGGTAGCCGCGGCCGAGCGGCTGCAGCTCCTCGTCGACGACGATGCAGGTCGTCCCCGTCGTGCCCTGGTCGACCGCGAGAATCACGAGGCGTGTGAGCGTACGTGATCGGCGGCGCGGCATGATGGTCGGCGTGACTGTGGATTCCGAGTTCGTGCTCGGGACGCAGCTCGTCCGCTCCTTCGTCGCGGACGTGCAGGCGACCGTCGCGACCGCCGCGTCGCCGACGCAGGCGTGCGACGCGCTCAGGCCGCGCTTCGCCGAGCTCCTGGCCGACCCGGATTGGCTGCCTTCGGAGTTTCGCGCGGCTGCGCCGGAGAGCGGAATGGGCGGCGGGATCGGCCAGTGGCTGCTCTACCGCGCCGGCGACGGGTCGCTGTCGCTCTTCTCGCTCGTCGTGCCACCGGGCTCCGCGACGCCCATCCACGACCACCTCGCGTGGGGGCTCGTCGGCCTGTACCAGGGGGAGCAGGACGAGGAGATCTACGTCCGGCGCGACGACGCGCTCGAGCTCGTCGAACGGCGGTCGCTGCGCCCCGGCGACTTCTACGTCCTCATCCCGCCGCAGGACGACATCCACCGCGTGCGGACGACATCGGCCGACACATCGGTCTCGGTTCACCTGCTCACGAACGACACCGGCTGCGTCTTGCGGCACGCGTACGACCCGGTGTCCGGTCAGGAGACGCCCTTCCGCTCCGGCTACGTCAACGTCGACTGCGAGGACCCGGACCAGACGGGTCGCTCGTAGCGCCGGGCACGTGTTGGCGCCGGAAATCGAGCGGCGCTCCTTCTCGTGGCGGTTCTGGCGCGCGACGTCTGCGGGTTGTTCGTCGCGTCAGCCGCCGCGTTTCCGGTGTCGCCAGGCGGGGCATCCCACCGTCCCGCCACCGACGCAAGGGGAGGACGACGTGTCCGAAGAGATCCACAGCCAGCCGAGCGGCGAACGGAAACCCTCCGACCACGATCCCTCCGAGAGTGGCCGCCTCGAGGAACGCGTGGAGCGTCAGCACGGGGTGCAGCAGCACGGCGACACGTTTTCCGTCGAGAGCGACCAGCCGACCGATACGAGTGGCATCCCGCCGGCCTCGAACCGTGTCAGTGTCCTGCCCGGCAACGAGCCTTCCGACGAACACGATGACGACTAGTCGGGCACGACCTGGCCGCCGCACGACCGTCTCCGACGCGACGTCTCCGGAAGCGCGCTCGGGTGATCGTCTTCCGAATGCATCGAGATTGATCCGCGTCGGAGGCGTCGACCTCCCTCGTGCTGCGATAGCGCAGCTCGCGCTTCGACTGCACAGAGCCGGTGAGGTGGGCCTCGCGAACCACCTCGGGCGAGCGATCGACCGTCACCTCGACCAGGTCGACCTGTGGCAGCGAGACTTCGAAAAGATCGTCGCCGTGAACGCGGGTCAGCCCATTCCCGGCCTCGAACCGCTCCTCGACGTCATGCGCCTTCGATCTACGGGCGCAGAACGATCTTGACGGCGCCGTCGCGCTTGCGTTGGAAGTCCTCGTACGCGCGCGGAGCGTCGTCGAGCGGTAGCTCGTGCGTCACGAGATCGTCCACGCCGAGCGGGTCGTTGCCGTCGGCGACGAGGGGAACGAGATCGTCGATCCAGCGGCGGACGTTCGCCTGCCCCATCCGGAGCGTGACCTGCAGGTCGAAGAGGTCGCCCAGCGGAAACATGTGCACAGGCCCCGCGTAGACGCCGACCAGCGACAACGTACCGCCGCGCCGCACGCTGCGCATCGACTGCCAGAGCGCATGCGTGCGGTCGAGCTGAATCTTGGTCGTCTGCAGGACTCGGTCGAGCGTCGAGCCGGTCGACTCCATCCCGACGGCGTCGATCACGCAGTCTGCGCCGCGGCCGCCGCTCAGCTCACGGACGACCGCAGGGGCATCGTCGGTGCCGGCGAGGTCGATGGTCTCGACGCCGTGGCGAGCGGCCATCGTCAGACGCTCCGGCACGACGTCGATCCCGAGCACGTGCTCCGCGCCCTTGTGGCGGGCAATTCGCGCGCACATCTGGCCGATCGGGCCGAGGCCCCACACCGCGACGGTGGCCCCCGGAACGACGTCGGCGTACTCGACGGCCTGCCAGGCGGTCGGAAGGACGTCGGAGAGCATGAGGTAGCGGTGGTCGCGGCCGTCGTGCGGAACGGGGATCGGCCCGTAGTGCGCCTGCGGCACGCGCAGGAGCTCCGCCTGTCCGCCCGGCACCGCACCGTAGAGGTGGGTGTAGCCGAAGAGGCTCGCGCCCTTTCCACGGCCGAGCAGGCTCGCGAGCCGCGGCATGAGGTCGTGGTCGCGTGTCCGCTCGCACTGCGACTGGAGCCCCCGCTCGCAGTACCAGCAGCTGCCGCATGCGATGTTGAACGGGATGACGACCCGGTCGCCCGGCGCGATGTGGCGCACCTCGGGCCCGACCTCCTCGACGATTCCCATCGGCTCGTGGCCGAGGATGTCGCCCTCGCGCATCACGGGCGAGAGCTTGGAGTAGAGATGGAGGTCCGAGCCGCAGATCGCGGTCGCGGTGATGCGCACGATCGCGTCGGTCGGCTCCTCGATGACAGGGTCGGGCACGTCGTCGACGCGGACGTCCTCCTTCCCGTGCCAGACGACGGCCTTCACGCCGCCGCCTCGTCGCGCGAGCCGACGCCGGTGAGGATCTCGCGCTCGCGCACGCGACCGCTCGTCGCGGGGTCGAGCGGAGGCGTCGCCCCGCCCGCGGAGTCGCGCATGCCGCCGACGACGTCGAGGAAGGCGTCGAGCGCGCTCACGGACGGTCTCCATCCGAGCTCGTCCCGGGCACGCGAGCTGTCCATCGTCGGCACCGCCAGACCGAGGTCGAGCCAGCCCGGAGGGGACGGCTGGAGATGTGCGCGCCAGCTCGCCGCCATGGCGGCACGCGCGACCGCCCGTGGAACCGGCAGCCGCTTCGCCCCGAGACGCGCCGCGACGGCTTCCGCGTCGAGAATCGGGTCGGCGGCCGCGTTGAACGCGCCTCGCGCGTCGCTCAAGATCGTCCCGCGGTAGAGATCCGCGAGGTCGTCGGCGTGCACCGCCTGGACGCGTAGGCCCGAAATGTCCGGGAGGACACGAAGCAGGCGGCGGTGCAGGAGGAAGGGCGGCAGGAACGGGCCGACGAACAGCCGCCGGATGCCCGTCGCGGCCTCGCGCTTGAAGACGAGCGCGGGTCGCACGCGAACGACGCGCATCTCGGGCGTCTCGCGCTCGAATGCGTCGAGTCGCCGCTCCATCTCCGCTTTGTGGCGCGCGTAGAAGCTCTGCGGGATCCCGTCCCTCGGCCAGCTCTCGTCCACCGGCGTGTCCTTCGGCCCGGGCGAGTACGTCCCGACCGAGGACGCGTAGACGAGCGCCGGGACACGCGCCTCGCGAGTGGCGCGCATGACGCGCGTCGTGCCTTCGACGTTCGTGCGCCAGAGCGCGTCGAGATCGTGTGAGGGCTGGATCCGCCACGCAAGCGATACGACGGCGTCGGCGCCGCGGAAGAGCGGGACGAGGTCGGCGTGCTCGATGTTCGCGGAGGACCACTCGACCTTGGGCAGCTCGAGGTCGGGGAGCCGACGAGCGACGCCGGTCACGGACTCGACCGCGTCGTCTCGCAAGAGCGCACGAACGAGGCTCGTTCCGCAGTTCCCCGTGGCACCGACGACGACGACCTTCACGCCACCGGCGTCCCCGTCTCGCGCGGCGCCAAACACGTGTGACCGGGCGGTTCGGCCTCGACGAGACGGACGCCGCCCTCCGCGCCGGCCGCGGACGCAGCATCCGTCAAGCCCGTCGTCCTTCCGGCTCGCGAGGTCGTCTCGCGCTAGGCGACCACGAGCGTGGCGTGCTCGTCGCCCTGCCGGGCGGTGAGCCTCGCCGTCTTGCCCCGCGCCCAGATCCGGTCGACCTCGATCGCGTCCCAGCCGGCGGGCAGCGTCACCGTACGGGCGCACCAGGTCTCGGGCTCGCCGTCGCCGATCCGCACGCCTGCGAGGCCGTAGAGGCAGCTCGTGAGGAAGCCGCCGAGGTTCGCGTAGAACGGTCCCGCGACCGGTTGCTCGGGGAAGACGTCGGGCGCGTACTCGGTCGTGATCGAGAACGGCTGCACGACGAAGTCCGCATACCCGCGCTGGAAGAGCTCGAGCGACCGCTCCCTGTCGCCGACGCGGGCGGCGTAGACGCCGAGGAGGGTCGACAGCATCGGCGAGCCGACGTAGTCGTCGGCCAGCCCGAGGTAGTAGTCGAACGTCGCCCGCTCGACGTCTGGTGGGCAGTCGAACGTCAAGGGAAAGAGGCCGGCAGGCGCCTCCGGCGTCGACCCCTTCTCCTCGTCGTAGCGGTAGGCGTCGTGGTTCCGGATCACGCCACGGTCGTCGACGGGGAGGAAGATGCTCCGCGCGATCCGCTCCCAGGCGGGATCCGCCGTGCGACCGAGGCTTTCCGCGAGAGCGGCCGCCTCGCGCAGCGCAACGGACGCGGACATGTTCACGAACGCGTTGTTGTCGACGGGGTTCTCGAGCTCGGCGACGCCGGTGACCTCGTGGATCTCGAAGCCGCGGGCGGTTTCCGTCGCTCGGCTGATGATCCACTCGGCGACCTGCGAGAGCACCGGCCACGCGTGCTCGCGCCCCCACCGCCAGTCATGCGTCGCGTGGAGGAACTGACTGAACGCGAAGGCGACGTCCATGCTGACGTGGTCCTCGTGCGCAGCGGCGGCGCCTTCGTTCGGCGAGGCTTCGTCGCCGCTACGAATGCTGCTCTCCCACGGGAACTGCGCGCCGCGGCGGCCGTACATCGCGGCGTTCATCCGCGCCGCCGGGAGTCGACGTGACCGGTACTCGAGCAGCGTTCGCGCCGTCTCCGGCTGCGTCAGGATCAACGGCGGGACGACGAACGCCTCCACGTCCCACATCACGTGGCCGCGGTAGTAGTGGTAGTCCGGCCAGTAGGAGAGGCCGAACATGGAGGTGCTCGCCGGCGACGACGGGTGCGCGGACGTGTGGAGATAGAAGTACGCCGCGTCGGCAAGCTCCTGCCACGGCGCCGGAGCGTCGATCCGGACGCGTCCCTCCCACACCTCTTCCCACGCGCGGCGGTTGTCGGCTCGGAGGCGCTCGAAGCCTTGCTGCGCTCCGCCGTGGCACAGCCGCACCGCCTGGAGATCCGGCTGCGAGTGCATCGCGTCCGGGACGGCCGCCGCGATCTGCCGGAGGCGGTAGCGCCGTCCGGTTCGCGCGCGAAAGGCGTAGCGGGTCTGGAGCGGGCGAAGCTCGTTGCGGTCGAAGCTCCGCTCGGGCTCGGCCCCGAGGAACTCCGTCCAGTAGGCGACCCCGGCGGTCCCGAGGTCACCGTGGCTGCGCCAGGCGAGCGACCCGTCGACCTGCTCGGCGACGGTGCTGCCGTCGCCGGTCCGCCGTCGCAGCATCGTGCCCGGGACGCCACGGTCGTCGACGCCGGCCGCGAGGACGAGGTCACAGGCCCGGTCGACCGAGACCACGATCTCCTGGACGACGAGCGTCGGGAGCGTCCGGCTGCAGAACGTCGTCACGTCGACGTCGGCGCGAGCCGTGTCCGCCTCGAAGACGAAGCGGCTCTCGAGCTCGCCCGTCGAGAAGTCGTATGCCTGACGCACCAGCCGTGCGCGCTCGCGCGCCGCGTCGAGCTCGAGCCCGTCGACGGACAGCCCGGCGGCGAGCGGGTACGGCGTGCGAGCCATCGCCTCGGCTCCACTGTCGCCGTCCACGCCGGCGAACGCGTTCACCACCGAGACGCCCCCGAGATGCGGCACGTGTGCGACCCGGACGCCGACCACGCCGTTCGACAGGTACGCGGGTAGGCGGCCGGGACGCCATTCCTCGAGCGGCGCGGGGCTGATCGGCACGCGTCCGCCCACGGCGCGGCGCCGCCGCGGGTGTGCCGAGGCCGCTATGTCGGCGTCTCCCGAGCTCTGGCGCCACGTGTCGGGTGCTCGTGAGCCAGCGGATCCGCGGACTCTCGGACGCCGGCGTGGTCGTCGCCGACGACCCGCGTTCCGTGCACGAAGACGAGCGACCCCCCGAGCCAACCGCCGGCCGTGAGCGTCGCCCACCCGAGAAGCGCGAAGACCAGCCCGCCGGTCGTGACATCGCCGTCGTGGAAGCCGTCGTACTGGAGGATCGCGGCGATCGAGAAGAGGACGACCGCGGTGACCATAACCGCCATGTGCGTCGTGGCGGTCCGCCACAAGGGCGTTCCGCGCTCGATGTGCAGCCAGTCGAGGAGCCCTGTGAGCGCTGCGCCGGCGCTCGCTATGAGCCCGCCGAGGAGCGCGAGCCACATGCCCTTGCCGGCCGCATCCTCGATCCAGCCGATCGCGCCGATGATCGAAAGGGCCGCTGCGAGGGTGAACATGCCGATCGCGGCGTCGGTGATCGGCGGATGGGACGGGTGGCCCCGGGTACCACGGAGCGGGTTCATCGAGCTCTCACCTCCCGGACGTGCATGACGTGTGTCGAGGCGGTTCCACTGTCGAGGGGCCGCAAAACCCGTCGCCACGGCCGTTTACGGCCTGGCGGCTCGGGCAACACGCGAGGACATGCGCGCCTGGCTGGGACTCCTCGTCGTATCCGTGGCACTCGTCGGCACCGGGTGCGGCGACGACGACGGTGCGGAGGACACGGGCGAGCCGGGCGAGGTGGCGTTCGACCTGCAGGAGGTCGACGACTCGAACGTCGCAGGGGCGCGCGCAGTCCTCACCTATGTCGGCAGCGATCGCACCCGTGTCCTCGTCGACGGGATCGACAACCAGGAACCGTCGGGCGCGGGCGCCAATCCCGTTGAGCTGCGACGCGGCTCGTGTTCGAGGCCCGGGAACGTCGTCGCCAAGCTCCCGCCGCTGGCGGGCTCGAGCTCGACCGGGACAGTGCAGCTCGGCCTGGCACAGCTCGTGGAAGGTGACTACGCCGTCGTCGTCGAGCTCGAAGGCGGCTCGCGGACGATCGCGTGCGGCAACGTGCCGGACACCCTCCCCGACTGAGGACGGCGTCGTTTCCGGGCGACGGGCACGCCGGAGGTTTCGAGATCGCCGTGCGCGTCGATCCGACCTGACCAACGACGAGCAGGAGGTGGGGAGTGGAGGTGCGCTTCATCGACACGCGAGCACAGGGGGTGCTGGACTACCTCGTCGGAGTCGTGCTCGTTCTCGCACCGTGGATCTTCCAGTTCAACGACGTCGCAGCCGCGAAGTGGGTCGCGATCGGCGTCGGCCTGGCCATGATCGCGACCGCGCTGATGACGAACTACGAGCTGGGGGTCGCGAAGCTCATCCCGATGCACGTCCACCTCGTGATGGACGCTCTCATCGGGGCGTTCCTCGCGCTGTCCCCCTGGATTTTCGGGTTCAGCGACGAGGGAACGAACGCCTGGCTGCCGCACGTGGTCGTCGGTCTCGCCGAGATCGGGATCGCGGCGGTTTCGAGCCCGTGGCCGCGGCGCGACGATCTCGATCGCCGCGAGCGGGAGATGTTCAACCGTCCTGCGCGCGCGTAGGACATCCTCACGCGGTGGGGGCCGGGGGTTTGTCCCGGCCCACACCGCAGCGATCAGGTCGCCTCGTCCGGCGCCTGTGGGTCGGGCGCCTCGCGCGGGTCGTCCGTGTCGTCGTCGCCCTCGGCGGGCGCGTTCGACTCGTCGTGCTCGTCGCGCGACGGGTAGTCCCGGTTCGTCCCGCCGTAGCCGTGCTCGCCCGGATCCTGCGACCGTTCTGGTGTGGACATCAGGACCTCCTGTCGGTCAGATGCGAAGCACGAGCCACGTCGCGCCGATCGCGCTCGCGATGCAGATTGCCAGCTGCCAGAGGAACGCAGCGCTCGGCGGATGCCGCCGTTTGCGACCGCCTTCGAGCACGTTCACCTCGGGCGCGACATCGGTGTGGAGGAGCGACGCCGGTCGGAATCGGCCAGGCAGACGGCGAGCTCGAGCGGTGGGAGCTGCGGCCATTCCTCGGTGACGTCGAAGCCGTGCTGCTCCGGCTCGACCGGAGCCGTCTGCGCGTCGACGGTGCCCATCCCGCCACCGTCCGTTTCGTTGTCTCGCATCGCCGCTTCCCCCTGGGTCACCGTGGATGAACTCAGTACCCATTTCTCGGGCCGCGCAATCCCGCGCGGGCCGCTTGTGCTCGGACGAGAGGAGAACGGATGGACGACGAACGAACGGCACCTGAGACCAAAGGCGTGGCAGTGGAGCTACTCGCAACGGTCGATCTCGGTCGCGAGATCGAGGGGATGGTGGGCCGTGAGCTCCGGATGCGGATGGTGACGATGGAGCCCGGCGGCGTCTACGGCCCGATCCACGACCACCAGGACAGGCCCGGTGTCGTCTACGTCCTCGAAGGGACGATCACCGACCATCGCGACGGAGTCGCCACTGAGTACGGGCCAGGCGTGGGCTGGCCCGAGGATCGAAACACCAGGCACTGGCTCGAGAACAGGGGAACGAGCCGGGCCGTCGAGATCTCGGTCGACATCGTCAGGCAGGAGTGAGCGGTCCGCCGGCCGATGTCGCCGCGGCGGGAGAGCTCGTTCCGCGGACTTCGCGAACAACCGGCCACCGACGATCGGCGCGAAACCGAATGCGAGGAACCCGAGGTCCCAGGCCCTCTGGTCGATCCCGGCGCCCTCGCGGAGGTGGTGAAGCCCGAGAACACGATGGTTCACGACACCCTCGACGACGTTCAAGAGGCCCCAACCAACGAGAAGCCAGCCGACGAAGGCCCGGCCGCCGGCCGGCCAGCGCCAGTCGTCGGTGCGACGCCAGAGGAAGTAGATTCCTGCCGCGACCGCCAGCCACGTGCCGGCATGGAACAACCCGTCGGCAAGCGTGTCGTCCTCGAGGCCGCCGACCGTCGTCTTCTGGAAGCTTCCCTCACCGGACAGCATGTGGTGCCACTGAAGGATCTGATGGAGCACGATCCCGTCGACGAAACCGCCGAGGCCGATCCCGAGACGGATCCCGGGGAGACGTGGACGCGTAATCGCGTTCCGTTCCGACTCGCGTCTCTCGCTGCCGGGGAGCGCCCGAGGGCGTTCTGTCGTGGCCATCCTGCCCGTTCCTCCAGGGCATCCGGTTCCTGGGCCACGGCAGGACCCAACAGCTCCCGCCGGGGCTCGTTGCGAAAAGGCCGGCCCGAGCGCGCACGATGACCGTGGAACAGGCCCGGAGTGAAGAAGGTCGTGCCCCCACGCTCGTGTGTGTCCACGGCCTGTCGGGATCCTCGCGGTGGTGGGCAGGCGTCGTCCCTCGGCTCGAGGAGGGCGGCCCGATCGTCCTTCTCGATCTCCCCCGATCGCTCGCGCCGTTGCGGCTGCCCGAGTGGGTCATCGAGCAACTCGAGGGGCTCGAGCCGCCCGTGGACGTGGCCGGCCATTCGCTCGGCGGCCTGGTCGCGGCGCGTGTCGCGGCGCTCCGCCCGGACCTCGTTCGGCGGCTTGTCCTGATCGCCCCTCCGGGGATCAGGCCGAGACGCTCGATGGTTCCGTACCTGTGGCCACTCGCGGTGACGGTCGCACGGAGCCGCCCCGCCCTCCTGAGGCGACTGACGGCCGACGCATTGCGTGCCGGCCCGCGAAACCTGGTCCGCGGGGGGCGGCACGTGTCTACCGCGGACGTTCGCTCCGATCTCGAGTCCGTCGTCGCGCCGACGTTGCTCGTGTGGGGTGCCCGAGACCCCATCGTCCCGCCCCTCGAGGGACGGGTCTGGTGTGAGGCGCTCCGCGACGCGCGGCTCGTGGTTCTATCCCGAGCCGGTCATGTCCCGATGATCGACGCGGCCGACGAGCTCGCCGACGTCATCGTCGCATTCCGCGAGAAACCGCTCGACGAGCTCGGCGACCTCCCCGGTGTGTGAGACGTGGGCCGCGTGCGCGGCGCCCGCGATCTCGACGAGCTCTCCTCGAGGAGCGAGCTCGGCGCACCGGCGTACCCAGCCGGACGTCGTCAGCGCGTCGCGTTCGCCGCGCACGACGAGCACCGGCGCCGCGATCCTCACGAGCCGTTGCTCCGGCGCGTCCGCGAGCGCGGCCCGTGCCGTCGCGAGGATGCGGCGCGGACCCATGCGCACGTAGTCCTCGAGCACGATCGGAAGGAGGCCGTTGCGCTCGCGCGTCGCGCCGACGAGGAGCCGCGTTGCGTGCCGGAGCCAGCCGCGGTAGGCGGGATCCACGGTCGGGCCGATCAGGATCAGCGCCCGCACCCTTTCCGGGTGCCGCTCGGCGAGGGCGAGCACGATCTGGCACCCGAGCGAGTTGGCGACGAACGCCGGCGGACGTCCGCCCGGGGGGAGGAGATCTGCGAGCACCTCTGCGAGCTCCCCGATCGTCAGCGCCCGCCGCGGCCGCTCGCTCTTCCGCCAACCCGGGAGATCGGGAATCGAGACGCTGAACGAGCGGACGAGTGCTTCCCCGAGCGGCTCGAAGTACTCGCCCGACACGCCAAGCCCGTGAACGAGCACGACGGGGTCACCGGCGCCCGCCTCGCGGACATCGAGACTGAAGCCGCCCACTTCTCGCGAACGGGACCCGAGCCTGGGCATCACGCCTCGATACCCGTCCGAACGGGACGACAACCAGCCGTGAAAGGGACGGAAACGGGGCCGAGCGGCTCTCTCCCTCTTCGGGTGTCGGCGCTCACCCCCCTCGAACGGCCGTCACGCCCGCCGGTCGACGATCCGCACCGCCTTGCCCTCGCTGCGAGGGACGGCGCCGCGTTCGAGCACTTCCGCGCGGACGCGAATCGCCAGGTGATCGTGCAGCACGCGCTCGACGGCGGTGCGCAGCGCCGAGGTGTCGACCGTGTCGTCGACGGGCTCGCACTGCACGAGCAGCTCGTCCATCGCACCGGCCCGCGACACGACCAGCTGGTAGTGCGGCGCGGCCGCCGGAACCGACAGCAACGCGAACTCGACGTTGGAGGGATACACGTTGACGCCGCGCACGATGATCATCTCGTCGCGCCTGCCGCGCAGGCCGCGGATGCGCGCGATCGTCCGTCCGCACACGCACGGCTCGGTGGTCAGCGACGCGATGTCCCCGGTGCGGTAGCGCAGCAGAGGCATCGCCTCCTTGCGCAGCGTCGTGAAGACGAGCTCCCCCTCGGCGCCTTCCTCCAGCGGCGCGCCGGTGTCGGGGTCGACGATCTCGACGACGAAGTGGTCCTCGTGCACATGCAGCCCGTCGCGCGCCTCGATGCACTCGGCCGCGACTCCCGGCCCGCACATCTCGGACAGCCCGTAGAAGTTGACGGCGCGCAGGCCGGGAAGGCCGCGCTCGATCTCGGAGCGCAGGCTCTCGGTCCAGGGCTCGCCGCCGAACAGGCCGAGCTCGAGTGACCCGACATCGATCCCCGCGTCGGCGACCGCCTGCGCGATCACGACGGCATACGACGGCGTCGAGACGAGGACGTGCGCGCCGAGGTCGGCCAGCAGCATCGCCTGCCGCGCCGTGAAGCCTCCGGACACCGGCAGGACAGCCGCCCCGATCCGCTCCGCGCCCTGATGGAAGCCGTGCCCGCCCGTGAAGAGGCCGTAGGTGTTCGCGTTGTGGACGAGCATCCCCGGCCGTACGCCGGCCATCGTCATGCACCGCGCCATGAGCTCCGTCCACGCATCGAGATCCGCGGCCGTGTACCCGACGACCGTCGGCTTGCCGCGCGTCCCGCTCGACGCATGGAGGCGCACCAGCCGAGCGAGAGGGACCCGCAGCAGCCCGTACGGGTAGGCGTCGCGGAGCTGGGACTTCTCGGTGAACGGCTGCTCGGGAAGCGCGTCGAGCTCGACGCCGAACGTCGCACGGAGCCGGTCCGCCTGCAGGGCGCGCAGCTCGGCGCGCGGCAACCGCTCAGAGTCGGCGCTCGTGTGCACTCCAGTGCTCCTCGAGGTTCCGCACGAGGGCGGGGCTGAAGTGGCAGTACGCCTGCTCGCGGCAGAACGTCGCCATGTACTGCCGGAACGTGTCGAGCTGCTCGGCGCCGACGCGGAGCGCACGCCGGTTGCCGGCCGCGTTGACGAGCCCCGAGCTTGTCAGCGCCTCGACGCGCGCTGCGATCGCGTCGTCCATCTCCTCCGGCGAGTCGACCGTCTCGTCGCAGAGGAGGTCTCCCTGCGGCGTGCCTGCCTCGAACTCGAGACCCGAGAGGATTGCCTGCCGCGCGAGCCTGTCGCCCACGGAACGTGCGAGACGCAGGTTCGACGCGCCGGGGAGGATGCCCTCCTTGCGGGCGGGGAGATACAGGCGCGTGCCGCGGGTTGCGATCACGTGGTCGACCGTGTGGAGGATCTGGCACGCGCCGCCGATCGCGAACGTCTCGACGGCGGCGATCCACAGCTTCTCCGTCGTCTCCTCGGGCTCGTTCGGGCGGTGCACGTCCGAACTGAGCCCGCGGAAGAGCTTGTTCACGTAGCCGAGGTCGCGCGTCACGAAGAACATGAAGTCGAGCCGACCGTGGTAGAGGTGCGTCAGGTTCAGCCCCGCGCCGAACACGCGCCTGCCCGCGTAGCGGGGATGGCTGACGACCGCGCCGCGGATGACGCCGACCTCGATCGGGGGATCGAGCAGGGCGAGGTCGACCGCCGTCTCGGTCGTCGGCAGCGTGACGCAGTCCTCGGCATTGAGGTGCCGGTCGTTCCGGATCTCGACGTACGCGACGTTCCCCCGCCGCTCGAGATACGTGCCGCCGAGGTCGGCGACACCCGTCGCACGGAAGTCGTCGAGACGTTCGAGCGCCGTCGCGGTCGGGCGCAGCATCGACCAGACGAGATGCGCACCGCAGCGCGGCGACGCGAGGACGAAGGAGAGAAAGAGGCCCTGCGCGATCTCGACGCCCTCCTTCTCGGGGAGCGGACGCTCGCGCTCGGCTGCGATCTCTTCCCTCGTCGGGACGAGCCCCGGGAAGCGTTCGGCCGCCGCGTACACGAGCTCGTCGTCGCGCAGCGCGGACGACAGGCCGTCGGTGAGCGCCGCGTAGACGGCCTCGGCGTGCATGCGCAGGAAGGCGATCCGGGCGTCGTTCGAGTCGTCCTGGTCGCGGCCGACGTGGGCCGCGAGCGCAGCCCCGTCGTCCTCGAGCACGCCCGTCAGCTCAAGCATCGGCGAGGATGAACTCCGCTGCACGGTCACCGATCATCATCGACGGCGCGTTCGTGTTGCCAGTGGTGACGGCCGGCATCACCGACGCGTCGGCGACGTGCAAGCCCTCGACACCGTGGACTCGCAGCCGCGGGTCGACGACGGCAAGCGTGTCGCGGCCCATCTTGCACGTACCGACCTGGTGGTGGTACGTGATCGCCGTTCGGCAGACGTAGTCGCGGACGTCGCGTGCACCGGGGTACTCCTCGGTGACTCCCCAGTCGCGGAGCGCGTCGGCGGAGCCGATCCGCCGGCAGAGCTCGACCGCCGCGACGAGACCGGCGAGGTCGGCGTCGCAGGCGAGCACGTTCGGGTCGAGCGCGACGGGGTCCTCGGCGGTCGCGCCGGTGAGGCGCAGTGTCCCGCGGCTCAGCGGTCGCACGAGCCCGCCGAGGAGCGTGAACCCGTTCGGCGGCCCCGACATCCACTCCTCGTACATCGGGACCATGAAGTGGATCGGCTGGATGTCGGGGACCGGTAGCCCGGGCCGCGAGCGCCAGAAGAGATGCGTCTGACAGGCAGGCAGGCCCGGTGCCGGCGGCCCGATCTCCCGCGTCGAGCTGAAGATCACCGGCGAGAGGAGATGGTCGTGCAGGTTCTCGCCGACGCCGGGGAGGTCGACGACGACGTCGACGCCCACGGAGCGCAGATGATCCGCCGGGCCGATGCCGGAGAGGAGGAGGAGCTGCGCCGAGCCGATCGTGCCGCCGCTGACGACGATCCGGTCGGCGTGGGCCTTCCCGGTCGACCACTCGACACCGGTGCAGCGCGTGCCATCGAGCAGCAGGCGGTGTACGTGCGCGCCGGAGAGGATCTCGAGGTTCTCGCTGGTTTCCGCCGGCAGGAGGAACGCCGCGGTCGCGCTGTGGCGAACACCGTCGCGGATCGTGTACTGCATGAACGAGACGCCGGCCTGCTCGTCGCCGTTGTAGTCCTCGTTGAGCGGAATCCCGCACTCCTGAGCGGCTTCGGCGATCGCGACGTGGACAGCGTCGGGCTCGAACGCCGTCAGCAGACGCAACTCGGATTCGAGGCGCTCGTAGGCGGGCCGGACGTCGTCCCACGACCAGCCGTCGGCTCCGAGGTAGGCCCACGTGTCGAAGTCCGTCGGCGCGCCGCGCACCCAGATCATCGCGTTCAGGGAGCTCGACCCGCCGAGCACCTTCCCACGAGGCCAGGCGAGCCGTCGGCCATGCGCGTGCGGCTGCGGGACGGTCTCGTACGCCCAGTCGACCTCGGAGAGCCAGAGCTCGTGAAGCCGACCGGGGTCGCGAATCGCGGGGTTGTCGTCGGCGCCGCCGGCTTCGAGGAGGAGCACGTGGGCGCCGGCGTCCGCGAGCCGGCGGGCGACGACGGCGCCGGAGGACCCCGAGCCGACGACGACGACGTCGGCGCGGTACTCGCCCATTCGAGTCACATCCACACGCTCTTCACCTCGGAGTAGCCGTGGGGCGGATCCTTACGCATCGGGGGCCCGCCCGCGCTCTCATGGCTCCCGACGGCGCGGCGGGTCGAGCAGGGTGATCGGGTCAAGAGTGCAAGGATGCGAACCGGTGGGCCGATGCGAATGTTGTTCACCTCTCGACCCCTCGCAGGTCACTTCGAGCCGTTGCTCCCGCTGGCGGCGGCGGGTGCCGCGGCCGGCCATGCGATCGCGTTCGCCACGGGAGAGCCGTATGCGACCCGCGCCCGCGAGGCGGGGTACGAGAGCTTTCCGGCCGGTCCCGACGAGCGCTTCCGAGCGGAGTGGGCGCCGCGCTTTCCGGGGTTCGACCAACTCGTCGGCGACGCTCAGCGCCGCTTCTTCCTCACCGAGATCTTCGCCAACCTCGAGCTCGTGCCTCGCGCGGACGATCTGGAGTCGATAGTCGACGCCTGGAGACCCGCTGTCGTCGTCCATGAGGTGGCCGAGCTGGCGGCGCCCCTCGTCGGCAGCGTACGCGGCATTCCCTACGTCGACGTCAGCTACGGGGCGCTGATCGGCTCGTCGCTGCTGCGCGCGACGGGTGAGGCGGCTGGGCGCCACTGGCGCTCTCGCGGGCTCGACCCGCACCCCACGGCGGGTCTGTTCCGCCACCTGTACGTCGATACGTGTCCCCCGTCACTGCAGGATCCGGAAATCGCATCCGTCCCGGAGGTGCAACCGCTTCGGCCCGCCGCTGCTGCGATCCCGGACGCCGAGCCTCCCGAATGGCTCGGTCGCCTCGACGCGGCGCCGGTCGTCTACCTCACGATGGGGACGGTATGGAACCGCGACCTGAGCGTCTTCGGAGCGGTGATCGACGCGGTGCGGGGCGAGCACGTGACGCTCATCGTGACGGTCGGCAATGCGAACGACCCCGCCGACCTCGGCCCTCAGCCCCCGAACATCCTCGTCCATCGCTACGTGCCGCAGGCCTTCGTGCTGTCGCGGTGCGACGCCGTCGTCGCGCACGGCGGGGCCGGAACGACACTCGGCGCCCTTGCCTCCGGCGTCCCTCTGCTCCTGCTGCCGCAGGGCGCGGACCAGTACGCGAACGCCGACCGGATCGTCGCCGCAGGCGCCGGAGTGAGGATCCTGAAGCCCGAGATTTCGCCTCGGGCGATCGCTGACGCTCTCCGCGAGCTGCTCGAGAGGCCGAGCTACCGCGCCGCGGCGAGGCGGATCCAGGCGGAGATCCAGAGCATGCCCCTCGCCGACGACGCAGTACGACGGATCGAGAAGCTCGTGAACCGCTCGGCGTGTGTCGGGTAGGCCGGCCGGTACGCGCTCGGAGCGGCGTGCTTCTTGCGTGCGCGCTCGACCCCCTGCGCACCGACCGCGCGTCGAAGCTGCCGGTGCGCCGAGAGCTGCGCGAGCGCGAGCACGGGCTCCAGCGCGATCTACAGCGTCTGATGCGAGTTCCATCCGGTCGGACGACGTCGTACACTCCAACTTCGTGATCTTCCGTCGCGACGCCAAGGTGCGGCTCATCTCGCAGGTCCCGTTGTTCCAGGGGTGTTCTCTCCCGGAGCTGACCAAAGTCGCCGGGATCATGCAGCAGCTCGACGAGCCCGAAGGGAAGGTTCTGATTCGCCAGGGGGAACCGGGTCGCGACTTCTTCGTGCTCGCCGAAGGAACCGCGGAGGTTCGCAAGGGCAACCGGCGAGTCGCGACACTCGGGCCGGGTGACTTCGCAGGCGAGATCGCGCTTCTCACGGATGCGCCCCGAACAGCCACGATCCGCGCGACGTCACCGGTTACCGTGCTCCGCGTGACCAGCAAGGGCTTTGCGGAGCTCTTGAAGACGTCGCCGTCGATTCAGCGAAAGATCCAAAGAGCGCTGGCCGACCGCGTCGCAGCCACGGCGCTCTGACGGCCCTCGTCCTGGCCTCCGGTGCGATGCGGAGCACTTGCTTCGCTGACGCTGTGAGCGCGGCTCGCGCCAGGCGGCGACAGATCTGGCTTTCGCGCTCCGGGGCCGCGGGCTGAACGTCACGCGGCCGCGGCTGTCACTCTCGGGGACGGTCGCGGTCGCCGCCGCGATCGCCGTCGTCGGAGTCACCTACCGGCGTAGCTGGTACGGCGTCGATCTGACCGACGAGTCGTTCTACGCCGTGTTGCCGTGGCGCTTCTCCGACGGCGCGCGCCCGTTCGTCGACGAGACGACAGTTGCGCAGCAGGCCGGCTTGCTGGTCACCCCGTTCGTGTGGGTCTGGCGCGAGCTCGTCGGGGTGGACGGCGTCGTGCTCTACGTGCGGCACCTGCAGCTCGTGTTCTCGCTGCTCGTCGCCGCGGCGGTGTTCGTCGGGTTGCGGAACGTGCTGCGGAGCGCCTCCGCGGCCTTGCTCGCGGCTGTGGCGGCTGTCGCGTTCGTGCCCTTCGATATCCACAGCCTGAGCTACAACACGCTCGGCAGCGGACTCTTCACTGCCGGCTGTTTGTTGGCGTTCCGCTCGCTCGCGCCGGAGTCGAGCGCCTGGCTCGTCGTCGCGGGCCTGTGCCATGGGTTCGCGGTCTTCGCCTACCCGTCGCTCTCCGTGGCCGTCGTGACGGCGTTCGTCATGCGGGTCGTCATCGAGCCGCCGCGGTGGCGGCGCGAGGCCCTGGCATTCGGGCTGCCGTCGCTCGGCGTCTTCGGCATCGCGATGGGCCTCGTCGCCGGGAGCGCCGGTATTCACTCCGTCGCCGACGGATACCAGCGATCGTCGAAGTACCTCGGCCATTCCAGGAGCGTTGGCAAGCTCGGCGACGTCTTCCACCACCAGTGGACGACGGTTCACTACTGGTACCTGCTCCTCCCGGCGCTCGGGCTACTACTCGTCGCGTGGCGATTCCGCCGGACGCTCGCAGTGCCGCTCCTCCTCGTGCTCCCGGTGCTTTGCCTGCCGGTCGCGGCCGATCGGGTGCTCGGCTCGTACACGGCGTCGCTCGGGTACGTGGCCCACTACGGCGCGCTCGCTCTGCCGTTGCTCGTGCTCGTCTGGACACGGCCCGACGCCCGTCGCCTGTTCGGAGCCGTGTGGGTGCCGGCGCTCCTGGCTGGGACGGCGACGGCGTGGTCGAGCAACAACGGCGGCGTCAACTTCGGCGTCGGCTTCCTGCCGGCGATCTTCGTCACGACGTCGTTCCTCGTCTGGGCGCTCGAGGACGCGGGGGCCGCGCGACTCTCCGTCGTGCCGGCACTCGCCGTTCCGGCGCTCCTGCTCCTCCTCGGCTGGCCGGTGTACCGCGATGGGCCGGTGTCGACACTGGACGCGAGAGTTTCCAGCGGCCCCTTCGCCGGGCTGAGGACGAGCCTGAACAAGAAGCTGTGGCTGGAGGAGATCGGCCGCGACCTGGAGCGCGTCAGCCCGCACTGCCGGATCGTGTTCTTCCGCGACTTCCCGGCCGGCTACCTGCTCTCTCACTCCCGGGCGGACACGTCGAGCGCGTGGATCGCCACGATCTCCGAGGACAAGACCGACGCCTATCAGCAGACGTTCCTGCGCTACTGGCAGCGCCACGGCGCGCCCGACGTCGCGGTCCTGATGCGGCGCATCCCGTACCAGTCGCGTCGTGAGGCACGCATCCAGCGCTATCGCGCGGAGACGCCGCTCGTCCGGCTCTTCCGCGGGCCCGACTACCACCCGATCTCGACGCACTACAACTACGAGATGCACGAGCGCCGAGACTCCACATGCGGGGTGCGGCCGGCGCCCTAGCCCCCTGACCACCTACCCGGAGCGATCCGAGCCGTGGGCCGCTTCCCGCAAACCGCTTCTTGAAGCTTCCGCGGGGATGGAGCGTGCCGCGCTCGAACCGGCGATCGGCCGTCACGCGTGAGGCGGCGGCGGCCCCCCCCAGCGGAGCGCTTGGCAACTTCGTCGCATCGCGGCGCGGCCGTCACGAGCGACGGGTCTGGCCGTCGACGTTCGCTCATCGGGCGGCATCGACCTGGATGGCGCCCGGACGTCGATCGTGACTCTTCGACGATGGGCCTCGACCACGCGTGCGCGTAATCGGCAGACATGCAACAGGGGCGCCGCCGGTCCGGGGTCTTTTCAGCGCCTGTCGAGCAATTGGAAGTAGCGGGCGATCGGTAACGGAGTGAACCCCGTTTCCGCGTACATCGACCGCGCGGGCGCGTGACCCGGATCGCCTGCGGTTTCGACGACTGCGATGTTCATTCCCCGACGCGCGAGGTAGTCGAGAGCGAACGTCGTCAGACGCGCCCCTATGCCCCGCCGCTGGTAGTCAGGATCGACGGCGACGATGTCGATCGCCCCCATGCGATCGTGAAACGCGTTCAGGGCGAGGCCCACGTGTGCGGACCTCCTGCGCGAGTTGAGCGCGCCACCCTCACCCTCCCGCTCAACGCTCCTGGGGTCGCGCGAGCTCAAATGTCTTCTCCTCAAGCTCGACGGAGTCAGCTCCCTACCTGCGGGACGCTGTAGCGTCACCAGTGTCACCGCAACGTGAAAGGAGTGGCTGGTGGAGCGGGATTCCTACTTCAGTTCGCCGAACGAACAACGTGCCACGCTCCCCGGGCGCTTCGTGACAATTGCCGAGCTTCCCGAGTTGACAGTAGCGACCGGACTGGTTTTGCAACCGCTGGTAGGAACCGGCGTGATGGTCAGCTTTGTGAGGTATGAACCTGGGGCGGAGGCTCCTCTGCATGCACATGAAGAGGAGCAGGTATTCGTCGTTGTGGACGGAGAGTTCGACGTCACCCTCGGCAACGAGACCCGGCGGTTGAAGGTAGGTGAGGCAGCAGTGATTCCATCCTGGGTTCCGCATTACGTGACAGCAACCGACGGCGGGCCCGCGACGCAGATCGACGTGTTCTGCCCACCACGCGAAGGCTTACTGCGACTGCTGGAGCAGTGAGACCGGTGTGCCGCCGAGCGACGATCGCGCGCCGACTTGCCTCGTCGGGGGTCGCCGCACAGCGACGATGAATGGAGCCCTCGCGGCAGCGGGTCAGACAGATGTCAGAGACGGACGAGGGTCAGGCGACCTCGGCGAGGGCTTGGGCGACCGCCGCGCATGCCTCAGACTCCCAGCGTTCGACCTCAAGGCAGAGCGCATCGTCTCCGTCGTCGACGATCGCGCGGATCTGTGCCGCGTACCCAAGCGCCACCATCAGCTCGAGTTCGCCCGTACTGAGACTTCAGGCGTCTCTCCGGGCTGGATTCGACGCCACGCGGAACACTCAGAGGACGGGTAGCTCAGGCGAGCACAACTAGCCTGAGCCTCGCGTGTGCGCGCGTGCGCGTCAGGAAAGGCAGGCGTTTGCCCCCGACCAGGCTGATCCTCATCACCGTGGCGAGGGGGAGGGGTACCGCTCGAGCCGGTCGATCCCTCGCGTGCGCGCGCGAGCCGCTGGGGCTAGGCCGGGTTCCAGAGCGCGTCGTCGCCGAGCGGTGTGCGTGTCGCAGCCCCCTCTGCGACGAGTTGGAGCATTTTCACCTCGGCCTCGAGCCGGTCGGGGGCGTCATTGCCGGACGTGAGGAGCTGTGCGACCTCCTGAGTTGTGAGCCCGCCCGGGAACGCGGTCAGCAACTCGCGCGGGTCGTCCGGCACCCCTCGGCGCTCGCCGTCCGGGATTAGGTTCGCGACGATCACGTCGTAGGCCTCGATCGTTTGCCAGCCACCGGCCTCGAGGGTCCGCCCGGCACGCTCGCACACGAGCGACGGCGCCGTGTATCGAACAGGCCCGTCGGTCGTCGCGTGCTTGCCCTGCAGTTGGGTCGGCGAGCCGGCGGCGCTGCGTGCCTCGGCCCGGTCCAGCTGGTAGGCCTCCTCCACCGCCGGGGTGTCGATCGCGGCGATCGCCGCGTCGACGTCGATCCCCTCCACGCCCCGCAGCACGGCCGCGATGCTCTCGTCCTCGTCGAGCAGCAGCGTGGTCGTGAAGAACGCGAACTGCAGCGCGCGGAACGCCGCCCACTCGCGTCCCGGCGCCTGCAAACGCACCGCTACGACCGCGCGACACGAGCGGCCGGTACCGACGATTCGCGCACGCGGGTTCGGCGCCAGGGGCATGCCGAACCGACGGAAGCGCCGCGCGTACCCCTCGGCAGAACGCAGCGGGGTGTAGCCACGCTCGACGTACTCCTGCGCCACGTTCGTGAGCCCGATCAGCACGAGCCTCCACTCGAGCTGCGCGCCGTAGCGCCACTCGAGCACACGGAGCGCCGGGTTCGCGGAGTAACCCCACGGGCAGCCCGCGTCGTTGTACAGCGTCATGCTCACCGGCTCTGGCATCGGCCCATCCAGCCTAGTAGTCGGCACGCGCCTTCGGACCACGCGCGGTCAGCGACCGCTTGCCGTGCTCCTCGAGCGCGCACCGGCCACGAAGTCACAGCACCTGCCTCGCGTGCGCGATAGGGGTGGAGTGGCAACCACCCCCGGTGAACGCGTTCGGCGGGTCGGGGCCTGGCGGCACGGCCTTACAGCCGGCTAGGACTTCTGTTGAACCTCGGGTCGTCTCGTCTTGCCCTGACCGTGGAGATGGGCTAGCAGGGCGGCAAGCACTACGTCGGCCACCCGGTCGTGCACAGGAGGCGGTGGAGGGGGAGGCGGCGGCGGTGGCGGTGGCGGTGGAGGCGGTGGCTCGGGCTCCTCGGGCTCCAGAATCGCGTCCCTGAGACAGTCAGCCATGCCGAGTGCGGCGTCCCACACGTCCTCCGCGGTGGATGCCGAGGCAAAGTCATCGTCTGCCCGCTTTAGGCAGTCCACCGACGGCTGATTCTCGCCGATCATTCTGTACGCGGTCTTGACGAGACCGGGTAGACCCTCGCCCTCAATGCTCTCGACGAGGCTGCTAACGGACTTCGCTCGATCCTTCATGTTTCTTTCCCTTCGCACGGTGCGGTCAAGGTCTCCTCCCGCCGGGAGCGACCAACGCGTCTGTTCTCAGCGCGTGATGAAGACGAGATTCGAGGTCGCGTCTGCGGCTTTCGTGGTGTCAAAGATCTCCGCTTGCGCTCGATACGTTCCGTTGACGATTACTTTGGTCCTCTTCCAGAGCTTCCGATTGGCTTCGAGCGACGGTTCGTAGCGGAGGTCGAATGAGGCGCGGAACTCTCCCTGGGGGTCGGTCTTGGTTTCGACGACCCGCAGCTCGCCCTTCGGGTCGAGGAGCTCGACGCGAATCCGCTGGCGGTCCTGAGCCGGAGCGACCCCGCCCTGCACGGCGATCGTCCATTCGTTCCGCTCGCTTTCGCGGTCGTGTCGTAGCTTGATGGTGGATCGCCTGCGGATGTGGACGTTGTTCAGCACTCCGCCGATCGGGTAGAAGCGCGAGCCTGGCTCCTCGTTGACCGGTGGTAGGAGCTCCGCGTAGTCGCGCTGCACGTCGCCGTGGATCTTGATGCCGGCGTCCTTCGAGAGCTTGCGCTCTTGATAGACGCCGTAGTCGAGGTAAGGAACGACGATCAGGTCGAGCTCCTTCTCAGCTCGTGCGTCGAGCCAGACCCAGGAGTGGGGGAAGTGCACACGCCAGCCTGCCGGGACGCCCCGCACGTCGATTTTGACCATCCTGCGCTCGTCGAGAGGGTTGCGGATGGCCGTAGGAATGACCACCGGGTCGACGGGACTGGACCCCGCTGCGATGAAGTCGGAGATGTTCTCCTGGGCTGAGTTGTTGCCGCCCGAGATCTCGCCGAGCTGCTGGCTGGCGTAGACCTTGAGACAGGTGTGCTTGCCAATGACGGGAACCCAGTTGATGGGGCCCGCATCCACGAAGCTGTCCTTGGCGATGTTGGGCACGAGCACGGTGCCGATGGGCGCCCAGTTGCCGTTGTCGCCGACGCCGGGTGGTGTCACCGCGTAGAAGGTCACGTTCACGTTCTGCGCGCCCATCGCACCGCTCACGTGGACCCTGGCGATGAAGTGGTTGATCGCTCCGACCTTGGGCTTGTCGCCATTCCCCTTTGGGCGACCCTGGCTGTCCGAAGACGAGTCGAACGAACCGAACGGCGCGCGGTCGATCCAGACGTCAGGCGTCTGGTAGTTGCTGTCCCAGGGCTCGACTTGGAGGTCGAACGCCCCCATGGGGTCGTTGGCGATTGTCTGCGCCCATTCGACCCGAACGCGGCAAACCTGCGGTCGAGCCTGCACGGAGTCATTGACGACGGTGATCTTGAGCGCGCGGGCCGGATCCTCGGCGAATTCGCCCTGAGCGAGGACAGCCGCGGGAGCGTGCAGGAGCGTGAGGAAGCGCGTCTGCTGGTTGGTGTTCAACGTGTCGCTGATCACGCCGGTGACGACGACGCCCCCCTGGTTCGAGGCGCCGTTGAGCGGGATGCTGTCGTCGAAGACCTGTGCCGTGGCGCCCGGCCGTTGGCGAACCTGGATGTAGTACGCAAGCCCCGCGGCGACGTTGACCTTGAGCAGGTGGATGCGACCCGCGGTCGTGTTCTCGGCGAGGCCGTGCGCGACGATGTCGAATTCCTGGCTGAACGGGTTTCGGTCCCACTGCTTCTTCGCGATGTTCGCCGCGGTGTAGTAGCCGAGCTTATGAAGGTGAAACCCGGAGAACAGCGGGTGCGTGTCGTGGGCGCCCATGAGGTCGAAGACGCTCGCTGTCGCTGCGTTTGGGTCGACGAGGTCCGATCCGTAGACGTCCTCCCCGAGCGTCGCCGTTCCGTCACCAGTGAACGAAGGCGCCGAGACGATGTTGTGGCCGAACTCGTGGGCCGCCCGGCCCCAGTTGGCTATCTCGCCGATCGCGAGCAGGTTGACGTCGTGGTTTGCCGTGATGTTGATGTCGATCCGGTTCGGGTCGCCCGGTGGCAGTCCGTTGTTGTACGAAAAGTTCTGTTTCGACCACCCTCCGTACGCGCGCAGGAACGTGCCGCCCGCGAACATCGTCGCGGCCATCATCTGGTAGTTGTCGAGCGAGAAACCTTCGTTGACAGCTGCCTGGGCCGCCTGCGCCATCAACCGATCTAGTTGCGCCGTGTCGAAGTTGTCGCCCGCGGTGTTCAGGAAGTCATCCAGCGTGCCGTCCAGCACCGCCCAATTCGTGAAGACGTCGATCTGGACGTTTGTGCGGGTGTAACTCGCCTGCGTGTAGTACGTCTGAACCGCTGTCCAGACGTTCACGATCGCTGTGCGCGTGGTCGCGGCGTTAGCGGGCGCAGTGTCGTTCGGCTGAAGCAGCGCGACAAGTACACGCACCGTGCCGATCGGGTTCACGTCGCCGGCCGCTCCTGCACCTTCGCCCGCGAACGAGATCGGCGGCCCGTCCTCACCGGCCCCCGCGGACGGGTATCCGAGGACTGTGAAGTCCTGCGGGCCGGTCGCCGTGTTCGTGCCGACCGTGACCGTGACCGACCCGGTCTCGACGTCGGGCGGCGTGATGACCTTCAGCTCCGACGGCGATGCGCTAACGACGAAGCACGTGTGGCCGCCGATCTCGACGTCGTTGTCCTGGCGCTTGGCGGCAAACTCCGAGCCGTGGATCGTGACGACGCACTCCGGCCGGCCCGCGAGCGGCTCGAAATACGTGATCGACGGTCCGACGAAGAACGGGAAGTGCTCGAGTAGCCAGTCACGCAACCGAAACGGTGACTTCACACGCTTCTCGAGCTCGCTGGACAGGAGCTCGATGGTCTCGCTGGCGAACCGCCTGGGTGGCATCTGAGACCTCCTCGGCGGGAGCGGTGTCGTCGCGGCGCAGCAACGATCGGCACGTGCCCCGCTATCGCAGTACATCCGACGTGCCTGGCGAACCTTCTCGGTCGGGCCTCGGAAGAGCAACGGTCCTCATCCCGGCCGCAAGCGGGCTTGTCGCCACGCTACTCCGCTGCGGCGAACCGGTCAAATCAACCGTCGAAACCCTGCGATGGGGCTGTCGATCCTCGGGATTGGCCCCACGACCACCACGATCGCGACGGGGGTCGGGCAGCCGGGCCCGCCGTGCACCGACACGCCGAGTCGGGGTCCGGTCGACTAGCGACAGCACCCTTGCGCAGTGAGGCGTCTTGCTTCTGGGACCCGCGACCGCTTGGGATGCCCTGGTCATGCTCTACCCTCGGCTCGTGACGATCTGCGGAAGTTGCGGTCATCAGGCGGACGGCGACTTCCGATTCTGCCCTGAGTGCGGCACGGCGGTTGAGGTTGCGCCGGCGCGGGGGCTGCGTAAGACGGTGACGGTGGTGTTTTGCGATGTGGTCGGGTCGACGGCGTTGGGTGAGTCGACCGATCCGGAGGCGCTTCGGGAGGTTCTCGCGCGCTACTTCGAGCGGATGAAGGGGGTCGTCGAGTCACACGGCGGCATGGTGGAGAAGTTCATCGGCGATGCGGTGATGGCGGTGTTCGGCGTGCCGGTAGTACACGAAGACGACGCCCTGCGTGCATGCCGTGCGGCGCTCGAGATGCGGGACGCGTTGCCGGAGCTGGGGATCGACGGCCGGATCGGCGCGAACACCGGCGGGGTGGTGACCGGGACCGAGGAGCGACTGGCGACTGGGGACGCGGTGAATGTGGCGTCGCGGTTCGAGCGGGCGGCGGCGCCGGGCGAGGTGTTGATCGGCGAGGCGACCCACGCACTCGTGCGCGGCGCAGTCGTCGCGGAGCCGGTGGAGCCGCTGACACTGAAGGGGAAGTCGGAGTCGGTGCGCGCCTACCGGCTGGTCTCCGTGCGGGATGCGCCGGAGAGCAGCCATGCGACGCGGTTCGTCGGTCGCGAGTCGGAGCTCGCGCAGATCGCCGAGGCTTGGGAGCGAGCGCAAGCGGAGGTGGGCTCCGAGCTCGTGACGATCGTCGGCGACGCGGGGGTGGGGAAGACGCGGCTCGTGGCCGAGGCGCTCGACGGGATCGAGGCTCGCGTGGTCCGCGGTCGCTGCCTTCCCTACGGCGAGGGGATCACCTACTGGCCGGTGGTCGAAGTGGTCAGGCAGCTCGACTCACTGCCC